>CACXXH010000077.1 GCA_902771595.1 Fibrobacter succinogenes | reverse complement strand
ACGACTTCGTCGAGGGTCTTGACTTCGTAGCCTTCCATGGCGGCCTGGAGTGCGCAAATCGGGTCGATTTCGGTGATGATCACGCGGGCGCCCTGACCGCGCAGGGACTGGGCGCAGCCCTTACCCACGTCGCCGTAGCCGCACACGACTGCAATCTTGCCTGCCATCATCACGTCGGTGGCGCGGTTGATGCCGTCGATGAGGGAGTGGCGGCAGCCGTAGAGGTTGTCGAACTTGGACTTGGTCACGGAGTCGTTCACGTTGATTGCCGGGAACTTCAGGCGGCCAGCCTGGGCCATCTGGTACAAACGATGCACGCCGGTAGTGGTTTCTTCGGAAACGCCGCGGAGAGTTTCGCGGGCGCGGGTCCACTGCTTCGGGTCCTTCTCGAAAATCTTACGGCACGTGGCGAGGAACACGCCCCATTCTTCGCTGTCGGTTTCCGGGTTGAATTCGGGCACCTTGCCGGCATCTTCGAATTCGGCGCCGCAGGTCACGAGCATGGTAGCATCGCCGCCGTCATCCACGATGAGGTCTGCGGTCTTGCCGTCGGGCCACACGAGGGCACGGGCGGTGTTTTCCCAGTATTCTTCCAAGGATTCTCCCTTCCAGGCGAACACGGGCACGCCCTGCGGGTTTTCCACAGTGCCCTTCTTGCCGACCACGACGGCGGCGGCAGCGTTGTCCTGCGTGCTGAAGATGTTGCAGCTGACCCAGCGCACGTCGGCACCGAGGTCCACGAGCGTTTCGATGAGGATGGCGGTCTGCACCGTCATGTGGAGGCTACCCATGATGCGGGCGCCAGCGAGCGGCTTCTTGCCTGCGTATTCCTTGCGGAGGGCCATCAGGCCCGGCATTTCGGTTTCGGCGAGGTCGAGTTCCTTGCGACCTTCGATCGCGAGGTTGATATCCTTGATTTTGTATTCCATAATTTATTCCTTTTGGCGCGGTTTTTGCAACCGTTTGTACGGCGTTGAAAATCCGTGCCGGCTTTATTTATGCATAAATATAGTTATACGCATAAAAAAGGTCAAGCGCTATTCCATGAATATGATGCCCTTGATTTCAAAATTAAGGATCGTGTCGCCGTCGACGATTTTGCGGTCGAGGTGGACCATCTCCTTGAAAATCCTGGCATTGTCGGTTGCTTCGATTATATCGTCCCTAAAGGTCATGTCCCGGCAACGGACATCTTTTTCGTTGAAGTTCTCGCCCATTCGCTTTCTTGAATTTTCGATTTGCTCCGGTGTGCAGGGAACCTCGGGTGCCCGCGCCTTGTAGGGAAATGCGAAGTGGAAGGCCTTTTCGCTTTTCTTGGGCGCAATCTGGAAGAATATCGTGTCGTTCCGCAATTCGAATTCGTCCTTGCTGAATTTTTTGTCGATATGTTCCATTCGTGTGGCGTATGGGGGAATGTCGTAAGTCTTGTCCGTGGAGTAACTGCCATGCAGCAGTGTTTTCGGCTTATTCTTGTCCGCGTCTTTTGGGGGTGTTGAGAGGATTGCGTTGTAGTCCGTATAGATGCTGTCAGTCTCGAAAAATTCGGCCAGTTCTTTTTTAGACCTGTTTTGGAGAATATGCACTCGCGAATAGACGATGGGGGACTTGTCATCGATGGTATTGAGGAATGATTTTGTGTCTTGCGCGTTCAGGGGGAACTTCGTGTAGCCTTCTTCGGCAAGCGTTGCCTTGATGCTGTCTATCCAGATGTCGCGCGTAATCTTTGTCGCGTTGAGCGGTCCGGTCATCAGTACAAACAACATTGCGCAGAAGACGATGGCGAGGTACCTGAACTTGCACTTGATTTTATTGATGAGCAGAATTGCTATGATGATGTAGAAATAGATGTTGATGGCGAAAACATAGATGCGGTCTTCGGAAATCCCGTAATCGGATATTCTGCGGATGATTCCGAAAGTCATTAAAATGACTAGGGGAATGCATGCCGCTGGGAATATTTTCAGGAGTCTCTTTTCAATTTTCTTTATCGGGTTCAGTTGCGCCGGATACATCTCCGTTACGAGCAGGAACATGATGAGCATGGATGCGGAAACGAGGTACGATACCATTCCCTTCGGCAGATCCCACTGGACAAGTATCTTTGCGATGTAGGCATACAGGAGTGCTACGTATAGCGTGAACACGGCAATGAATAGCTTGCAGACTCCGCTTGTGAACTTGCTCGATGTCGGCGTTTCGTCGAGGCGTTCGTCGATGGAGGGGAGCCCTGCCAAATAGAGCATCGGCAAAATGGTATTACGGCAGAAAAAGAAAACATACAGGTAGGGCTTTCCTGAAATTTTGCCCAGGTCGAACAACGAGACTGAACCATAGATAAGACCTTCGATAGCGAGCGTCAGGACTCCGGTGATGCCGATAGCGATGAATAATGCCTTTAGGTTTTTGTGCAGGAAAATCCAAAACTGGTTTTCGTTATTTTGTCTGAAAAATGGTGCGACGAACAGGCCCAGGATGAGTGTTGCGTAAATCGAATAGATTGCGCCAGAAAGATAGGCGTGCCTGTAGTAATCGGATTTTCCGGGATAATAGAGAACCAGAGCTATGGAGATGGCAAACCAGGCAATGCCTGTGGCAATTTGGGGAACCTTGCTTGTATTTTTACGGGCTTCCTGCACAAGCGTCGTTATGATAGAAAGGAGCATCGCTCCGACGGGGTAGAGAACGAGCCAGAAGCAAAAACTGTGTCCCTCTTGTTCAATGCGCGAGGGGGCGATTTCGTTTGAAAAGATGAACGCGAGGGTCGAGAATACGGCGAGCGCCGATGCGACGGGGAACCGCCTGAATGCGCCCGATATCTGGCTCGGATATTTTTTGAATGTGTCAAGTACCATGGTTTTCCTCTTTAAATTCTTCGGTGCGAATCAACTATTCCGTAAACAATATTCCCCGGATGCGTAGCGTCTTGCTGCTCTTCGACTCTTCTTCCGCATGCAGGTATTTTATCCCGAACGTGGCCCCGTCGGCCTTGATTTGCCTTATGGAATCCTGCTTGAGCGTCTGCCTGTCGACGGTAAAGCTGTAGACGGGCGCGGGCGCTTCTTTGCAGGCGTCGGTCGAGTCGCTGTTGCAACTGCAGCCGGTGTCTTCCTTCAGCGAAAGCCGGAAGGTGAGCGTGTCGCCCGTGAATTCGAACTCGTCGTTGTTGAAGTAATGGTCTATGGCGACGGCGCCCTTTGTGCCGCGGGGCACCTGGAGTAGCGCCTTGTCGGGGTACTCTATGCTGACCTCGAAGCTTTCGAACGGCTCTTTGTCAATGCTGTCTTTGTCACAGATTATATCATCATCGGTGCAGTCTAGATTGTTTACCCCATAAATCTGTAAAAGGCTGAATAGGGACCTGTCTTTTGTGGATAGGTAGTTGGCCAAGGAATAATACGTCGGATTATTTAAGGGTGAATCCCCGATAGAAACTAATCGTGTGATGACGAGTTTTGCATTCTTGTCATCCTTGTCCTTGAGCTTTTGCAAGAATTCCCTGGTATCCTTGTCGTTTAGCGGGAACTCGGTGTAGCCCTGTTCGACAAGCGCAGCCTTGATGCTCCCCATCCAGACGCGATGTGAAATGTTGGACGCGTTCAGCGGCGTGTCGGTGATGACGAAGAATATCGCGCAGAATATGACGGCGATGTAGCGCGACTTGCACTTGATTTTGTCGATGAGGAAAATTGCGATGATGATGTAGAAGAAGATGTTGATGCCGACGACGTAGAGGCGCCATGGCGAGATGCCGTAGTCGCTAATTCTGCGGACGAGGCCGACGGACATCATGGCCACGAGAGGGATGCATGCGGTGGGGAAAATTTTCAGGAGCTTCTTTTCGAAGGTGGAACCGGGGCTGAGCCGCGCGGGGTAAAGGACGGTGACGAGCGCGAGCATGTACAGCATGAAGCCCGAAACAAAGTACGATACCATTCCCTGCGGCATGTCCCACAGTACGATGAACTTGACGATGTAGGCGTAGAAGAGGAGTATGGCGAGCGAAAGCACCGGCACGAAGAGGAACTTGATGGTGCTTGTGGCGAACTTGTTCAGCGCGGGTGTTTCGCTATGGCAATCCTCGATGGCGGGGATGCCGCTAAAGTAGAGTATGGGGAAGACGGCGCTTGCGCAGAAGTAGAAAATGTAGAAATACACCTTCTCGTCGAAGTCATGTTCGAAAAGTGCGCCAAAACAGAAGACGAGCGCTTCTACGGATGCAAGCAGGAGCGCTGCGATGAGTGCGGCGACAACTAGCGCCTTGAGGTTTTTGAACAGGAAAATCCAGAATGCGTTCTCGTCCTTGTCTTTCCAGAACGGTGCGATAAAGATGCCGAACGTGGCGGTTATATAGATGAAGCTGGCGGTCGCGACAAGGTAGTAGTTCGCCCAGGAAACATCCATCGAGAAGGCGAAAGTCAGGAATAGCGAGAATACGAACCATGCGCCGCCGGTGATTGCCTGCGGCAACTTGCTTTCGTTTTTCAGGGATTCCTGCACGAGCGATGTCGTGAGGGAAATGAGCATCGCTGCGATAGGGTAGATGCCGAGCCACGCGAGGAATCTCATTCCGGCGAGTCTATCAAAGATTTCTGTATGTTCCGTGCTGTAAACAAGCGCGAAGAACGTGAAGAAGGCGAGCGCCGATGCGACGGGGAACCGCCTGAACGCGCTCGAAATCTGGCTTGGGTATTTTTTGAAAGCGTCAAGTACCATATGTTAAATATAATACTTTGTCCTGCATTGCCGTGGCGGGGCAAAACCGCACTACTTCTTTACGCACCTGACTGTAAGGAAGGTCTCATGGGTGAAGGCGGAAGGTTCCATGTCGGGATATGCATTGAAATATGCGCTCAGGCTGGTGTAGTATCCGTCGAATACCACATTGTTATAGTTGACCTTGACGACGAGCCGGCCTCCATCTTCGTTAGTCTCCTTCATCCAGAAGAGGGCCGAGTATCCTTGCCAGGGTGAGTAGGGCTGGTCGGTGTCAACAATCCGCCCAGAAAGTATAAAGCTCAATCCGTAGGTGTCGGGTGCCGAATAACTACTGCCCGTGCCGCCGAGTTGCGAAATGAGTTTCGAGGATTCCGTCTGCGTTTTGCCGAGTGTTTCGATGTCGCTAGAATCGGGGAGGCGCCAACCATCGGGGCATACTTTGCTCGCGATGTTCATGCTGTAGAAGCGCCCGATATTCTGGCAGTTGTCTTCAAGGCACCGGGTTTCTTTTTCCAGGTCGCTGGCGGAAAATCCGGCGTACTTCATGTTCTCCGCGATCCACGTGCGGCCCTTGAAACCGATTGTGCGGTAAACGTGGTTGTCGCGCGTGTCCTTGAAACTCCCGTAATTGATTTCGGGATTGAAGTAGTATTCGGCAGGGTATTCCGCGTGCCATTCGTAGGTGGGGCGCCATGTTTCGTTATAGCAGATGTATTCTACATACCCGGTAATGTTTTGGGCTTTTACTTTTACGCGCTCGTTGTCGGTATCGCAGGGCAGGTTGTAGAACTCGGTCCATTTCCCGTCGTGGCATACGTAGGTGCGGTTTGCGTCCGAGGGGCTCTGGTATGTTTTCCCTTCGCTGTCGCACTCGCTGTTGGCTGTTTCCAGGTCGGTCTTGCCTGCGAAATCCCAACCGCTGTCAAAGCAGGGCCCCTTCGGGTAAATCCCGTAGTCGCGACAGAAGTACTCCTTGCGGCACACGTAGGTAACTTGGGGCCTGTTCGGGCTTTTGACCAGCTTGCCGTGCTTGTCGCACTCTATGCCGAAGGTTTCCGCGTCTATGGTTTCCGCAGAGTGCCATCCCGAGTTGAGACTGCATACAAACGAAGTGTCCGGTTTCTGGTCGTAAAAGATGTACTTGCCTTCTTCGTCACAGTCGACTTCGAAGGTCATGGTTTCCATCACGTTGGCTTTTTCCCATCTCGTGCCCCTGCAGGTGAACAGGCCTTCCGAGGATTTGTAGCTCGCCCTGATGACTGTACCAGTGATGGAACTGTCGCATCTTGGCATGTCGTAGCACTTGGCGTCGATAACATTTACCATGGCGGCCGGGATGAACAGGGTGCCTATGCAGTTCTTGTCGTTGTACATGACGCCGTTGAAGAGGGTGTGCGCGTTGAAGGCGTAGTTCGTGTTGGCGATAACTACTCCCGTAGTGGCGTAGGCATTGAAGTTGCAGTAGTTGTCCTTCGAGAGCGTACCGGTTTCCGTAAAGTTCGCTTTTGCCTCGTTGTAGAAGTCGGATTCGACAGTACCGCCCAGAATGTAGTTGAGGAGGTTGCTGAGGTACTTCATCTGTATGGGATTCTCGAGGAGGAACGCGTCGATTCCGAGCGTCACGTACAGTTCCTGACGGGCAGTGCTGTTCGCCTGCTCCGGGGTAAGTCCCGTCGCTATGAGTTTTTCGATACGGCCGTCGATGAAGGTGTTGATCCTGATGGAGTTGTTGTATGCCGCGGCTACAGACTCGCTGTCGATGCAGCCGGGGAATCCGCCCCAACCGCCGCCCATGCCGCCGCTGCCGGGAGAAGTGAGTACGAGGCTGTCGGAGTTGGAAGTCGGCACTATGATGTGGGCGCTGCTCGAGCTGCTGGACGTGTAGCGTTCAGAACTGGACAAGTATGCGATGGTGTCGTTGTGGACGATGGTATCGGGCAGGTCGGTATTATGCGAGCTTGTTGTTTCTGAGCCGATACCAGAGGAACTTATGGCGTCATGTTCGTTGGCGAAGGCGTTGTCGGTTTCCGTGGAACCGGCGAACATTTGGGAACAGGCAAAAAACGCCGTAGCGAACGTTACGGAAATGGCCGAAAAAAGAAATTTCCTGAAATTCATCCCTGTTCTCCTCTTCAACCCTATAATTTATCATAAATGCATAGGGAAATCAAGAAAAGAACAGAAAATTTACAATTATTGCACTTTTTTGACGAATTCTCGGCATACGGCCTCGGGATCGGGCTTGCCGAAGATGGCGGAGCCCACGACGAACACGTTCGCGCCCGCTTCCTTGCAGTCGAGGATGTTGTCGAGCTTCACGCCGCCGTCGATCTGGATGTCGAGTTCCGGCTTCATCTGGCGGAGCTCGCGAATCTTGTCGAGGCAGTACGGGATGAGGCTCTGGCCGCCGAATCCGGGGTTCACCGACATGATGAGCACCATGTCCACGATGTCGAGCACGTACTTGATGGCTTCAAGCGGGGTCGCCGGGTTGATGGCCACAGCGGGCTTCACGCCGAGTTCCCTGATCTGGTGCAGCAGGCGGTCGAGGTGGTTCGTGGTTTCGGCGTGCACGCTGATAATGCTTGCGCCGGCTTTCGCGAATTCGCCCACGTAGTTCTCGGGATTCTCGATCATCAGGTGGCAATCGAGCGGGAGGCTCGTGCCCTTGCCGATGCATGCCGAGATGCCCGGTCCGAAGCTGATATTTGGTACAAAGTGCCCGTCCATGATGTCGAGGTGGACGAGTCCTGCGCCGCCTTTTTCTATGGCCTTGACGCCGTTACCGAGTTCCAGAAAGTTCGCGTTTAGTACGCTGGGGGCGATAATTTGCTTCAACATGCCTAAAAAGGTAGAAAAAAGCCGGCTCGGGCGTGCGCCGGTATCGGGAAAATCGATAATTAACGATATTATTTTATATCTAGCCACGAAACTTATTTTTTACTAACTTTATCCAAGTTATTATTAGCAGGAGATGAAAAATGGCTAAGACAACAACAAACAAGGCCGCCAAGGCCCCGGTGAAGAAGGCCGCCGCAAAGCCGGCTGCCGAAAAGAAAGCTTGCACCAAGGCTTGTGCAAAGCCCGCCGCCAAGAAGGCCGCCCCGAAGGCCGCTGCCGAGAAGAAGGCCCCGGCTCCGAAGGCTGCTGCGAAGAAGGTCACGGTTGAATTTATCGCCGATTGCCCGCTCGCAACGACCGTTTCTGTCGCCGGTACTTTCAACAACTGGGCTGTTGACAAGGACATGCTCAAGAAGGACAAGAAGACCGGTCTCTGGACTGCCAAGATGGCTCTCGCTGCTGGCGATTACGAATACAAGTTCGTGTGCGACGGCAAGAACTGGGACGCGGGCGACAACAAGATCAAGCACGTCTAATTAACCTTCTTTGTCATTCTGGAGCGCGAAGCGCGATAGAATCCATGTAGAAGCTGCGCCGGGCCAATCGCTCGGCGTTTTTCATTTTGTGTAAAGACTGGCGCGGGCCAGCAAATCGTGCGGGCCCTTCCTGAAATTCTCTAGTAACTGGGAACTAAGAACTTGGAACTATTTTCTATCTTTGTCCCCATGAATTATTCCATCCCCCAAGAAGTTTTTGTCAAGGCTGCCGAACAGTACGGCACCCCGCTCTGGATTTACGACCGCGCCACCATCGAAAAGTGCGTGAAGGACGTCCAGGTCTTTGACACCGTTCGTTTTGCCCAGAAGGCATGCCCGAACCTCTCCGTGGTTTCGCTCATCCGCAAGCTCGGCTGCGTTGTCGACGCCGTGTCTGCCGGTGAAATCGTCCGCGCCCTCAAGGCCGGCTTCAAGGGCGGCCAGCAGAAGGGCAAGGCTCCCGAGATTGTCTACACTGCAGACATCTTTGACAAGGATGCCCTCGAACTCGTGAAGGAACACAACATCGCGGTGAACGTCGGTTCGCCCGACATGATCCAGCAGCTTGCCGATTTCGGCGTGAAGTCCGAACTCACCATCCGCGTGAACCCGGGCTTTGGTCACGGCCATTCCCGCAAGACCAACACCGGTGGCGACCTTTCCAAGCACGGCATTTGGCACGAGCAGATCAAGGACTGCATCAAGCTCGCGCAGAGCAACGGCATGTGGATTACCGGCCTGCACATGCACATCGGTTCCGGCACGGATTTTGAACACCTCGCGCAGGTTTGCGACGCCATGGTGGACGCTAGCCGCCGCCTGGGCAGCCATCTCCGCACCATCAGTGCAGGGGGCGGCCTCCCGATTCCGTATCACGAAGAGGAAAAGGGCAACCGCATCGACGTGAACGCCTACTATAAGCTGTGGGACGACGCCCGCAAAAAAATCCAGCAGAGCATCGGCCACGAGGTTCACCTGGAAGTCGAACCGGGACGCTACCTGGTGGCCGAGAGCGGTTACCTGATGGCTGAAATCCGCGCCGTCAAGAAGCAGGGCGATAATTTGTTCTACTTGGTGGACGCTGGCTTTACCGACTTGGTGCGCCCGAGTTTCTATGGCAGCTATCATGGCATTTCTATCATCGCTCGCGACGGTCGTGAATTGAACGAAACAGTTGACGCCGTAGTGGCAGGCCCGCTCTGCGAATCCGGTGACGTGTTCACTCAGGAAGAAGGCGGCTTTGTGGTAACGCGCAAGCTCCCGAAGGCCAAGGTCGGCGACCTCTTGATTCTCCATGATGCAGGTGCTTATGGCGCCGCCATGAGCAGCAACTACAACAGCCGCCGCTACGCCGCCGAGACCATGTACACGAACGGCGAATTAAAAGTCATTCGCGAACGTCAGAGCTTCGAACAATTATTGCAGAACGACCGCATTATCGACCTGTAAGAAACATGACATTCAAAAATCGGGCGACGCCTCTGCGCGTCGCCCCTTTTCAATTTAAAAGGAAATTTCTATTTTTCGCCCCGTAGAACATACCCTTCCAAGGAGCTTTTATGGGCGGCTTTTGTGGTGTTGTTTCCAAGTCAGATTGCGTATGCGATCTTTTCTTCGGGACTGACTATCATTCGCATCTCGGGACGCATCGCGGCGGCATGGCCGTGTTGAAGTCCGACGGAAATTTCCATCGTTCCATCCACAACATCCAGAACACGCCGTTCCGCAGCAAGTTCGAACACGATTTGGCAACCTTCGCCGGTAACGTCGGCGTGGGCGTTATTTCCGATACCGACCCGCAGCCGCTGGTGATGAGCACCAAGCTCGGGACCTTCGCGATCGTGACCGTGGGCCTCATCGCGAACATCGAGGAACTGAAGGAAGAACTCTTCCACAACAACTGCATGCAGCTGCAGTACTCCACCACTAGCGGGATGGTCGGCCCGACCGAAGTCGTCTCCGCTCTCATCGCGACGCAGGCTTCCATCGTGGACGGCCTCAAGTACGTGCACGAGAAGGTGAAGGGCAGCTGCTCCGTGCTGCTCATGGATAGCACGGGCCGCTTCTACGCGAGCCGCGACAAGTGGGGCCGCACGCCGATTATCCTCGGCAAGAAAGAAGGCTCGATGATTGCCGTGCAGGAAAGCTGTGCGCTCCCGAACCTCGGCTACGAGTACGTGCGCGACATGGGCCCGGGCGAGGTGGTTGAGCTCACTTCCGAAAAGGACATCTGCCTGGTCGAACCGCGCAAGAAGATGGCCATCTGCTCGTTCCTCTGGGTCTACTACGGTTACCCGGCCTCGAGCTACGAAGGCCGCAATGTGGAAATGACGCGCTACCGCTGTGGTTCCGCGCTCGCCAAGCGCACTCCCACCGAGGCCGACGCCGCCTGCGGTATTCCGGATTCCGGTACGTCTCATGCTCTCGGTTATGCGCACGAGGCCGGCGTGAAGTTCGCCCGCCCGTTCGTGAAGTACACGCCCACGTGGGCCCGCTCCTTTATGCCGCAGGACCAGCGCCAGCGCGAACATGTGGCTTCCATGAAGCTCATCCCGGTTCCGGGACTCATCCGCGACCGCCGTCTCGTGTTCTGCGACGACTCCATCGTGCGCGGTACCCAGCTCGGCAAGCAGGCCGCCAAGCTCTACTCTCTCGGCTGCAAGGAAACGCACATGCGCATCGCCTGCCCGCCGTTAGTTTATCCGTGCAAGTTCATCAACTTCTCGCGTTCCAAGAGCGTCTACGACCTCATCACGCGCCGCTACATTCGCGAAAAGGAAGGCGAGAACGCCGATATCGCGAAGTACACCGACCCGGATAGCGAAGCCTACCAGGGAATGGTCGAATACATCCGCAAGAACCTGAACTTGACGACGCTCGCGTTCCAGCGCATCGACGACCTGGTCCATGCCATCGGTCTCCCTGCCGAACAGCTCTGCACTTACTGCTGGAGCGGTAAGGACTACGCCGAGACGGGCGACTGCTACCATTGCCCCTGCGAAGATGGCGAATGCCACTGCAAGGAGAAGGACAAGTAAGGCCTTCGACATAGTTTTTTAAGAATGCATCCGAGGTGACGCACGCCCTGGATGCATTTTTTTGTGCATATTTTGCGGATTGCCTGTGGCGCCTGCGGTGCGTTTGCAACCCCGTGGCGACCGGCTCTCCCTTTTTAACTATATTTGGCACACTATGGCACTATGCTTAGAAACTGAACAGCTGGAAACAGTCCAGCGGATTCTCGCCCTCCATTTCGACGGGTTGGAAGTTTGGGCCTACGGCCCCCGGCTCACGGGCGTGGATCTGACTCCTGAAACAGAATTGGACCTTGCGGTTATCGCCGAGCGCCCCCTGTCGTTCGAAGCTATGACCGCCGTGGAAAAGGCCTTCGCCGATAGCGGCCTCCCGTTCAGGGTGGATGTCATCGACTGGGTCAAGCTCCCGGAATCCATGCAGAAGAAAATAAAGAAAGAACACGAAGTGGTTCAGGCCGCTGACGAAGAAGCTCGGTAGATTATTATGAATCGACTCACAACCCTCCTCCTAGTGTGTGCGCTTTCGGGTTCGCTTTTTGCCCAGGACGATATTTCCAGGGCCAAGGCGATGATTCGTGACGGCAGGTATGCCGAAGCGATTGCCCCCCTCCAGAAAATTGCCGATTCCAAGAACTTCCGCAGGCACGAAGGCGCTCAGGCCTCTGTGCTCCTTACGGAATGCTACCTGCGCGAGCACAGGCGCGATGACGCCCTGAAGCTTGCCTCCAAGTTCCTGGAATACCACATGGCGTCCGAGTACCGTGAACGCATGGAACTCGCCCGTGCCATCGCACTCGTGGAGAAGGGCTCCGTGTACGAGGGTGTCGAGGCCATGTTGCGCATCCTGGCCTATACCAAGAATCCGGCCGCCAAGGGCCACACCAAGGAAGTCGCCATCCAGACGCTCGCTGCGAGCCTCTTGAATGCCGACCAGCTCCAGGCGCTTCTGGAGAAGTACCCGGTGGACAAGGACGTTGTGGGCTGGATCCAGCTGCAGATGGGCCGCGAATGCCAGAACGTGAAGCGCTACCGCGCCGCCCGCTACTGGTACAAGAAGGTTGTTAGCGGCGGCGTTGCCGAAAACCTTACCGCTACCGCCCAGCAGGGCCTGGAATCCATCGAGGGTCTCGGTGCCGGCATGCCGACGGTGCTCGTGCTCGCCCCGCTTTCGGGCGACTTCGCCGAGTTCGGTACGGCCGCGGTGCAGGGCGTTTACCTCGCCCACGAACAGGCGGGCCTTGCAGGCAAGGTGCGCATCCGCACCGCCGATACCCGCGCCGACGCCTCCATCGCGCTCATGCGCACTCAGCAGGCGGTTAACCAGGACAGCATCGTCGCTGTGATTGGCCCCATCATGAGCGCCCCCGCGGCGACCGTGGCCGCCTGGCTCGGCAGCAACTTCCAGAATATCCCGATGCTCACGCCTACCGCGACCGACGACGGCATCGCGAAGATGGGCCCGAACATTTTCCAGGTGAACATCACCATGGACAACCTCGCCCACAAGATTGCGGACTTCGCCACGAAGTGCCTCGATATCCGCGAGTTTGCCGTGCTCAGCCCCATCGGGGACTACGGCTCGGCGATGTCCCAGAGCTTTACGCGTGCCGTGGAGCGTCGCGGTGGAAAGATTTCCGCCTTCAGGAACTACGTCGAAGGCCGCCCGGATTACTCCACCGAGTTCAAGCTTCTGCGCGACGTGCGCTTCAAGCAGGAAAACCGCAGGCGCAATATCGCCCGCGGCGCGTCTGACCTGGATGCCGTTGGCGCCCGCGAACGCCGCGACTACCTGGCCGATTCCACCATGGAAATTCCCGGCATCTTCATCCCGTCGACGAACCCGGGCGATGCTGGCCTCATGGTCGGGCAGGTCGCCTACAACAAGATCAAGGGAACGATGCTCGGTACTTCGGGCTGGTACGGCCGTGAACTCCTGATCCAGGGCAAGCACCTGGTGGACAGCACGTACTTCAGCGTGCCGGGCCTGGACCTCTCGGGTAACAAAGAAGCCTACGAGAACTTCTCGAAGGCGTTCAAGGAAAAGTGGGGCGAAGCTCCGGCCGAAGACAAGGTGAGCGGCCTCAGCTACGACGCCGCCAACATCGTGTTCGGTGAAATCAAGTTCACGCGCGGCGCGAACACGAACACCAAGGTGGTGACCGTCCGCAAGGGCAAGTTCTACGTGATGGAAGGCTGCAACCTTCCGTCCAATGCGCTCCCCTCGGACGACAAGAAGAAGGACGACAAGAAGTCATCCAAGAAATAGCGCCGGGCGCCTAGCCGGCGTCGGCGTAATCGTCATCGAAGTCGATGTTCGGGCCCGCGATGCTTGCGGCCACGAAGTCGGCTGATTCTCCCGAACGGTATAAGGACTGCAGGCTCGCGTCGTCGATGAGCGACTCGAGCGAAATGCTGCTGATGGCTCCCAGTTCCTCGCGGATGCGGTTCTTGAATGCCTGGAACCCGGAGTTGATCAGGTAGAAGGATATCGCGGATGTCTTATGGATCGGTTTCATGTTTTCCCCCATATTGTTTCGCAATGTTCTACGGTATGTCGTGCCGGTCTTGCCCTGCCGTGGCTGTTGGTGACACGCATGTTAAAAGATTGTTGATTACCTGTTTCTATTATACTTTTTGCGCCCCTCTCTAGACAAGTGACAGCCGTCAAATAGCGAATTTGTAATATTCCGCATTGTCGCATAAAAAACGCGATTTTCGCACGGATACGGAGGAAAATGGGGACGCCTAACATGGTGAACATCAACACGATACACGCCGCGTATTTTACTAATTTGTTTGTAATGTTCTGAACGAAAAACGCTATTCCACCTTGGATTAATATTTCGCCGCTTTGCGCGTGCCTTTGGCCGTCACGTGCGCCTCTTTTGTATATTTGGGAGCGTTGAATCATTGTGGATTGATTGTCATGTACCGTATATTTCTTGTCGCTTTGACTTTTGCCTCGCTCGCCTTTGGCGGGTCGCCTGCGCCTACGCTTTCGCTTCCTTCGCCAATCGCGGAAATTGCCGAACGGGTGACCGAGCGTAACATGGCGCTCGATTACGACAGCGCCTTTGCACTTGCGAAGCAGGTGAGCGCGAAGAATGCGGGCGTGGGATGCGTGCTCGAGAACGTGGTGCTCGTGAGCCGCTACGACGACCTGGGCGATACGGCCGCGCTTGAATCGGCGGGGAAGAACCTCGAGAAGTGCGCGTCTACCGGGCTCTGGGAAGCCGTGCGCAAGTTTGAACTCGGTTACGTGCAGATTGAACTTGGCCATTCGGTGAAGGGCGCCATGACGACGCGTTCGGGTGCTAAGTTGTTCGAAGAATCTTCCGAACTCGATGCGCAGGCCTTCTACGCCCTCTACGCATATTACATGGACAAGAGTTTCAGCTGGCTTCCCTTCAAGACGGATCGCCGCGTCGAGTACCTCGCCGTAGTGGATTCCGCCGCCTCGGTTTCCAAGCAGTTCTGGCCCCTTTTCCTTACCTCGCTCGCTTGGATGTACTACGACAAGGGCGATTACAATGCGGGGCTCAGGATTTTGAAGGTGGGCTTCGGCAAGGCGCCGAACCATCCGGTGCTTCTGCAGCTCAAGGCCGACATGCTCTACAAGCTCAAGCGCTACAAGGAAGCCGCGGACATCTACGAGAAGAGCGCCACCGATTACCTTGCACGTACCGGGAAGTCCATCCGTTACTGGTGCGCGGCGCTGAACCTGGTGCGCATCTATGCCGACATGGGCGACAAGGAAAAGTCCGCTCGCTGGAAGAAGACTCTTTCTGATCCGGAATACAAGAGACTCGAACGCCGCATGCCGGAATCGCTCATGGACGATCTCGAAAGCAGGGACTTGCTGGACTAGTTTTGTAAAAACTGCATGTAAACTAAAATTTTACGGCTCATTTTGGGGGGCAAATCCGTTTTAAGGATAGAGACACTTTAAAACGGAGTACCCATGAAAAAAAGTCCGCTGAGGCTGTTCTTCTTTGTGGACGGCTATACGCTGAAGAAGGTGAACGAATTCTACAGGTTTCACCACCCTTACCACTCGCGAATCGATTTCCGCTCGCTCAAGAACTGGGCGCGCCATGAGGCCCTGCGCGTATTCGCGCCCGGTAGCACCTACGCGGTGATGGACTGCCATTACTATCACCCGTACAAGGACCCGCACATGTACGGCGGAACCTGGGGTCTTTCGTGCTTCGAGCGGGAGCTGCGTTTCGCGGGATACCAGATTCACTACTGCGATCAGGTGGGGCCCGAGGGCGTGAGGCCGAACATGGCCCTGCTCGAGGATGCGCTGCTGTTCGCGAGCTACCGCAAGATGGACGCGGTGGTGCTGCTCAGTACGCAGGGGCAGTACGCGCCGTTGCCCGACAGGCTGCGCATGATGGGGCTCCCGATGCTTTTGCTCGGGTGGCAGTTCTCGTACTCGAAGGAGAACCGCCTGGTGCGCTGGAAGACGGACCCGTACCTGCAGGAACTCGCCACCTTCTACGTGGCGATGGACCGCGTCGCCGAAAGGGGAATCAGCGCCGCCGACGGAGGCCTGTTCTGCGACGGATAGCAAAAGCCCCAGTTGTTGAACTGGGGCGGTTGAAAAATTGCTGGGGTTTTAACACCCGAAACGTCGAGTGCTCGGGCATCCGTGAGCAACAAACGCCTCGTATTGACGAGGCGTGGTTGCGAGAGTGAGTGAGAAACCGGAGGTTCTTCACCCGAAATGTCGAACGAACGGTCTTATAACTTATCGGCCTGCTTGCGCTGCCAGTCGCTCATGAACGTCCAGGTAACGCGCACACCCAAATACCAGGTGTCGCCGTCGTTGTCCGTGTCGTTCGGGTGGCGAACGATGATGTCGCCTTCGACTTCAAGGTCGCTGTAGCGCACGTAGCGGTAGCCGCCGTAGATACCGATGGCGATGGGGTTGATTTCCAGGCGGAATTCGAGTTCGCCGGTGAGGGTCGGGTCCATGGTGCTGTAGTAGCGGTCACGCATCTGCACGTAGTTGCCGACTTCGCCTGCGGTGAAGAGCGAGGCGAAATGGAAGTTGATGAGGTTGAAGCCGATACCGGCGGAGGGAATCAGGTTGATGACGGTGTTCTCGCCGAAGAGCTTCCAGCCGAACATCCAGTCGACACCGTAGGTGAACCACTTGACGTCGAACAGGGGGGCCTTCTGCGCTTCGCCGCTCTTGGACGCGATGGTGTAGGTTTCGGCGGGGCGTTCAGAAATCTGGGTCGGCATGGCGTTGATGTTGAACCAGGTGAGGAACCGCTTGTACTGCGCACCGATGTTCATGTGAAACGAGATGTAGTAGTCCTCGAAGCTGCTGTATTTCGTGCTGCCCGTGTAGAGTTCCTCGCTGCCCGTTTTTTCGCTCTTGATGACGTGGCCCGGGTTGATGAATGCGATGTTGTTCACGTAGTTGTTGAACCCTTCGGACATGCCACGGTAGTCGGCGCCGACGGAGATGAATCCACGGACGTGGTCTTTTTCGTAGAAGCCGGATTCCGAATCTGCGAAGGCGCTTGTTGCGGATGTGAGTGCGCACAGGAGCGAGACCAGGTAAACTATTTTTGTCTTCATACAAGACTCCGTATAAGGAATTGACGATGTATAAAATACATTATGTTTTGCGAATGTGCACCGAAATTTTTCATAAGATGTTAAAAATCAACGATTTACGTGCATTTTTGAGACCGTTCCTCGGGGGGTGGTTGGGGGGATTTGCGGTCCGGGGAGCGTTCCCGGCGGCAATTTGCCTCGCGATTTGTGCTTGCGGCGGGGATGCCTCCCGCGGGGCTTCCGGCACGGGAAAGCCCGGTTCGGGGTGGGCCTGCGCGGATTCCGCGGTGTTTTCTCCGATGGAATACAGCAGGATGCTGCGCATGGGGAAGGCCTGCGGGGCCGACGTGGCGGAAATTCGCTCGGTCGTGGGGCGCGACACGCTGGTGAAGCGGTTCGTGCTGCTCGATTCCGCGGCTCACGCTGCGGGTTCGGCGGGCGTTGTCGCGGACGGCGCGTGGAAGGGTTCGATCGTGCTGCGGGTGCCTATCTCGCGGGCGGTGGTGCTCTCGTCGGCGCAGATTGGGTTCATGCTGAGGCTCGGTGTCGAGGACCGCATCGTGGGCGTGGGCGCTGGCGCCTACATCGTGGATAGCGCGCTTGCCGCGAAGGTTTCGCAGGGCGAGGTGCTCGAGGTGGGCAACGGGCCGCAGGTGTCGCTCGAGAAGGTGGTGTCGCTCAAGCCCGACCTGGTGATGACATTTGCGACCGGCGGCGCGTACGATGACTACGACAGGCTTTCGACCCTCGAGATTCCGCTCATGCTTACTTCCGAATGGCAGGAGGAATCGCCTCTCGCGAAATTCGAGTGGATTAGTTTGTTCGCAAAGCTCTTCGGGATGGAGGCGCGTGCGCAAGAGATTTCTGCAGGCTACGGCGAGGAACTTTCCCGCATGGCGGAGAAGGAAACCGACCCGATGTCTGCTTGCAGGGAGAACGGCCCGCGCGTAATCGCGGGCATGGCGTACGGCGGCGTGTGGTATGCGCCCGGCGGAAGGAGCTACACCGCGAGCCTTATAAGGCAGGCGGGCGGCTGCTACCTGTGGGCTGGCGATACCACCCGCGAGATGAAGTTCTCGCTCGAGGAGATCTTCGCGGTGGCCGACAGCGCCGACGTGTGGGTGAACCCGGGAATATACGGGACGCCCGACGACATTCTCGCGGCGGAACCGAGGCTCGGTCGCATCAGGCCGTTCAGGGAGAAGCGCGTGTGCCAGAACGATGCCCGCAAGAGCGCTGGCGGCGGGAACGACTTCTTCGAGAGTGCGGTCTCGAGGCCGGTGGAACTGGTCCGGAACCTCCACGAATGCGTTTTCGGCATAAAAGAGGGCGAATCCGGCACCATCTCGGAGGACCCGCCCTACAAATGGTATAGAAATATTTATAATTTTGCATTATGATGAAGTCGACTACTGGTATTGGTGAATGGATTGCCTCCAGCTACGAAGCGAGTGTTCCGTTTTTGCAGCAGGTGCCGCGAGATTGTGCTGACTATTTACTGCTGAATGCGCAGATTCGCGAGTATGACGCTGGCGAAATCATCGTGCAGGGCGGCGTGGAAGGCGAGTACTTCTGCGTGATGCAGAGTGGTCGGGCCCAGGTTTGCGGACAGATTCTGCCGGACGGACACTATACCGTAGTCGCCTATATCGAGAGTGGCGCGTGCTTTGCCGAGATGTCCATCCTGTGTAACGAGCCTACGAGCAATACCATCATCGCCGCCGAAGACGGCTGCACGGTGCTGCTCATCCCGAAGGCCGAATTCGTGAAGTTCCTCGACAAGAACCCGAATATCATGGTGTACCTTTACAAGGTCGTTTGCGACAGCCTCCGCACGAAGAACAAGGCGTTCGACGAGTTCCAGCGGCTATCGCTCCTTGCCTCGGGCACGGTGCTCCCCTTCATCGATTTTGCGCAGACCATGGAAAAGAGCCGCATCACCGGTACGGTGATTTGCGAATCCCAGTTCGGGTCCGGCTTTGTGGCCTTCGAGGACGGCCGCATCTGCTGTGCCAAGTGCGGCAAGCATACCGGCCAGGATGCCCTCGAGGATATCCTCTCGTGGGGTGACGAGTCCATGTACAAGCTCGATACGCACCTGATGCCGGGTACGGTGAACATCAACCAGATGGCCGATACCACGAGCCTCATTCTGGATGCGCTCAGGAATATTGACGAAAAACAAGGTGCCCGCAAGTAGGGCAAAACATAGTGCCCGATTCTGGGCAAAGGAAAGAAGATGAATTACGCAGACGCAGGAGTATCCTTGGCACGTGCCGACGAAGCAATGGTCGGTGTCAAGAAATCCGTACGTACTACATTCAACCAGGGCGTTCTGGGCGACGTCGGCAATTTCGGCGGCCTCTTTACGCTCAACCACCTCGGCATGAAGGACCCCGTCCTCGTGAGTTCCGTCGACGGCGTGGGCACCAAGCTCAAGGTCGATATCGAAATGGGCACGCACGAACTGCCGGGCCAGGACATCGTGAACCACTGCTGCGACGATATCCTCGTGCAGGGCGCGCGTCCGCTGTTCTTCCTTGACTATGTGGCTACCGGCCGTCTGGAACCGGGCGTCATGGACAAGCTCGTCGCCGGTATGGCCAAGGCCTGCCGCGAGAACGACCTCGTGCTCATCGGCGGTGAAACTGCCGAAATGCCGGGTTTCTACGGTCCGGGTGACTACGACATTTCCGGCACCATCGTCGGCGTCGTGGAACGCGAGAACATCATCGACGGCAAGAAGATCAAGCCTGGTACCATCATCCTCGGCCTGCCTTCTACCGGTTTGCATACAAACGGCTATTCGCTTGCCCGTAAGGTGCTCTTCGACGTGGCCGGCTACAAGGTAGATACCCTCGTCGACGGCATGGACAAGACCATCGGCGAAGCTCTCGCCGTGCCGCACCGCAGCTACTACCCGAGCCTCATCGATCTCTGCAACAAGAAGATCATTCAGGGCCTCGCCCACATCACGGGTTCGGGCTACCAGGGCAACATCCCGCGTATCCTCCCGGACGATGTCGACGTGATCATCGACCGCACCACGTGGGATCCTCCGATGATCTTCAAGCTCATCCAGCAGGCCGGCTCCGTGGAGAAGGACGAGATGTACTCTACCTTCAACATGGGTATGGGCATGCTCATCTTCATCGACCCGGCTGACAAGGCCGAAGTCACTGCCCACCTCGAAGCCAAGGGCGAAAAGTGGGTGCAGATCGGTGAAGTCGTCGCCGGCACCAAGCAGGTGAAGTTCAGGGACTAATTGCACCAATGGTGCATTTGTAACTAAAAAAAGGCGTCCACGATAGTGGAGCCTTTTTTTCGCAGTCTTTTTTGCGTAAAACTGTGAGGTCAAGCACGTCCGGGCACATTTTGGGAACATATTAATGTTTCAAATTGCTTTTTTGCGTGCAAAATATGGGTCTTGAATATATTTTTAAGGTCGTATAAAAGGAAGTTCTATGAAAAAACGTATTACGAAGTTTATGGTTGCAGCGAGTGCTGTGGCGCTCGTGTGCGCCTGTTCCGACGACCCGTCAAATAGCACGGGTTCTGAAACCTGCAATTCGCTTAATGGTTGCGATGGTTCCAGCGCGGTGATTGACCCGAACTCCAGCGCGGTTGTTGACCCGAATTCTAGCGGCGCCGTTATTCCCGGTTCCAGCGCGGCAGTCGACCCGAACTCGAGCGCCGTGGTTGGCCCGACGTCCAGCACGGTAGTTGACCCGAATTCCAGTGCAGTCGTCCCCGGTTCCAGCGCGTCGGTCGACCCGAACTCCAGTGCGACTGTCCCGGTCAGCAGTTCCAGCGATCCGGAACTTGGCCCCGACGGCTTCCCGACTCTTGAATCTTACGGCCCGCCTCCCGAGGCCTACACCAAGGACATCTTGAGCAACGGAAAGACCGGATGGAGCAGCCGTTATTGGGATGCCTGCAAGCCGCACTGTTCTTGGCTCAGCAGCGTCGATACTACGAGCGAGGCCGCGTATCAGGCGGGTGGGACTGTCGCCCGTAACTGCAATATCCACGACGTGGAAGTTCCGGCGTTTACGCTCGGCCATGCGGTTCAGCAGTACTGGATGGGTTACGAGGGCACGAACAGCGCCTGCGTCAACAACAACGCCGGCGGTACCTACACCTGCACCGACATGGCCCCGATCCAGGTGACGGAGAATCTTTCTTACGGCTACGTTGCTGCTCCGGGCGCACAGTTCGGCGGCGGATGCGGCAAGTGCTTCCATTTGCAGTTTAACGGCGGCAACCATGCGAACGACGTGAAGGCGACGCACAAGGCGCTCAAGGGCAAGCACATGATCGTGATGGCTTCGAACATCGGTTACGACGTGGAAGCCGGCCAGTACGACATGCTCGTGCCGGGCGGTGGCGTGGGTGCGTTCAACGCACTCTCTACGCAGATTGGCGTGCCTGCTAGCGGCCTCGGTGCGAACGGCGGTGGATTTATGACCGAATGCCAGCAGAGCCTCGGCTGGGACAACACCGTAGAAGCCTATCAGGAATGCGTTATCAAGAAGTGCGACGAAGTGTTCAAGGACTGGCCGAACCTGCTGCGCGGCTGCCGCTGGTATGCCGAATGGTACATGGCCGCCGACAACCCGACTTACAACTGGGAAGAAGTGGAATGCCCGCAGTACCTGGTGGACCACTACATGACGACCTTCAATACGACCAAGGAAAACCGTTGGCGCTGGCATGACGACTGGTCCGATTACAAGAAGGGCGACGTGCTCGACACGGTCTATTGCTGGAAGGACGGCGAGAATCCGAACGATCCGAACGGCAAGGGTGCCGGTTGCGCTCCGTAACGAGGTTCTATGAAACGTAGGTTGTTCAAGACGGTAGTTGCGGCCGGTGCGGTCGCCATGATTTGCGCTTGCGGCGACGACCCGTCGTCTCCGGATAATCAGCAGCCCGGCCTCTCGAGCGCGGTAATCGACCCGGCGTCCAGCGCTGTTGTCGACCCGAACTCCAGTGCAGTCGTCCCCGGTTCCAGCGCGGCAGTCGACCCGAACTCGAGCGGCACGGTTCCGGGTTCCAGTGCCGGCGTGGTCCCCGAAAGTTCCAGCAGCAAGGAACCGGAAATTGGCCCCGACGGATTTCCGACTATTGAATCTTATGGCCCGCCTCCGTCCGAATACACCAAGGACATCAGCGCTATGGCAAAACGCGGCTGGAATACCCGCTACTGGGACGCCTGCAAGCCGCACTGTTCCTGGCTTAAAGAAAGCTCGAACGACAAGACCCGTGCAGACACTTCTTCTAACGAGGCGTACCTTGCCGACTTTGCCACTGCGCGCAACTGCAACATCCACGATGTCGAAGTGCCTACCTTTACCTTGGGTAACGTGACGAAGTCCTGGTTCGGTTACGAAGGCACCAGGAGCGCTTGCGGCGACGAAAAGGAAAAGGGCGTGTTCACCTGCACCGACATGGCGCCTATTGCCGTGAACGACACTCTTTCTTATGCATACGTTGCGGGCACTGCCGATAGCAAGTGCGGCAAGTGCTACCATTTGCAGTACGACGGTCACTTTAAGGATGAGTTCGAGAATAACCCGCCCAAGGCGACCCATAAGGCGCTCAAGGGCAAGCACCTGGTGGTGATGGCCAGCAACATCGGTAACGATGTGGCGGGCGGCAATGCCAACTTGCCTGCGGGCCAGTTCGACTTGATGGTGCCGGGTGGTGGCGTGGGCGCTTTTGATGCGCTCTCCACCCAGGTGAACAAGGGCGCCGGCTTTAACTGGGGCGCAGGCTTTGGCGGGTTCCTTACGGAATGCCAGAAAAACACGAACTGCGGCACCGAAGGCTCCCTGGAATGTTACCAGACGTGCGTGAAGGACATGTGCGACGCGGCTTTCGCTGACGGCGGCCTCCCGAACCTTTTGCGCGGTTGCCACTGGTTTGCCGACTGGTACATGGCTGCGGACAATCCGACCTACTACATCGAGGAGGTGGAATGCCCGCAGTACTTGATTGACCATTACATGACCCGGTACAACACCTCTCTGGAAAACAACTTCAAGAAGGTGACGGACTGGTCCACGTTCAAGGAAGGCGACGTGCTCGACACGCTCCATTGCTGGAAGGCGGGCGAAGCTCCTCCGGAAGACGGTTGGGTCAACCCGAGCGCCGGCTGTGCTCCGTAAGTAGACAAAAATTTGGATAAAGCCCCGTCTCGCACGGGGCTTTTTGCATTCTATCCTTGCTTTTTGCCGGATTATCGCTAACTGCAAATTAGGTTATTGGCAAATAGATTCTTTGACCTTATATTACGAGCATGAGAGTGTTGAAAGCTGTTATTTGTGTATTGCTTGCCTTGAGCCTTGTGGGCTGCGCCATGAGCAGGAACCCTAATCCCATGATTCGTTATGGGGTGAATACTGGTGTGGCTTTGTCGGGTCCGGGCCTTATCGCCTTGTGCGTGGCCGGGGCCGCGGCGGAAGAAACTGGCCCGGATTCAGAATGGGGTCAATTGGCCTTTTGGGGAATTGCCGCCGCTGCTGGCGGTTTTATGGTGGGCGCCGCTTTGGGCGGGACAGTAGGTTTTTTCAAGTGGATGTTCAACGGGTTTAAAGACGACAATGTTGAATCGGCTTACGATCTGCCAGAAGAAATAATGCCTCCCGCTGAGTGACGTTTTGTAATTTGTCTGTTGACCCCGACCAGTCGGGGTTTTTATTTTTGATTTGCGGGATGTGAATGCGTTAGGAGGATTCCTTATGAGAAACGGAATGAACAAGTTGTTGACCGTGACGGCTGTGCTTGCATGCGTATGCATGTGGGGGTGTACGGATGTGGATTTCCGTTGGGAAAAAGGTCGCAGTAGCGAAACCGTTGTTGGTTTCGTTGATGATTCTCTTGTAATGGTGGGCGATTATCGTTGCTGGTTGGAGATAAGGGATTCTTGGATTATGGCGTCCGAAGAATCAAGCGGTTGTGGTCGCGAACGTCTGTGCGTTTATAATTATCGTGTCCAGGAGGACGGCCCGAGATGGTGCGATTCGCTTCCTGACAAAAAGATGACAGGCATATTCGGTGGGCAGATGACTGATTCCGTGATTTGGGGTGGCGAAGTTTCGAAATCAGTTCGGTTATGGAAAATTGGCGAGAGGCCGCATGAAATCAAATTGACAAAAGAGAGCGATGGTTGCTCCGTAGAGTTTAGGATAAGCTCGTTAAAGCCGTGGCTAGACGGAACTTTCATTGGAAGGAGCGGTGAATCCCTAGCTGCTGATGGCGATACATGCAATTACGTGGTTTTGGATACGCTTTCGAGGACGCTGACCTACAAGCGGCTGGACAAGGATTTGGAATGGATTAAGAAGTGTGATGACGTGAGAGCGTGGGGGGAAGATGTGTATTGTTCTGTTGCTGGTGCGCGCCAGCTTGAGGGAAATATTTTAAGAAACGAATTAGATACACTTTTGGCTCCTTTGATATTTAGTAGTGGAGTTTTTTGGGGAAATATGATTGAATTACGCGCAAACATATGTAGTTTGGATAAAGGAATTGTTACCTGTTTAGATACTGAGTTTGCATGGCGAGAGCCTTTGAAATTCTATCTGGGAGATGATGTCGTTGTTGATTTGGAGTAAGGTGTGAAAAGACGAATTGTTTTATCGCTGTTGACTTTAATTTGTGTGTCTTGGTCCATCCCCAGGCCAATGGAATCTATTGAAAATTACATGGGTAATAATTGAAGTCAAATCCAATCCTTTGATTGGATTTTTTTGATTGCACTAATTGTTGCGGTTAATGTAAATTTATATTGGTAAATTGCATGAAAAATCAACCCTTTGGGCGATGTGGGAATGCGTTAGGAGGATTCCTTATGAGAAACGGAATGAACAAGTTGTTGGCCGTGACGGCTGTGCTTGCGTGTGTTTGCATGTGGGGGTGTTTCAGTTGGTTTGAAGACGAAACAACGATGTCTGTTTCTAAGAAAAGAACAGAGGGGTATCTGACTGCGTTTGTAAATGATTCTTTGGCCATTGTTTGGAATGGGAGAGTCTGGGGAACGTATAACAAAAGTTGCGATTATTATGACAGTTGTGAAAAGGGAACATTGAATCAAGGTGTTTTCCTTGTGAACTATAGAGAGAAACGCCCGCCTCTATGGGGGGATACGGTTGATGGAAAAATCAATATTGTGGAAGGCTTTTACTCGGATTCTTCTGTTATGTTTTTTAATGATGATGAAGAATTTGGCTTTTGGAAAATTGGTGGGGATGCGCGGGTTGTCAGAAAGTGGAAATGGGAAGCACCTTGCAAATGGGAAGGATATGGTTTGCGGGCAAGCGCATGGATTGACGGTAAGATCTTGATGAAGGACGCATTTCCCTGTGGATTTGCGATTTTGGACACAGCAACAGGAAATGTGAGTAATCTAGAGCGTACGGGCGAATATGCATGGCTTGAGGGGTGTGACGACATTACGTACATTGATGGAGAGGCTTTGTGTTTGAAGGCGTTATACGATGAAGATAGATATGGAGTTTATGAATATGGCAAGGATGGTTTAATAGACTCTTTGATTTGGAATGATGCCAGCTGGTCTATATACACAAAAAATGTTTTGGAAGTATGGGGGGGGATGTTTACGATAAAGCATCCAACTGCGATGATGAATGGAGAACCCAACCTTTTTAACGGAACTTTTATTCATTATTTGAAACCGTTGGGAACACCTATTTTGCCTATGCGAATGGAATACGATTTTTTTGTTGACTCTATGGGAACATCTATAGGTTATTCTTCCGAGGATTTAGTAATAGCAAAGTAACTTAAGGGGAATTTATGGGAAAAGTGAACATACTGGTCATGATTGTGACCTGCTATTGTGGAGTATTACTTGCTGCAAAGCCGATGGAATCAATAAATCGTTATAATGTGGTTTTGGTGCATGGTGCAGCCCCAGAGGGACAGGGATTTACAAGCAAGTGTGATGTTGATTTAATAAGCGAGGCTTATTCGCTTTTGCAAAGAAGCATGAATACCAAAGGAATGACTGATTGGAACCTTGGTAAGGCTGTAGGAATGTTGGGTAGTTATGATAGGCGAGTAATTCCAGATTCTAGCGATGGTTACAATGAAGGTTCTTTGAAAAAACTTACTTATTGGCTAGATTCTGCCGTATTTGAGGACTATCAGTATCGTAACGGCGAAATTTTTATGGATTCTGTAAATATATTCGGATCTCCATATATTTATCTTCAACGTTCGTTTGCAAATCCTGCGGAATCTCCAGCGCACAATGCTCACGAAATTGGTGACAGGACATGGAAAGGCGATAACAATTGTTCCGTGCGTAGATCCCTTTTTGAGGAAGCTCAGGAAGTAAGAGCTGGAGGACAAGATAGTTTGCAAAATCGAAGAATAGATTCACTTAAACATTCTTACCGTACCATTCCCTCCCGCAACATCCTCATAGCGCATAGTATGGGTGGCGTGTCTTCACGCGAATACGTGCAGTCCGGTTTTTACAACAAGGATGTGGACAAACTCATCACGCTCGATAGCCCGCATTAGATTTACTTTTGTAATTACTAAATCCTCTCCAATTGCCTTGCTGCAAAGAGCTTTTTTCGGATTTATTCTGTAATAACGACATTGCTTATTTTTATCTGTCATGCCGCACTTGTTGCGGCATCGCCTTTTTATCCCTGCTTTTGAACATGCCGTCGCCTGCTTGGGCGAAATTTATTGATGTTGTATGAAATTTTATGTAAATTTATATTGGAAGAGTTTGAACATAGGAGAACCTCTTATGAAGATGAACCTGCTCAAGTCTGAAAAACTGCT
>CACXXH010000076.1 GCA_902771595.1 Fibrobacter succinogenes | reverse complement strand
TGGGAATTTGTGGAACGCGACCTCCGCTTCGGTGCGGAAGGCTGGAAGGACGTTGAATTTTAAGGAATTTTAATATGGCAAGGCATGGAACGCCCACTCCGGGGCAGGCAATTCTCGAAGGCATTGAATGGCTCAAGATGGACAAGGCTGAATTTGCCCGCCGTCTGGGAGTCTCGATGGAGACGCTTGAGGGCTTGATTGCGGGTACGGTCGAGATTACGCTCGAACTGGCCTCCGCTCTGGAATCCGTGACTGGCAGCCCTGCTGCTTACTGGCGCATGCTGGCCAGCAAAGCAAAGAGGAACGCATAATGAATATTACCGACGCAGTTTCTTGTATATGTGACCTCGCAAAGGGCGAGGCAGAACAGTTCGATGTCATCGCATCCAATACGCATTCTGAAGGCCTTTCCGTTTTTCAGGGCCAGGTGCAGAATACCGAAATTTCCGATTCCGTCGGGGTAGGCATTCGCGTTATCAAGGACTGTCATCCGGGCTACGCGCACACGGAACGCCTCACGAAGGAATCCCTGCAGCAGACGCTCAAGGATGCGCTTTCGCACACGGCTTGGACGGAGACGGTGGACATCGAATTGCCCGCTCCGGTCGAGGTTCCCGCAGGCCAGCCGAACTACAATCCGGCACTCGAAAGTCTTGACCTTGCTAAGATGAAGGACTTCTGCATCGACCTCGAGAAGGCGACCTTTGCGAAGTCTAGCGAAATCCAGAATATTCCGTACCTCGGCGCAGATACAGACCACAACACCTTTGTGGTTGCAAACAGCAAGGGCGCTTTTTACGAGGTCCGCTCAAATGCCGCTTCTGCGGGCGTTGGTGCCGTGGCAAGCCGCGATGGCGTTACCAAGCTCGGCAACTTCGTGAAGTCGGGCCGCGATTGGAACAGCTTCAGTATCGATGAAATTGCCACCCGTGCGGCCACATACGCGACGGAACTTTTCGGTGCGAAAAAGATTGAAGGCGGCAACATTCCTGTCGTGCTTTCGGAACGCATTGCGGCTCGCTTCCTGAGCATGTATGAACCGCCCTTCTTTGCGGAGACTATGCAGAAGGGACTTTCTCGCCTTGCCGGCAAGGAAGGCGAGATGATTGCCTCTCCGGCGTTCTCCCTCTGGAACGACCCGCAGGGTGAAATGTTCCAGCATGTGACCTACGTCGATTCCGAAGGCGTGCCCGCGGAGCGCGTGAAGGTTGTCGATGGCGGGTGCTTTACGTCTGCGCTCTACAACCTGGAGACGGCCTCCAAGGCGGGTTGCAAGTCTACCGGGAATGGAGCCCGCGGCTTCGGGAGCAAGATGACGACCGCATTCCACAACGTGCTTGTGCCTGCTGGCAAGCAGGGGACGATGGACCTTCTCAAGTTGTTCCCCAAGTGCCTGTTCGTGGTACGCCTCGAAGGCAATTCCGGCTGCAATTCCGTGAGCGGAGAACTCAGCATCGGGGCTCATGGCTTCTGGTGCGAGAACGGAGTCATCCAGCATCCGGTGGACGGCGTGACCCTCAGTGGGAACTTCTTCGACATCATCAAGAACATTGTCGCTGTCGGGAACGAATACTACAATCCGTTCTCTAGTTACCAGGTACCTGCGCTCGCCATCAGTGAACTTGCCGTGAGCTGCTAGTCCACCCGGATTGGTCAGATTTTATTCATTTTTGTATTTTATCGAAAAGGCGTCATGAAAAACGCCATGAGGAGAAAATTATGAATTTTGTTCGCAATTTTATCGGTTCTTTTGTAGTTACCGCCTTTGTGTTTTGTGTTGGCGGGGCTTATGCGTACTTGCAAGATCTCGATGTAGAAGATGTCTACTTGGATACAAAAGCGCCTCCGTATGCGCCGAATGTTTTATGCGGCAAGAAAAATGCGAAGTCCAATGATCCGTCGACAGCCTTGAAACTCGATGTCGTCAGTGCGGACTCGAGCCTGCCTCGATTTGACGAGAATTTTGTTATTCCGTATATCGGGATGGGTGGATCCTTGAAAATAGACGGTAGATGGTACAGCGCATCGGAAATGGTCGGTATGGTCGATGCGGCGAGGACGAACATAATGCTCGCCTTGCGGGGCAATATGAGGGAAAACAAGGATACGTTGCTGCTGGACTTGCCGGGTCTGAAAAAGACGATGGATTCCTTGAATATAAGGAATAGTTCCTTGAGGCGGTTTTCCCGTTTCTTTTCTGGCATTGGACTCAATGTGGGACGTGGTGCGAATACCAAATTGCGTACCATCGACCTCTTGGCTTTGAAAGGTGATTCCTGTTTTTCAGACGACTTTGTCTATTTGTCGGGCCTTGATTTCAAGCTCAATACGGATAGCGTGCAACTGGATTTCGGGCTGATGAAAAAACAGTCTGCCCTCAATACTACGGTTTCGTTTGATTTCAAGTATAATAAAGACAAGAATGGTTCTGCGATGAAGACGAATTTCGAATCGTTCGTCTTGGAAATGCCCGGATTGACGGACGTGGATACGAAAAGCTGGCCGACGCAGGTCCAAGGTGGCAATTTCAAGATTTTCCTGTCCAAGGACGGGGCGAAGGATAATTTGCAGTTGTCGCGTGAAATCGAACCGTATTTTTCGCTAAAAGATTTTTATGAACCGCTGGAAAAAATTGAAATTCCGTTCCTTGAAAGCAAGAAATTTTCGTTCGGCAAAACGAGCTACAGCTTGGGGGATATCGCCAAGAATATCGATAATTATTTTCGGGTCGCTGAATATGCCATAGACGCAACGATAGGCGATGACGACCTGATTATTCTGGCGGAAGCGAAGAAAATCTTGGATAGCGTCTTTGTCGAAAAACTTCCGTTGGGTGGCGTGGCCTTCTTGAACCACGCCCTTCAGGATGTTCACAAGGAATACAGTGAACGCAATTTTGTGGAACTGTACGGTGATTCCCTGCCTGCCGTGTCCGGTAAAGTCAAATTGCGTAAAGGCAAGAACTACATCGTGTTCAAGGTTAGGCCCAAAACGCTCAAGTACAAGGGGAATGTCGACACGGGACTGCTGAGTGCCAAGGATGTTGATGCCTCGGTAAATTTCTATGTGAAGGTCTTGGTCTACGTGACGGACGCGAACTGGCTGGTCTATGACGAAATCATCTTGGACAAGGTGGACGTGTCGCTGTCGGCACAGGTCCCGTCAATGGAGGTTGGCTTGTTTACGGTAAAGTTCGATAATGCACGTGGCATGGGTCGAGCGAAGTTGCTGTATGACGTGAGTGTAAAACCGACGGTGGCTGATTCTATCCTGAAACCCTATCCGTCTATGGTGTTGACGTTTGATTCCCTGTCGCTTATGGCGGATCACTCGACCGTGATGCACCTGAAGAACAAGGGCGGCAAGGACAAGTTCACTTACGATTTTAATCGTGGCGAATGGATTGTGCCCGCTCCTTTGAAGCGTTTCGCCTCGTTCTCCGGCGAAGATTTGCTCACCCATGTCTATGCTGTCGAAAACGCCCTGCGCGAGTTGCGCAATCATGTGGAAGGGTCTGCGAAGGCTGATTCCGTCGGCGAGGCGGTCAAGAACGTCGCGGCGGTTGTCGAGAAAATGGACCGCGTCGTTTTCGTGGATACTTCGAATTACGGCCGGTACGGCCTTGTGAAAAATGTGGGCGCGAAGTACCGCAAGAGCTTCGGCGATGTGCTGGACTTTGCCGAAAAGTTCAACGGTGCCTGGAAAAATATCCTTGGAACCGAGGGTACGTGCAAAGTCGAATTTCTCGATGCCAAGAAGAAGGCTGTTCCTGTCGAAAAGAATCAGTTCAAGGGGAATGTCGCCTATGCGAAAATTTCGTTTGACCTGAACTTCGGGCTGCGACCGGATTTCGGGCAGGAGCTTGTGAAAATCCTGCGCAAGCGCCTGGCGGATTTCCCGACAAAGCCACAGGTCGCCCTCACTCGTGAGGGAAATCTGGCTCTCGATTTCTTGGTTGAAATAAAGTAAGAGAATGCGAATTGTTATCTTTGGGGACAAATTATGGAGAACAACATGAATATCCTCAATTGTGAACAAAATAATCGTGCATTCCTCCCGAAGTCCATTCTGGTCTTCCTGATTTCTCTCTTGCTGCTCTCTTCTGCCGCTGTGGCGGACAAGGGCCGTGGCGGACTGGGTAAGTTGGTCGGCGTTGGAGTCGGTGCCGTGACGGGGAAGATTGCCGAAAAGGAAATCGAAGAAGCGATGAACAAGGATACCTATGAGGGCGACGGCTATGTCCTCTCGACACAGGGCATCCTGCTTCTTGTCGATGACGGCAACGTGTTCCTAAAAATCCAGAACCCCGCCGATTCCGCCATTCTCGGGGAATTCATCAAGACCACGAACCGCATCGAGGTGACAAAAAAGGCTGAATGGGGCGATCTCCACGGGAACGTTGTGGTTTGCGAAGAAGATACTGCGGTTTGTTCCACTATTCTCATCGATGTCGTAAAAGAGAAGACTTTGTTCCTCAAGTTCGTTATGTACAACAACCCCGAAGAGACTTTCGACTTGCTCCTGTACGAGTCCGAGGAACCGGGTGTCCTGGATTATATTCGGGCCTTCGTTATAAACAATGTCCTTTGGGTCGCGATTGTCTTGTTCGGTATCTTGGGTGGCATTTGGGACTTCGTTCGCAAAAGGCGTCATAAAAAGTCCCAGGAGACGGCTGCCGAATCGCCTGCCGAAGAGACGAAAGACGAACAATAATTTTTGATACGCTGGCGCAAACTTGATTTTCAAAAGAAAGCGTTAATAGCAAGAAAAACCCCGGAATTAATCCGGGGCTTTTTAATTGCGTTGTCGTTTTAACGATTAGCCAATCTGCGGAAGCTTAGCGAGGCTCTTGGCGATGTCTTCATCCGTCGGGATGTAGTCGCTCATTTCGCCGTCGTTGAACTTCTGGTAGGCGACCATGTCGAAGTAACCCGTACCGGTGAGGCCGAACACGATGTTCTTGGCCTGGCCCGATTCCTTGCACTTGAGGGCTTCGTCGATCGTCGCGCGGATGGCGTGGCTGGATTCCGGAGCCGGGAGGATGCCTTCGGTCTGGGCGAAGAGCTTGGCGGCTTCGAACACCTTCGTCTGCTCGACGGAGGTAGCGCGCATCAGGCCCTGATCGTAGAGTTCAGAGAGGATGCTGCTCATGCCGTGGTAACGGAGGCCACCGGCGTGGTTGGCAGACGGGATGAAGCTGGAGCCCAGCGTGTACATCTTGGCGAGCGGGCAGACCATGCCGGTATCGCAGAAGTCGTAGGCGTACTTACCGCGAGTGAAGCTCGGGCAGCTTGCCGGTTCCACAGCGAGAATATCGTAGTCGGCTTCGCCACGGAGCTTTTCGCCGACGAACGGGCTGATAAGGCCACCGAGGTTGGAACCACCGCCAGCGCAACCGATGATGAGGTCGGCCTTCACGCCGAGCTTGTCGAGAGCGGCCTTCGTTTCGAGACCGATGACGGACTGGTGGAGGAGCACCTGGTTCAGCACGGAACCGAGAACGTAGCGGTAGCCTTCCTGCTTCACGGCGGCTTCCACGGCTTCGGAGATGGCGCAGCCGAGGCTTCCGGTGGTGCCCGGGAATTCAGCGTTGATCTTCTTGCCGATGTCGGTCGTCATGGACGGGGACGGGGTCACCTTGGCACCGTAAGTGCGCATCACTTCGCGGCGGAACGGCTTCTGTTCGTAGGAAACCTTCACCATGTACACCTGGCAGTCGAGGCCGAAGAAGGCGGAAGCCATGGAAAGGGCGGTGCCCCACTGGCCTGCACCCGTTTCGGTCGTCACGCCCTTGAGGCCCTGCTTCTTGGCGTAGTAGGCCTGAGCGATGGCGGAGTTGAGCTTGTGAGAACCCGAGGTGTTGTTGCCTTCAAACTTGTAGTAGATGTGGGCCGGAGTGCCGAGAGCCTGTTCGAGGAAGTAGGCGCGGACCAGCGGCGACGGACGGTACATTTTGTAGAACGTGAGGATGTCTTCGGGAATAGGAATGTACGGCGTATCGTTGTCGAGTTCCTGCTTGATGAGTTCGTCGCAGAACACGGGCTGCAGGTCTTCGAAGGTCACGGGCTTGCCGGTGCCCGGGTTCAGAAGCGGAGCGGGCTTCTTCTTCATGTCGGCACGGACGTTGTACCATGCCTTCGGGAGTTCGTTTTCTTCGAGGTAAGTCTTGACCTGGCCGTCGAGTTTGAGCGAGTTTCTCATAGATAATTCCTTTTTTGAATTTTAACGCTCCAAATATACCTTAAAAAGGGATTTTAGAACGAAGTGTTTCCAAAAAATAGCGCCATTTTGGGGATTTCCGGCTTCCCGCGGTACGGCCTGTTGACATTTGAAAAAAATAAATTATCTTGAATAAATATCGTTTTATCCATTTTCGCTTTCACAGGTACGATTTATGGCAATTGACAACAGACTTTTCTCGGGACAGTGCTCCTCCATCGGTGAGGAGAAGATCGAACACTCTCTTTCGGCCACGGCTAAGGTCATGCCGTTGCATCCGGGCAACAAGCGCCCGAGTCTGCACCGTGCGCCCAGGAAAAAGGCTCCCGAAACGTAAAAGCCCGCTTTTGCGGGCTTCTGGGGTTGGGAGTCCTCAAGGACATTTTTTTAACTAGAACAAACTCGGTGGAGGATTGTTGTCGTCCAGTCCGGCCAAATTGCGGTCGGCATCGGACATCGCGTTCGGCGGGAGGTTGTCGAGCGGGTCTTCGGGTTCTACGATCAGGTTGTAGTACACGTTGTTCTTGAGTTCGTCTTCGATGTAGAAGAGGGTTCCGCCCATGGCGGAGCCGCAGCCGGCACATGCGCCCTGGTAGCGTATCTTGAGCCTGTTGTCTTCGGTCAGGTCGAGGATTTCGACGTCGCCGCCGTCACCCTGAAGCATGCCGCGTACGGACTGGTGGAGCCAGGCCTCGATTTTCTCGATTCTCTGTGGCTTGGTCATCGCGTTCCATTCCGCATCCGCTTCCGCGCGGCCTTCGGCGGTCTGCGTGCGGTACTTGATGCGGTCCATCTTTTCGCGCACGAGGATTGCGGTTCCCTTCTTTTCGGGGTAGACCTGCGCAATCATCTCGATAAGCGTCTGCATCTGCGAAATTTCGGGTGCGCTCTCCGGAATGGCCCTCACATCGGGCGTGTCGCGGAGACTTTCCTCGATGCTCACTGCGGTAATCGCGCACGCCTCGTCGATGGTCTTCTGCTGAATCATCTTGCAGAACGAGTCGGCGAGCGCGGTGAATATGGGGCCGCCGTAGGTAAAGAACCTGGTCTCGAGAATCTTGTCGCACTCGGGGTCAATCATCAGGTAGACCTTCAGGCTGGATACCTTCACGTCTACAAGCGCGAGTCCTTTCTCGTCGGCTTCAATCTGGAATATGGCTCCGCGGTACTTCGGGGCCTTTGCAATCTCCTGCACTTTCTGGGAGAGGTTCGCGCACAATTCTTCACTCATGGTAGGCCAAATTTAGAAAAAACGGGGAACCTATTGTACGTCGACGGTCACTTTGTACAGGGCCTTGCCGCGGTGGGCCGAAAGCTTGTCCGCAGGGGCCGTGATGACCGTGATGTTTTTCTTGGTCACGCCTTTCTGTTGCTGCAGCACCTTGAGCAATTCCTGGTTCCTGGTTTCGGCGAGTGCGGCGACTTCCTTGCGGAGTGCCTTCTGGTCGATTTCCCCGATTTCCTTGAGGTATGCCTGGAATCCTTCGTCGCTGTTGCTCATGTCGGCAATGGCGCGTTCGTCGAGTTCGGTCAGTTTGTCCTTGCCCTGCGACTTCTTGTAGTAATCCGTCTTGAGCTTGATGGTTTTGTAGGCTTCCGTGGTCTTGCGCGGGTTGTAGAACTGCGTGAAGATGAGCTTCAGGTTCTTGTCTTTCGCGACGGCTTCGGTCATCTTGGAGGCCTTGGCGTACTGTTCGCTCGTGAACGAGGCGCGCGTCGCGTCGATGATGATTTCGTCGTTCTTCCCGAGATCGATACCGATGGCCCCGGCTCCGGTAGTGGCGAGGTTCCCGACCATCTTGAGCGGGGAGAGCGCCACCTTGATAAGCAGGTTCGAAACCGTCGTCCAGATGATTTTCCCGATGGAGAACTTCGGGTCCTTCATGTTGCCGTGAACGGGAACGTCGAATTCAATCTTGTCGTCCTTGTCCTTGAGGATGTACAGGCCCACCTTCATCGGGACCAGGAATTCCGGATCGGATTCCGGATCCTTGTCGCCCACGTCAATGTTGTAGATGTCGATAACGTTCTTGCTGTCGAGTTCGAAGTTCTTTATCTTGTTCTCGCTCGCGAAGGCAAGCGTACCTGCGCTTATCGGGTAGCCGGTAAAGTGGTGGCTGTAGTTGCTGAAGTGCTTGAGGGCGAGGTTCTTCACGCTGATGTAGGCATCCATCGTGCCGATATCGCTGAGCGCGCCCTTGTACTTCACGGCGACGCTTCCGCCTTCGGGGAACGATGCGTTTACATTGATGGTGCAGGGCGTGTCGAAGTTGATGTTCGAACCTTTCACGGTTATCGCCTTGACAGTGTAGTTGAACGGCTTGGTGATGGAGTGGTCGGTAGCGCTCGCCGTCGTGTTCTGCACGAGGAGCTTGTTTATCTTAGCGTTGAGGGGCTTGGCTTTCGGCGTCTCGTCAGCCGGGCTTGCTGTTTCTTCGGGCTTCGCTTCGGTTGTCGTGGAATCGGGCGCATCGCCGAGAACGAGCTGCTGGTCGGCTGCAAGCTGCGTGCTGTCCGGTTCGTCGGCGGAACCCTTCTTCAGGAGCACGTCGATGTTGGTCTTGCCGTTCTTGTAGAGGTCGAGGTGCGCGAAACCGCCGTCCACGATTACGGAATCGATGCGGAACTCGTTCTTCTCGACGTTCGCGCTTGCGATGCCCACGCCCACGTGGTTCACGCCGAGAGTCCTCCCGCTGGTTTCCGTCAACACGATATCGTCGAGCGAGACCGTTCCCTTGACGTTCGAGGCGAGAATTTGGTTCAGGTTGCCGTCGATATCCATCAAGACGGAGAGCGAACCCGAGAAGTCCTTGTAGTTGATGAAGTCGTTCAGGTAGGGCTTTCCGCAGGCGAGCGCAAATTTGCGCAGGTCAACCCCTACGTGGAAATCGTTTGTCGCCGCGTTCGCGAGAACCTTCACGTTGAGGTCGCCGCCATCCGCGAACTTGAAGCTCACGCCGATGTCGGTCTGCTTGTTGCTCAGGTAAACCGCGGGAATGCTGATGGAAAAGTCGTCGAGCTGGATCTTGGATCCGATTTTCGTATCCTGGTAAATGATGTTTCCCTTCTCGAATACGATGTTTTCGACCGAGATGCTGAAGGGGAGTTCATCCGCAATTTCTACGGCGTTCACCATGCCGGTAGAATCGGCCTTGGCGGCGAGGCTATCTGCGACCATGGCCGAATCGAATGCCGTCGTGTCGCCCTTGGCGACGAACTCGATGATGTCGGAGAAGTTGAAGCGGTCTTCGTGCTGGAGCACGCGTGCGTATAGCCCCTTCAGGTAGATTTCGCTCACGGCGGCCGTACCCGTGAAAAGTCGCAGCGGGTCGACGTTCACGCGGAACTTGTCGAAGGCGACAAAGCGCGTTTCACCGTCCTTCTCGAATACGGCGAGGCTGTCGATTTCGAGTTTGAACGTGAACGGGTTGAGCGATATGTTCTGGATGGCGACCTTGCGCCCGATGAGTTCTTCGGAGTGCCCTACGACATAGCTTCGCACGATACCGGGTGCGAATTTGAGGGTGGCGATGACGAGGACGACTAAAACGGCGATGACGATTGCCGCAATCTTGACAAATTTTTTCATGCCAAGAAATCTAGCAAAAAGGGAAGTTTGTCTATGCAGGGCTAGGGGAGCGAATCGGCTTTTGCGGTATCAGCCTTGGCCTTGGCCGTTTCGGCTTGCTTGCCGGAATCCTGCGCGGGCTTGTCTTCGGCTGCCGTTTTCGCCTGCAAATCGAGCAGGTTTATGATGGGCTCGTCCTTCTCTTCTTCGGCAATGGAGCGAATTTTCGAGAAAAACGTGGAATCCTTCTCCGAAAGCGGGTACACGCCGAAAAGGTCGTAAAAGGAATTGGCGTAGGCAAACCATTCGCGAATCCAGTTCTTGCGGGATTCCCGGTTGAAAATCCATGCGTCGGCATTGTACTGGCGGTTGTAGGCGATGTCGGCGGTCAGGTAGACCGGCTTGTCACCCGAAAGGGTTTCGAATATGCGCTTTGCCCTGCGGGTCGCGGGAGCTGCGGTAACGATGAGGACGGTGTCCGCCTTGTGCTTCTTGAGCCAGGGAATTATGGTGCAGGCTTCGCTGAGCGTGGAAGGGTCGTCGTGGCGGACAAGGAATATGGTGGCCGGGTCGAACTTGCCCAAGCGCATGAAGTCTTCGGCGTAAAAATCCACGTTGCTCCTGTCACGGTATACCCTGCGCCCGAGAATGACTACGGAATCGACCTTGCCTTGCTGCACGAGATCGGCCACGAAGTCGTTGCGCTCCAGGTTCGCCGTCTGGCCATCGAGAATCACGGCCCATTTCACATGGTCGAATTTGTCGTCTACGACGAGCCAGTGTCCGCTCCTGGAAATCACGATGTAGAACAGGGCCATGAGGCAGGTGACCGAGGCGATGACGATGCCCCAGATCTTCTTGCGGTTCTTGCGCGGGTTCTTGTCGTTCATCAGGATTTTAGACACGTTGCGCTCCTTGGCTATGCCTTCTTGTAAAGGACGGCATTCTCTCCGTCAGAATAGTATTTTTTGCGTTCCGCGTAAGCGGCGAAACCGTGATGCTCATAGAATTTGCGGGCTTTCTCGTTGCCTTCGCGCACTTCGAGGAAAACCTGGTCGCCGTTCGCGAAGTCGAGACGTTCGAATCCCGCGTTCAGGAGCGCGCTTCCGATTCCCTTGCCCTGCTCGCTTTCGCATGTCGCGATGCTCAGGAGTTCGGAATCCGGCCCCATCAGGTGGAAGATGGCGTAGCCCACGATAGAATTTGTTTGTTCAAAAACGACGCACAGAGCATAGCTTGCGCGGATTTCGGCAATAAATTCGCGTTCGTTCCATTCCTGAAAACCGAGCTGCTGCTGTATCGCGAGCACCTGCGGGAGGTCGGCTTCTGTCATTTCACGGACCGGCATTTACAGACAACCTATTCTGCGTGAATCCGGTCTATGCCTTGAGCTTCTCGAAGTACGAAGGCTGGATGTAGTTCGCTTCTTGAATGAGCGACGGCTTGACGGTATCGAAAAGCGGGGCCCACATGCTGAGCGGATTGCCCGTATCGCGTACGGTTTTTGCTCCGAGCGCATCGAACGTCGCCTTCAGGGTCTCGTCCGCAAGTGCGGCATCGTCTGCGACGACAGTCTTGACCTGCGCGGTTTTGATGCGCGAAACCACATCGGGTGTTTCGATGAAGAATTCTTCGCCGTTCAGCCTCAGGTACCAGAACCCGGTGCGAGCGCGGATGATTACCGCCGTCTCGGGATTCTGGGACTGCTGCGCATTGCCCGCAAAGCATGCGAGCGCCTGCAGGGTAGTGACCCCGTAAAGTTTGCGCTTCCCGCTAAAGCTGAGCCCCTGGCAGAATGCCACTCCGGTGCGAAGCCCGCTGAACGAGCCCGGCCCGAGCGTCACCATCACGCGCTTCACGTCGTCGAGCGTCGCGCCCACGCGCTTCAGGAGCGTGTCGAGAGATTCCCCGAGGATTTCCCCGCGGGCTTCCGTGTTCACGATTTCCTCGTAAACGGCTTGCGCTCCTTCGGGCTGTCCGCTTGTCGCGAGCGCCATCGAGATGCCCTTTCGGGAAGTATCTACATAGAGGTCCAGGATCATAGTTTTGAGTTCCATTAGGAGTTACTAGTTCTGAGTTCCGAGTTACTAGTGTTGCTGGTTTCAAGCAGCTTCTCGATATTAGAAATCCTAGTAACTAGTAACTAGCCCGAAGGGCGAATTAACTAGTAACTTTTTTCCGAATTCCGAATTACCTCTTGATGGTGAGGCTCTTGTCGATAATCATGTCGATGAGCTGGCTGTACGTGATGCCGTTGCAGGCGGCCTGCTGCGGCAGGAGCGATGTCGGGGTCATGCCCGGGAGCGTATTCGTCTCGATGGCGAACAGTTCGCCGTCCTTCGTGATGCGCACGTCGGTACGGCTGTAGCCCGCGCCGCCGAGGGCGTAGTGGGCGTTCTTCACGAGTTCCTGGATGCGCTTGGTCAGGTCTTCCGGGAATTCTGCCGGCGTCACTTCCTTGCATTCGCCGTTGTACTTGGCCTCGTAGTCGAAGTATTCGCGCGTCGTCATGCGCATTTCGGTGGGCGGGAGCGGCTTTTCGCCTTCGATGTAGCCGCAGCTCGCTTCGCCGCCGGCGATAAACTTTTCGCACAGCAGGCGGTTGGAATCCTTGAACAGGTCCTGCACGATCTTGCCGGCTTCGTCCATGTCCTTCGCGATGCCGATGCCGATGGAAGAGCCGCCCAGCGGGTCCTTGATTACCAGCGGGAACCCGAGTTCGTCGGCGACGGAAACGAGCGTGTCGCCCGTAAAGTCATGCTTCCAGATGACGCGGTACGGCGGGGTAGGAATGCCGTTCGCCTTGTAGATTTCCTTCGACTTCACCTTGTCCATCGCGAGGGCCGATGCGAGGAGACCGCAGCCGGTGTACGGGATGCCCCAGTTTTCGAGCAAAGCCTGGATGTGACCGTCTTCGCCCCATTTGCCGTGCAGAGCGAGGAAAGCGATATCGGCAGCCGGGAGTTCGGAGAGGGCAGGGGACTTCTTGGTGCAGGCGGCCGAGCCTTCGAGGCTACGGAAGTAGTTCACCGAAAAGTTGTCCTTCTGGTACGGGGAAAGTTCGCGGGCGGACCAATGCCAGGTGCCGTCCTTGTCAATCAAAACGGGGTGGATGTTGTAGCGTTCCGGGTCCATAGCGCGGACAACGCCGGTGCCGCTGACTACAGAAACATCGTGTTCGGTGGACGGGCCACCCATCAAGACCAATACGCGTAAGCGGGACATAAAAACCTCTTTGTAAATATCTGCCGTTAATTATAGCAAAGTGAAATAAAATGAGCTGTAATAAAAGGAAAATTCAACAAATGTAGACCTCATAAGGCAAAAAAATGTAGTTTGGGTAAAAGGTCGAAAAAAACAATGCATATCGAGAAACGCAAAGTCGATGGGGAGAAAAAGCTCTCTCCTGAAATCCGGAAGCGCTTGGCAGCCCTTCTTGGGTTTTCGACCGTTTTGATGATGTCGTCTTACGCGTCGAATCCCAGGCCTGAGCCGGAAATTCCGGATTCTCTTGAAACCGCGGCTTTGCCGAGTAAAGACTCGACCGACGTAAAGATGGTTCCTTTAGATACGATCTTGGACTGGCTGAACGATCCCAGGGCAACGGCCGGTATACTTGAAGAGCCTCATCCCGAAATAAATGATATTCTGGATTATCTGAATTCTTCGGCTTGTAACCGTACATTCAATTCTCAAGAGGCGGAAAGTTATTTGATTCATGCCCTTAGTGAACTTCGGGATTCCACGCATGCAGTCGAGTTTCTGGATTCATTAAAGCAGATATGTCATTGAACCAGAACCCCTTTGAACTCATAAAGACGACCAACGAGTGTCCATAGAGTTTTTCTTAGAATTGCTATATTGGGTAATATGAATAAATTGCGTTTTTTGTTGTGTGTTTTCTTGATGGCTGTTGCTGGCTATGCCGGTGAGGTTGCCGACAAGCAGATGGACCAGTTAGCGAAGTTCCTCAAGAAGGCCAAGTACAAGGAAGCCGCAACGGCTCTGTTGGACTATGGCTTGAACATGGCTGACGAACAAAAGGTAGTGGGAGTTACGCAGTACGCCGGGTATTTCGAGAAATTTGTCAAGCAGCACGGCAAGGTGCTGAACCATACGAAACTGCGTACGCGCCGCCTGTCCAAGTCCTATGACGAGACTGTTTACCAGATCAACTGTGAAAAATCTGCGTGGCTGATTGTGATAAAGGAATACGTATCGCCAAACGGAAAAAGCGAGTTCAGTGAATTGCGCGTGTTGACCGAGGAAGACGTATTCAAGTATTATGATAAAAAATAAAGGAGAAACAATGAAAATCAAGGCTATAATTTTTTCCCTGTTGCTCTGCTCTTTTGCATTTGCGGGCCCGCATTCCAGTGAATGCGTCAAGGCGATGGTCGATCACCTGAAAGCAGATAAGTACGACAAGGCCTTCGATGCCGTGCTCGACGATAGCCCCTTCCTCAAGGGCAACGTGAACGTTTCGAACCTCAAGATGCAATACGCCACGATATTCCAGAATATCGCGGCGCAGTACGGCAAGCCCGTGGGCTTCGAAATTCTCGGT
>CACXXH010000075.1 GCA_902771595.1 Fibrobacter succinogenes | reverse complement strand
TCGATAATGCGGGAGTAGTTCTCGATGCCGCTGCACATGCCGGTCTCGCGGATCATTTCCATGTCGTAGCGGGTGCGGCTGCTAAGGCGGGCCGATTCCAGCACCTTGCCTTCCTTGTCGAGTTCGGCGAGGCGCTCGGTCAGTTCCACCTGCATGCGCTGCAAAATGCCCGCGCGGCCTTCTTCCTTGGTCACGAAGTGCTTTGCCGGAGCGATGGTCATCTCGTCCAGTTCCTGCGTGACTTCGCCGGTGACGATGTTGAAACGGCAGAGCCTGTCGACTTCGTCTCCAAAAAGTTCAATACGCAAACCTTCTTCGTCGTAGCTCGGGTGGATCTCGATTACGTCGCCGTGCACGCGGAAAGAACCGCGCTCCAGGCTGAAGTCGTTTCTAGTGTATTGAATTCGCACCAAATCGTGCAGAATCTTGTCGCGGTCGTAGATTTCGCCCTTCTGGATACGCACCATCAGGTCAAAATATTCGCTCGGGCTGCCCAAGCCGTAGATGCAGCTTACGGAGGCGACGATGATGACGTCCCTGCGGGTGAGCAAGTTCGCGGTCGCGCGCAGGCGCAGTTTATCGATTTCGTCGTTGATGCTCGCATCTTTCTCGATGAACGTGTCCGTGTGCGGGATATACGCTTCGGGCTGGAAGTAGTCGTAATAGCTCACGAAGTATTCCACCGCGTTGTGCGGGAAGAACGCCTTGAATTCTTGGTAGAGCTGCGCCGCGAGCGTCTTGTTGTGCGTGAGGATGAGCGTGGGTTTGCCGACATTCTTGATGACGTTCGCCATCGTGAAGGTCTTGCCCGAGCCGGTGACGCCGAGGAGCGTTTGGAACTGCTCGCCGTTCTTGAAACCTTCGGTGAGTTCCTCGATGGCTTTCGGCTGGTCGCCCGCAGCACCGTAGGGGCTAACGAGTTCAAAGTTCGCGCGTGTCGGCGACTGAAACTGCTTCAGGTGACCGGGTAAACTCTTTTCGGGCGGTAGCGGTTTCGCTATCGGTTTGGCATACGGGTCCGGAGTGATTGTCTTGCGTGCGCGGGCCATGAAAGCCTTTGGCTAGCGTTGTTTTCCCTTGTCCTCGATGTAGAGCGGACGCTGCTTGACTTCGTCGTAGATTCGCCCAATGTATTCACCGAGAATGCCGATGGTCATGAGCTGCACGCCAGCGAAGAACACGATGGCGGTCATGAGCGAAGCCCAGCCCGGAACTGTAGTCGCGGGGCTGAGGAACTTTTCGAGAATGGACCACACGAGTACGCCGAGGCCCACGATGGTCGCTATGACACCCATGTAGAAACTGACCTTGAGCGGCGCGGAGCTGAAACCGGTAATGCCGTCGAAGGCGAGGCGCATCATCTTCTTGAGCGGGTACTTCGATGTACCGGCGGTGCGTTCGGCGCGATCGTACTTGACGCCGATTTTCTTGAAGCCTACCCAGCAGACGAGCCCGCGCAAGAAGCGACTCCTTTCGGGAAGGTTCTTGAGCTGGTCCACCACGCAGCGGTCCATGAGGCGGAAGTCGCCGGTGTCGGGCGGAATCTCGATGCTTGTAAGCTTGCCGATAAGGCGGTAGAAGCAGAACGCGGTAAAGCGCTTGAAAATCGTTTCGCCCTTGCGCTTGTTCCTCTGGGCGTAAACGACCTGGTAGCCTTCGTGCCACTTTTCGAGCATTTCGTGGATGAGGCTCGGAGGATCCTGCAGGTCACCATCGATAATCACGACGGCGTCACCTGCCGCATGGTCGAGACCCGCGCTGAATGCGGCCTGGTGCCCGAAATTGCGGCTGAAGTTGATAATCTTGTTGTTCGGGTTCCCCGGAAGGAGTCCTTCGAGGATTTCGCGCGTCTTGTCCTTGGAACCGTCGTTCACGAAAATGAGTTCGTGTTCGATGTCCTTGAGTTCTTCCTCCAGGACGCGGTATGTTTCGGCAACAATTTCTTCTTCGTTAAAGACAGGTATGATTACGGATAACAGCATACGGTTAATATAGAAAAGACGGGTGACAAGCGATAAGTGTGAAATGTGAAGTGTGTAATGTGTGATGATTAATTACTCATTCCACATTCCACATTACACATTAGGGTATTAGTACGGGGTTCACGAAGTCGACGTGGCTGCAGTCGATGCTTCCCTTGGGTTTGGTCTTCAGGGTCAGCTTCTGCACGCCTTCCGTATTCGCGGAGAGCGAGAGTACGGTTCCGCTTTGGAACACGGGGCTTTGGGCGAGAACATTCCCGTCGCCGAGAATCTCGATCGACACGCCCTCGCTGCAGAGGCTCTCGTCGTCAAGTCCGAAGGAGGTGCGGAAAGCGTGGAACTTGCCTTCGATATTGAACGAGGTCTCGGATGCCGCATGCGTAGAAAAACCGTTCGTGAAACGCTCGCCGTTGAGGGTCATCACGTGGTTCTCGATGCTCTTGCCCCAGTGGAGAGAACCCCAGTCCTGGCGGTTCTCTGCAAGCATCGATTGCGGGAGGGCCATCGTGCCGCCTTCGGCGTTGAAATAGTATTTGGAAACGTCCGCGAGTTTCACATGCTTGACCGTATCCATGACGATGACGCGGAACTGGTTGTAGCCCTGCTGCAGGTCGGATGCCGCTACGCTGATGTCGTACGGGCCCTGCGCATAGGCGCCGCTTCCGGTGATTTTCCCGTTGAGGGTCGCTGTGTAGTTCCAGGCCTTGCTTGCGTCGGAACTTTCGTTCAGGTCAAAGTGCAGATTGATGCTGGCGGCTTCGGCCGATGCGCCGGTCGAGTCCTGCGTCTGTTCGGCGGGGTCCCTCACGACGATGATTTTGCTCGGGTTGTAGGTCTTGCGTCCGTTGAACTTCGCTATTTGTACCCAGTAGTTGTTGGTGATGAGGATGTTCTTCACGCCCACGAGGTCCATCTCGCGCTCAAACACGTCGCAGGTGGTGGGGATGCGGTGTTCCACGGCCTTCTTGTGGTAGGTGTGGCTATCCCAGCAGTCGAGCCCGCGGATGTAATAGACTTCGCCGTTGTACTTGTCGATGTAGTTCAGCAAATCGGAGTCGCTCATCTGGCGAGCCTTGTCGTAATGGATGGACGAAATTCCGTAACCTACGAAGTGCCAGGGCCTGCCGTAGATAAACATCCTTTCGGCTTTCGGCTGTTCCTTGAGCCAACTGAGGATTTCGTATTCTTCTATAGTCAGGTGGTTACGGTTGTACATGATGTTCTTGTTGAAGTCGTCCTTGTAATGGGCGGTCCAGGCGCTGAACGCGAGTGCGGTGATTAGCATCCCGGTAAAGGCGAGCTTTGTGCGGTTCTTGTAGTCGAAACTTCCGGCGAAGTACTCGATGGCATGTGCGATGGGGAGTGCGCCGATGAATGCCATGCTGGGCAACATCACCAGGCTGTAGCGCTGGTTGATCTGGATGGTGAAATCGCCCGAGACGTTCTCGAGAATCATGTAGGTCTGCACATGGTAGAGGGCCAGGAACACGAGGGTCCACAGGTAGAACTTGCTTCCCTTCGTCGCGTCGTAGATGGCGCGGAACACCAGGTAAACGGCACCGATGGCGAACAAATAGTTGAAGTAAGTGAGGAACGGATTTTCGAGTTCGCCGTTTTCCTTGAGCGGCTTGGTCATCTCGGTCCAGTTCTTGGCGAGGTCTTCCCAAAAATGCCAGTGGGCATCAAATTCGCCGCCCTGGAAACCGAATCCCTGGTAGTAGCTGATAGTGAGCAGTGCCGGGACGGAGAACAGCGAGAACGTCGCGAAGAACGCAGGGGCCTTGTAGTCCTTCTTGTCGAGGACCTTCGGGAGCGCGAAGATGATGAACGCGAAGATGCAGAAGATGGTCTCTTGGCGGGTCTGCGCGAAGAAGGCGAGGCAGAGCGCGAGGAGAACCCAGTGCCAGACGGTGTTGCGGTCGTATGCCCACTTGAATATGAAAAGCGAGAGCGCGGAGAGGAAAATGTAGAGCGGTTCCACCGACATGGCTCGGAACTGGAATAGCACGGTCGGTTGTAGTGCCATGAGGAGTGCGGCGAGGAAGGCGAGTAGCGGCTGGCGTGTCCAGGCGACAATGGCGAGGAACATCAGCAGGAACGCAAGCGGGAGCATCAGGAGTTCGGCATTGAAAATCCAGTGCAGGTCAGTCCCGAAGAAGTGCATTCCCAGGTAGTAGAGGAAGGCCAGCCCTTTTGTCTTGAAACTGTTCGATGTGCTGACGCATTTGAGGTTGCCGTTATCGAATATACCCTGGTTGCAGGTTCCCGATTCGTGGTTGTAGTACATGTTCTGTGCGACGGACATGAACACGCTTTCGTCGCTCTGTACGCGGTGACGGGCCTCGATTTGCGTGCCCGCGAAGATGGCGACCGCGACGGCGAATACCGCGGTGATGATGCAGAACGATTTTGCGGGGAGGATTCCCTTGAACCACTCGCGGAAGTCCTTGTTCAGGAGGAAGAACAGGACGATTGCCGCTAAGAGCTGTAAGCAGAAGAGGGGGAGGGGGAGATTGAGGTCCAGCAGCCGGATGATTTCCTTGTGGCCGCCGGTAGGGCGACCGAGAAACCAGATAAGTGCCGGAATGACGAGTGCGATTATCAGGCCGATAAAGCCTGCGGGATGCGCGAGATTTTTCAAATAATGCGCGAGATTTTTCAAAAGTCCAGTGATGAAAGCTTTCATTTCATAAATATAAATAAAGAAGGCGCCCGCAGGCGCCTGGTTCTTTGTTAACTATTCAGTTTTCAATTTTCGTGTGAATATTACTTCTTCTTTTTGCTTTTTTTGCTGGGTTTCTTAGAAGTCTTCTTGGTAGATTTCTTGGTAGTCTTTTTGGCCTTCTTGCTGGCCTTTTTGCTGGCCTTCTTCGAAGACTTCTTTGCGGCGGGCTTGGATTCCGGTTCCGGAGCGGGCTCAGCAATCGGTTCGGGTTCTGGTTCCTGCTCTGCTGCGGCTTCGGGTTCATCGGCAGATTCTTCTGCGGCGGCCTCCTCTGTGGCAGGTTGCTCTGCAGCGGCCTCCTCTGTGACAGGCTGTTCTGCAGCGGGAGCCTCGGCGGCAGGTTGTTCTGCAGCGGGCGCCTCGGCGGCTGTTTCTTCGGCAGGACTTGCTTCTGTTACAGTATCGCTTGTTGTGTCTTCGGTTACAGATTCGGTCGGTTCCGTGCTGTAGGGAGCGCTGGAATCGTTGTCCGTTGTGGTGGTTTCCGGTTCGCTGGATTCTTCCGTAGCGTTTGCGGTGTTGGGTTCTTTCTTAGCGGTTTTCTGCACCTGGTCTTCGGACTTGTTTGCCTTTTTGTGGGTCAACTCGAAACCGATGGAGAGCTGTACGCCTATGCGGCCCGAAAAAGTGCGGAATTCGGTATTCTGGTTCTTGAAGGACTTGAGCAGCGAGGAATAGCTGTAGTTGACTTCGAGCCCGATGTCGAAGGGTAGCATGAAGCCCACGCCACCGCTTGCAAAGAAGTTGAGCGGGAGTTCCCACCAGTTGCCGTTGCCGGTAAGCGGGGCCTGATAACCAAGTCTGACTACTGCATAGGGAATGGCGAACCAGTCTTTGCCGTAAGGGCCGAAAGAGATGTTTCCCCAAATGGGCAATGTTGCCGGAACGATTAAGGAACTACCGTCTTTCTGGGCGCTTTTATATCCAAGACCGAAACCGTAGTGAATGGGGGATTCTGCGCCAAAGAGCAATTCGGCACCGCCAATGTATACAAATTCGGTATTCCATTCCCTTTCACGTTTGTCGCTGTTGACTTTCTCGTGGACCGTTGTTTTGTTGGGAAAATCAAACTGGACCAGAGGGCGAAGTTCCATGGAGTAGGCATGCTGAATGCCGAGAGACAGCAGTGCTATTTTGAGTATATTTTTTTTAGATAAGAACATCTTGGTAGTATTTTCCTCAAATTTGTGGTACTCAAATTAGAATTTTTTTAAGCCAAGAAACACGATAATGAGATTATTAATATATTTGAGTGATGCTTTGGATAGGAAGAGGGCGAAAATGAATCGATTTTCAAGAATTCTTTTTCTTTTTTTACAATCGCTGCTCATGCTGCCGTTCTGACAAGGGTCGTCTGGTGGGTACAGGTGTCTATATCTGGTGTATTGATTTTAAGTTCGAGGATGGCCATTCCGAGTTCCTTTTGGTCGAAACGGGCATAAAAAGCAAGAAATAAGATTGTATTAGTGTGAAAAATGTCCCAAAACCTTGAGAGAAATCGTAAAAAAAACTAAATTTGGCGCGTAAATAACAATACCCAAAGAGGTTTTACAGTGCAAGACTCCCTAGTTACGAAAGCAGCCGACAACGTCCGAATCCTCTCTGCCGCGATGGTGCAGAAGGCCAAGTCCGGGCATCCGGGTGGTGCCATGGGCGCCGCCGACGCCACGACGCTTTTGTTTGCGGAATTCCTGCGCTTCGATCCGGACGATCCGGAATGGATGGGCCGTGACCGCTTCTTCATGGATCCGGGCCACATGAGCCCGCTCCTGTACTCCGAGCTCGTGCTCAGCGGTCGCCTCACTCTCGAAGACGTGAAGAACTTCCGCCAACTTGGCAGCCGCACTCCGGGTCACCCCGAACTGGACGTGATGCTTGGCATCGAGAACTCCTCGGGCCCGCTCGGCATCGGCCACGGCATCGCTCTTGGCGCCGCCATCGCCGAACGCTTCATGGTGGAACGTTTCGGCTCCATCCTCGAGCACAAGACCGTCTGCCTCGTTTCTGACGGCGGCCTCGAAGAAGAAATCGCATACGGCGTGGGCCGTATCGCTGGCCACCTCAAGCTCTCGAACCTCATTTTCTTCTACGACGCGAACCAGGTGCAGCTGAGCTGCAAGACCGAAGACGTGATGAGCCACGACTTCGTGAAGCAGTACGAATCCTGGGGCTTCCGCGTTATCGAATGCGATGGCGGGAACATCGCCGACCTCCGCAAGGCGTTCAAGGCCGCTTGGGCCGAAAAGGAAAAGCCGACGCTCGTGTTCGGCCACACCACGATGGCCAAGGGCGCTGTTGCCGAAGATGGCAAGAGCTACGAAGGCGAAGTTTCTACGCACGGCCAGCCGCTCAACGCTGCCGGCGCTTCCACTGCCGCGACGGTCAAGAACCTCGGCGGTAACCCGGACGATCCGTTCCAGGTGTTCGACGACGTGAAGGCCGCTTTCGAAGCCCGCGCCGAAGAACTCCGCAAGGAAGTCGCCGAATGGAAGAAGGCCAAGGCTGCCTGGGACAAGGAAAACGCCGAAAAGTCCGCGACCCTCAATGAATGGCTTTCCGGCAAGGCTCCGGTGCTCAACCTTTCCACCCTCCCGATTAAGGAAGGTGTGGCTACCCGCGTTACGAGCGGTACGGTTCTCGGCTACCTCGCCGAAAACTTCCACAACATCATTTGCAGTTCCGCTGACCTCTCCAACTCCGACAACACGCAGGCGTTCCTCAACAAGACGGGCATCTTCCGTCCGAACGACTTCAAGGGAGCGTTTGTCCAGGTGGGTGTCGCCGAACTGACGATGGGCGCCATCATGAACGGCATCGCTCTGCAGAAGGGACTCTTCCCGATCTGCGCCACGTTCTTCGTGTTCAGCGACTTCATGAAGCCCGCTATCCGCATGGCCGCCCTCATGGGCTTGCCCGTCAAGTACGTGTTCACGCACGACAGCTTCCGCGTGGGCGAAGACGGCCCGACGCACCAGCCCATCGAACACGAAACACAGATTCGTTTGCTCGAAGGCCTCACGAAGGAAAACGGCAAGGCCGAAATGCTCGTGCTCCGTCCGGCGGATGCATTCGAAACTCTCGCCGCCTGGGAAATGGCTTTCGAAAACAACGACAGCCCGACGGCTCTCATCCTCACGCGCCAGGTGGTGAACACGCTCCCCGGCGACAACCGCTACGAAGCTTCCAAGGCTTGCCGCAAGGGTGCCTACATCGTGAGCGACAATACTGCCGCCGGCAAGAACCCGGACCTCACCCTCGTGGCGAACGGTTCCGACGTGTTGCTGGAACACCAGGCTGCTGAACTCCTCCGCGCCGAAGGCAAGGCCGTGCGCGTGGTCTCCATGATCAGCCCGGCTCTCTTCCTCAAGCAGGACAAGGCCTACCGCGACAGCGTCATTGTGCCGTGGACTCCGGTGTTCGCTCTTTCGAGCGGTCTCCCGGTGCTCTTCGACCGCGTGGTTGGTGGTTTCGGCAAGGCTTGCGGCCTGGAACGCTTCGGCGCTTCCGCTCCGGCTGGCGTGCTCGAAAAGGAATTCGGTTACGTGCCCGAGGCAGTCGCCGCGAAGGCCAAGGAATACCTCGCCGAATTTGCCCAGAACGTCGCTGCCTTCAAGAAGGCTAACGCTTAAGTAAACGGCTCAAACGCTTTGATGAAATCCTCCGTTTTGTCAACGGGGGATTTTTTTACTTTCTGCCCGCTGTATCACGGACAAGATTGAAAGAGAAAGAAGAAAAAATTTGCCTTTTGCCTAGAAAAAACCTATATTCTAGCCATGATTTGCCCTTTTTGCAAGACGGACAACGACAAGGTCGTCGATAGCCGCGTGAGCGGTACCGCAATTCGCAGGCGCCGCGAGTGCCAGGCGTGCGGTCGTCGTTTTACTACACGCGAGTATATTGAAATCCAGCCGTTGACGGTCGTCAAGCGCAATGGGGAAAAGGAACCCTTCCAACGGGAAAAACTTATTCGCGGCATCATGAACTCGTGTAAGAAGCGTCCGCTTTCGTCCGAGGATATTGAACAGCTCGCGACTCGAGTCGAAAACGCGCTTCCGGTTAACGATTCGTTCGAAGTGGGTTACGACAAAATAGGCAATCTCGTGATGCAGGAACTCAAGAAACTTGATCCTGTCGCCTACGTGCGGTTCGCTTCTATTTACCGCGAGTTCAAGGAAGTAGGCGAATTCGTGGACCAGATCAAGTCTCTGGATAAAGCTTGACCAGGGAGCCGTTCCGAGTTCCGGAACAAGTGCTGGATAAACTCCGGCGATTAGGCGAAGTGTCCGGACCATCGGTGGCAATTGCGTTATAGACGATGAAGAATTTACTCAAGACTGCAAATGAAAAACGCGCACCTCTGTTCGATGTGACAGACGCTTACCGCATTGTGAACGGAGCCGCCGACGGTTTTCCGGGCATGACGCTCGACAGGTTCGGCGACCGCTTTCAGGTGCAGTTCTTCGGGCCGGAGATGCTCTCGCGTCGCCGTGAACTTGTAGATGCTGTGGCTTCGCAGTTCAATCCGGCGTGCATCGTGGTGAAGGAACGCCTCTCCCGTGCGGGAAAATCCTTGGAGAACGCTCCGATGGAAATTGCGCTCGGAACCCGCGAAGATGCCGTAGGTACGGTGCGCGAAGGCAACGCGCGCTTCCATGTGGACTTGCTCGATACCGTCAATCCGGGGCTGTTCCTCGATATGCGTCACGTGCGCCTCGAGGTGGAAGACCGATTCCGCGCGATGACCGGCGGGCAGTTTAATGCCGGCGCTGTTCAAGCGGGTGAGCCGTTTAATGCAAACGATAAACGGCCCGCGCAGTCCTTCGCAGATATAAACGGTCCGCGTTTCCTCAACCTCTTCAGCTACACTTGCAGTTTTTCGGTGCACGCGCGCCTCGGGGGCGCTGCGGTTGCGACGAACGCCGACATCAGCGGGAAGATTCTCGACAAGGGTCGCGAAAACTACGCGCTGAACGGTCTCGATCTGCGTCCCGGTGAATTTTTCCGCGGGAACGCGCTCGAGTATGTGCGCTGGGCATGCAAGAAGGGCCTCAAGTTCGACGGGATTGTTCTTGACCCGCCGAGTTTCGCGCGCTTCAAGGGTTTCAACTTCAACGTGCGCGAACACCTGATGCCGCTCGTGTCGGAATGTGCGCAGATTTTGAACCCGCGCGGGTTCTTCATGGTGAGTTCCAACTACAGCGAGTTCGCGCTCGACTCGTTCGCGCGCGACGTGCTTGATGCCGTCAGGTCGGTTCACGAAAAAGCCCGCACTGCTTGGAAGCGCGGGCAGGATATTGATTTTGTCGGCAGCGGATCCACGAAGGATTCTTGCCTCGTCGCGACTCTCGTGGAAGTTTAACCTTCTTCCGCGCTGTCCGTTTCGGCGGTAGAGTCAGCGGAATTTTCTTCTTCAGCTTTCTTTTTCAGCCAGGGCGGAGTCCTTTTCGCCTTCGGTTTTGCTTCCGGCTCGGGTTCCGGCGGGTACAGCAGCCCGAAGCGGATGCCCGCGGTGCTGATGAAGAATCTTTCGACACGCAATTTTTCCAAGAGCGACTTCAGCCAGAAAAGTCCGCAGATGATGACGTCGCTGCGCCCGTTTTCGAGACCCGGGAGCATCGCGCGGAGTTCCTTCGAGAGGTTCGATATGCGCGTGGTGACCGCGTCGAGGTCAGCGATGCTTATCTCGAGTCCTTCGATGGCCTTGTAGTCGAACTTCTGCTTGTCCAAAAATACCATGGCGAGCGCCGTTCCGGTTCCGCCGATAAGGTAGACGGGCTTCTTGGTCATGCCCTTGAAGCTCACTTCCTTGAAGGTTTCCTTTACGAACTTCTTGTATTCGGGTCCGGGGATGGGGCCCATCGCCTTGAACATTTTGAGTGCGCCCACAGGAATCGAGAACGTGGTCTCGCCGTTGCTGAGTTCTGTCGAACCGCCGCCGATGTCGATGGTGACGATGCCTTCGCCGTGCCATTCTTTGACGGAACGGTAGGTGAGTTTGCCTTCTTCTTCGCCGCTGATGATTCGCGGGCGGAACCAGAGCGCTTTTTCGACCGCGTCGATGACTTCTTCCTGGTTTTCAGCCCTGCGCATGGCTTCGGTCATGGCGACTGCCTGGATGTCGGCGCCGAGTGCGTGCAAGTCCATGCGGAACGATGTCATCACGTCGACAAGTTCCTGAATTTTCTTCTCGGTAATGCGACCGTGTTCGTAGATGTCTTCGCCGAGTTTGCAAATCTTGATTTTCTGGAGCTTCGGGACCAGAATCTTGCGCGGTTCGGTTGCCGGCGCAGCCTCGGTCTCTGCATTTTCTGCCGGAGCCGGTGCGGGAGCGGGTGTCGCTGGCGCATCTTCGAACGCGGCGATGAGCATGATGCAACTCATGCTGCCGATGTCGATGGTGGCGAGTAGCTTGTTAGCCATTCTCGTCCTCCGATTCGGTATCTTTCTGCACGGCATTGTCTTGCCCGGCTACGTCATGCCGCAGACCCGAAGGGTCAAGGGTATCCGCCTCTGAGGACTTGTCTTTTTCATCAAATTTTTTCATGCCCGCCTTGATCTTTTCGGCGATGGCGCCTGGGTGGAGCATGAATTCTTTCGCGCTGGCGATAGCTTCTTCAATGAGATATTCGGAATACTTTCCGTTCCAGCTGGCGACCAAGTCGCCCGATTCACTTCCGAGAGGTTTCTTCTCGCGGATTTCCTGACCCATTTTGAGGGCGAGGAGCAATCCGAGTTCGAATCCGCGCGGGGATTCCTTCGCTTCGAGCAGTTTCTCGACGCGCTTGATGCGTTCGTCGAAGGGAATGTTTTCAAGTTCTGCGAGGTCTTTTTCAGAAATCATGTGTAAAAGATAGCAATAAGAAAAGGGCCCGCAGAGCGGGTCCTTTCCAAAAGAGAGCGAGAAGAATTACTTCTTGGCTGCGGGCTTCTTAGCAGCGGCCGGCTTCTTAGCGGCAGCGGGCTTCTTGGCAGCAGCCGGCTTCTTAGCGGCAGCGGGCTTCTTGGCAGCAGCCGGCTTCTTAGCGGCAGCGGGCTTCTTGGCAGCAGCCGGCTTCTTAGCAGCAGCGGGCTTCTTGGCAGCAGCCGGCTTCTTAGCGGCGGCCGGCTTCTTGGCGGCAGCGGGCTTCTTAGCGGCGGCCGGCTTCTTGGCGGCAGCGGGCTTCTTGGCGGCGGCCGGCTTCTTGGCGGCGGCCGGCTTCTTAGCAGCGGCCGGCTTCTTAGCAGCAGCGGGTTTCTTAGCAGGTTTCTTTGTAGTAGCCATTGTTTTTCTTCCTTTTTTTGAGGGTTAATGTTTTGATGTCATTAAAATAACTTTATTTTCACAAATAATCAACACTTTTTTAAAATTTTTTTCATTTTTTTTCAAAAAGTTATTGACAAGTCAAAAAAAGTACTTCGAAAAATATGAATTTTAATTTGTATGTAAAATTGCGCGAGCCTAGTATTTACGGGCTTCCCGGGCGATTTGACTCTTTTTTGCACGGGACGATATCTTTTGATTGTAACACAATGATACTCAAAGAATTAATTGCAAAAAATCGTGTGGAACGTCGCAAATAAAAAAATACCGCGCAGAAAAGTTTCTGTGCGGCAAAAAAATTTTGATTTGTAAATTTTTTTCGGATGAATTCGTGTTAAGGCGATTCGTTTCTCACGCTCTCCACGTATTTGCGCATGCCTTCGACGCCGAGAGAGTACATGTCGACAAATTTTGTAGCGAACGGAGGAAGCTTGCGCGGGTGCATTCCGAGCGCATCGTGCATCACGAGCACGTGTCCGTCGGTGAATTTTCCGCCACCGATACCGATGGTGACGCTTTTCACTTCGCCGGTAATCTTCTTGCCGAGTTCTTCGGGGATGTGCTCGAGCACGGTTTCGAAACAGCCGAGGCTATCCACGAACTTGGCGGCTTCTTCGATGGCGCGGGCTTCTTCTTCGGTCTTGCCCTTCTGCTTGAAGTTCTCGGCGGTCTGCGGCAAAAGTCCCAGGTGCGCGCAGACGGGAATGTCCTTGCTGCGGAGGTATTCGATGACGCCCTCGGGAGTGCCTTCGAGTTTGACGCTTGCTGCGCCTAAGTCTATGAATCGCTTTGCGTTATCGTATGCCGTTTGCGGATCCTTGTCGCTCAGGTAGGGCATGTCGGCGACTACGTGCGTGTTGGGTGCGCCGCGGCAGACGGCCGCCACAAAGATTTGCATTTCGTTCATGCCGATTTCTCGGGTGCTCTTGTAACCGAGCATCGTGTTTGCGAGGCTGTCGCCCACGAGAATCTGATCGACTCCGGCGGCTTCTGCCATCTGGGCGAACGCGAAGTCGTAGGCGGTAATCATCGAAACTTTCTTGCCCGTGCCTTTCAAGGCGCGGATATCTTCCGCAGTAAGCATGACAATCTCCTATTTATGAACCGCGCTTTTTATAAACCGCGATTTTTCATGGCGTGTAAAATTTAGCAAATGGCGAGAGCCGCGGCAAAAAATCTTTTTTTTTGACATGGCCGAGCCTAGCTAAAAGCGCTCGGAACGAGCGCCAATTTAGCATCTTTTGCGTAGGGCGAGTGAAGCGGACTGCTTGCAGTTCCATTTCCGAGCCCAGCAAAAGTCGCACGGAGTGCGTCAATGGCGAGAGCCGCGGCAACTTTAGCCACTCGGGAACAATTTCCGTGTTTCATTTAGGAACTTGAGCGAGTTTATTTCGCGCATGAACCCGACATGGTTTCGCAGGTAGGCGAGGAGCGCGTTCTCTACATATTCCGGAGTCGCGGGTTCGTTGCCGGTGCGGAGCGCCCAGAAGCCGGCACGCGTCTCGGGCTTTGCGCGGGCGGTCTCGACGCCGATGCATGCGGTGCAGGTGAAGCCTCCCGTTTCCGGATGGAAATCGGCAGCGGGTTCCGTGAGCGTTTTTCCGCAGCGGCTGCATGTAGAAATGTCGAGGTGGTAGCCCCAGAGTTCGCAGGTATCTAGAAGCCAGCGGGCGAAAACGCCGGATGTGTCGCCTGCGGATACGGAGGGCGCGGCATCTTGCCCAGGAGAATAATTTGCGACATCTTGTTCCGGCGATATACTTGGGGAGCCTTGTTCGGGAGAATTGCCCGCAGTATCGAATTCCCGGAGCGCGTTTTCCAGCAGGGCGAATTCCCCTTCCAGCGGGACACCCGCGGGCGCGTACCGCAAAACGATTTCGGTCATGACCTGCGCCTTGGCGGAATCGAGCAAGTTCTCCCGGAGGTGCGGGTGCCATTCGATGACGCTCGCTTCCTTGAGGAACTGCAGTTCTGCGTTCGGGTTTTCGCGGTAGACAATCTCGCTGAGCGAAAGCGGGTCGAGGGCGCCCTTGAAGGGGCTGTCCTTGCGCTTGCCGCCCTTGACTATAAACGAGACGATGCCGCTCTCTTCGGCGAGCACCTTCACGATCCAGCTGGAATCGCTGTAAGGGAATCGGTGCAGGACGATGGCGCGGGTTTTTATCATAGGATGGCGGCTTTGCCGCAGTTACTTCGCCCTTCGGGCTAGTTAATAGCTACTAGAATCTTCAGTGTCAAGAAACTTCTAGATGCCGATAACACTAGTAACTCGGAACTTAGAACTCGGAACTCTATTTACTTGGGAACGGGGGCCAGCCCATCGCCTGTCCGCCCACCACGTGCAGGTGGATGTGGAACACGGTCTGGCCGGCGTCGGCCTTGCAGTTGAACACGAAACGGGCACCGCTCTCTTCGAGA
>CACXXH010000074.1 GCA_902771595.1 Fibrobacter succinogenes | reverse complement strand
CGCATTTCAATAATAGTCAAAGGATTTTTTTCATGACCGCCAGAAGGCTTTTACGGAACTACCGGCGTAGCCGGTAGTTTTCTTATACACAAAAAAACGCCGGGCTTTAGCTCGGCGTTTAATGCTTGGATCCTATCGGTCGCGTTGCTCCCTCCAGGATGACAACTAAGATTGCGGGGATGACAGTTCGGGGGTTATCCCAGCAGCTCTTCCTTGCTGATGGCCTTGAAGTTCGTTGCCTTCAGGGCTTCGATGGCCTTGTCCACGTCCTGGAAGCGCAGAATCATGATGTTGCTGCCGTTCAGGGTGGAGGGGTAGGCGTACATGTAGTCGATCTGCTGGCTGCCAACTGCGGTGGAGAGTAGTTCGGCGAGGCCGCCGATGGCCGCATTCACGGGGCAGGCTACCACGTCGGTGATGGTGGCGCTGAGGCCCGCCTTGGCGAGCACGTCAACTGCCTTTTCCGGGTCACTGACGATGAGGCGGATGAGGCCGAATTCGCCCGAGTCGGCAAGCGTGAGCGAAAGCAGGTTCACGCCGGCGTCGGCGAGGGAACGGCACACGGCCTGGAGACGGCCCGGACGGTTCGATACGAAAACGGATACTTGCGGAATCTTCATTTTTATACTCCTATTTTAAAACTTTTAGTTAGGAATAAAGAGTGTGATGTGAAATGTGAGATGTTAAATGATTCATTTCTCATTCCACATTACACATTCCACATTGCGCCATCGGCGCTACATCTTCTTCCTGTTATCAACTACGCGCTTTGCCTTGCCTTCGCTACGCGGCAGCGAATCGGGTTCGCAGAGCGTAACGATCACGGAAATGCCGAGAATCTGTTCGATGGAGTGCTTGAACTTCTTGTTCAGCTGTTCCATGGCGCTCATGGAGTCGCTCACCATGTCGCGGGAGACTTCCACCTTGACTTCGAGCGTGTCCATGTTGTTCTTGGTGTCGAGCACGATCTGGTAGTGCGGCAGTGCCTTCTCTGCGCGGAGGAGGGCCGTTTCGATCTGGCTCGGGAACACGTTCACGCCGCGCATGATGATCATGTCGTCGCTGCGGCGGCCAATGCGGCGGATACGGCGGATGGTACGGCCGCAGCTGCACTTCGTCTTTTCGATGGTCGTAATGTCGCGCGTGCGGTAGCGGATGATGGGCATGGCCTTCTTGCTGAGCGTAGAAAGCACGAGTTCGCCTTCTTCACCGTCCGGAAGCGGTTCAAGAGTTTCGGGGTCGATGATTTCGGGGTAGAAGTGGTCTTCGAAGATGTGGATGCCGTCGCGGCACTCGCATTCGCAACCCACGCCCGGGCCCACGATTTCGGAAAGGCCGTAGATGTCGTAGGCCTTGATGCCCGTCTTTTCTTCGATGTAGTCGCGCATGCCGTCGCTCCAGGGTTCGGCACCGAAGATACCGCGCTTGACCTTCAGGTCACGGATATCGATGCCCATCTTTTCGGCAACGTCGATGATGCGGACAAAGTAACTGGGCGTTCCGCCCACCGCGGTGACCCCGAAATCCTTCATGAGCATCACCTGGCGTTCGGTATTGCCGCCGCTGATAGGAATGACTGTTGCGCCGAGGGCTTCGAAACCGCCGTGGATGCCGAGACCGCCGGTAAAGAGGCCGTAGCCGTAGAAGTTCTGCACGATGTCGGTGCTGCGGAAGCCGCAAGCGAGGAGGCCGCGCTTAACGACCTGGGCCCACACGTCCATGTCTTCTTTGGTGTAGCCGACCACGATGGGTTTGCCGGTGGTGCCGGAACTTGCGTGCAGGCGCACGACTTCGCTCATGTCGACGGCAAAGAGGCCATACGGGTAGGTGTCGCGCAGGTCCTTCTTCATGGTGAAGGGGAGCTTGGACACGTCCTTGAGGCTCTTGATGTCTTCGGGCTTGAGGCCCTTCTCGTCCATACGTTCACGGAAGAGCGGGACCTTTTCGTAGGCAAGCTTTACGGTGGCGCGCATACGCTGCAGCTGCAGGTCACGCAATTTTTCTTCGGGCATGAAGTCCAGGGCCATTTCGGGCAGGACCTTGTTTTCTTCGTCATTCCAGGCGGTTGAACGCATAAATTCCTCTGTATGTAGTTGAGGGTAAAAATTACCGAAAAGAATTTAGTCTTTTTATGCTGGGAAAAAAAGAAAAAATTTTGAAATTTTTTTCTTGGGCCCCGCTTTTTTTACAATCGGTGTAAAGTTGTCGTACTATGTGCGTTTTTCGGTATTTCTGGTTGGGCGGAACTTTTCAATTTTTGTATTTTTGTGCGGTATTTTAAGTTTTTTATGATTCTATAGGTAGGTTTACTCTGCGTTCCCGAATTGTAATTCTGATACTCGCCTTTGCTGGTTTGATGCACGCCCAGTTGCTGGATATGTCCCAAATGCCTACGGACTACATGGCCGAAAATACGGTCCGCAAGGTCAAGGTCGAAGGCAATGTCAACATGGAGCCACGCTCTATTCTTAGCCGCATAGGCATCCGTGACGGCCAGACTTATTCTCCGTCGGCTCTTTCCGACAAGGTTCAGGAATCCGTTGCTGCCCTCTACAAGTCCGGCCTCTTTGACGATGTGTCGGCCTGGGTCGACTACGTGGACAACAGCACCGAGGTGGACCTCATTTTCAAGATCAAGGAACTTCCGGCGCTCGATACCGCCATTCTGGACGGTTGTGACGAGATTTCCGAGGACGACCTGCGCCTCAAGTTGCGCTTGATTCCCGGACAGGTTTACAGCAAGAGCCAGCTTGAGCGCGACCGCCAGGCGATGATCGACCACTACCATTCCGAAGGGTTCTTGCTGGCCGAAGTCGGCTACCGCGAGACTCCGGTCGACGACAACAAGAACCAGGTGACCTTCATTATCCGCGAAGGCGAAAAGGTCAAGGTGCGCCGCATCGAAATCGAGGGCAACGACAACGTGCCTTACGAGGACATCACCGACCACATGCTCACGAAGGTGGACCAGTGGTACGGCGGCGGCGAATTCAAGGAAAACGTGTTCGAGGCCGACCGCGATACGGTTCTCAACGCTATTCGCCATTTCGGTTACCTGGATGCTGAACTTACGGACTTCCGTGCTGAATACCTCCCGGACTCCAGTTGCCTGTTCTACTTGGGACGTATGGTGCCGGTCGGGGATCGCCTCCAGCCGCTTTACGACCAGTTGAACCGCGCCATGTCGGATCCGTCGAGCGCCATGTACAAGATGGCGGGCAAGCCGACCATGCAGGTCTCGCACTTCTTCCGCCGGACGAGGGAAGCCGCCAGCCACAGTTACGTCACGCGTCCTCTCCCGCAGGTCAAGGAAGAAGAAGACGCTCTGAAGCTTTTGAACGACATTATCCGCTATGAGGATTCCCGCAAGGAATTGCTCAATATCGTGAAGGGGAACAAGTTCAACAATCCGAAGATTGATTCGCTCAAGAAAATCAAGAAGCTTTCGGAATACGACGAGAAGCTCTTGGTGCGTTACATCATCGAGGATATGTTCCCGCTTTTGAACAAGTACGACAACATCAAGACCTCGAGCGCCATCTGCATCCACATTGGCATGATTGAAGGCCGCCGCTACTACATGGGCAGCGTGCACTTCTCCGGCAACGAGGTACTCAACGACAAGGTGCTGAACTACACGTTCCGTCTCGACAGTGGCGCCGTGTTCGACCAGTATTTGTATGAAGCGTCCCGCAAGGCTTTGATTGACGTGTACCGCGAAGACGGCTACCTGTTTGCGCAGTACGATGAAGAACGCACGTTCGAAAACGACTCCGTCGTGAACCTCACGTACCGCATGCGCGAAGGCCTCCCGGCGAGCATTCACAAGGTTTACATCCACGGCAACACGAAGACCAACGAAAAGGTCATCCGCCGCGAAGTGCGCCTGTATCCGGGTGACACCTACCGCCAGTCCGCATTGGAACGCAGCTTCCGCGAAATCATGCAGCTCAACTACTTCGACATGGTCGTGCCCGATATCAAGATCCACAGCGAGCAGGAAGTCGACCTCGACTTCACCGTGCAGGAAAAGGAAGCGGGAACCGGCCAGTTCAGTCTGGGCGTGTCGTACAGCGAGAGCGATGGTCTTGTGGGTACGGCTAGCATTTCTATCCCGAACTGCTGTATGGGTGACGGCCAGGCGGCAAGCCTGAACGTGGAATACGGTGCCGACAAGAAGAGCGCCTCCATCAGCTTCCAGGAACCCTGGCTCCTCGACAAGCCGATTACTTTGGGTGCAAGCCTCAGCTACACCTGGTGGAACATGGAAGACTACGGCGACCCGAACATCACCCGCTACGGCGGATCTGTGTATGTGGGTAAGCGCCTCAAGTGGCCCGATGACTACTTCTACGGCCAGATCGGTTACAGCTGGCTCATGAACAAGCAGGGCCCGAACATCGACGACAGCTACGTGGTCTACACCGGTATCGAATCTGCCATCAACTTCCGCATCGTGCGCGACGACAAGAACCTGCCGCAGTTCCCGACGGAAGGTTCCCGCTACGTGCTCGACGTGCAGGTGGCAGACAACCTGCTCTTCAGTGACTTCAGCTTCATCAAGACTGAACTTACCATCAAGTGGTGGTTCCCGCTGTTCAGCGACCGCCTCGCGATTGCGCTTACCAACGAGTACGGCGTTATCTTCGGCGATCAGCTGCAGTACCGCACGCTCTACACGATGGGCGGCGTGATGGGTTACGAAGGTACGATGCGCGGTTACAGCTCGGGCTCTATCGGTTACCGTCGCCTGGGCCGCAGCTACCAGTACATCGGCGCCGAACTCCAGCTGGGTATCGTGCCGCAGACATTCTACCTGTTGCCGTTCTTCTTCGATGCGGGTAACGTGTTCGGTGAACGCTATGACCCCAAGACGAAGGTTGCTAAGCCCAGCAGGAACCCGCTCAGCGAATGGGATCCGACAAGCCTCAAGAAGGATATCGGTTTCGGTTTCCGCGTTGTGGTGCCGATGCTCGGTATTATCGGATTCGACTTTGCATGGCCGCTCGATGTGGGCGAGACCTACACCGGTCTGCAGCGCACCAAGGTGGGCGACATGGAATTCAACTTTGTCATCGGTCAGGGATTCTAGGGAATTTGGAGGCTCTATGATTCGCAAGTTTCTAATCGTTTTGATGATGGTGTTCGCAAGCGCGACTTTTGCCGAAGACGGCCTTCGTATCGCGCATGTGGATTCCAAGCTCATCTTCGACGGCTACAAGGGCACGAAAAGGGCCCAGGAAGAATACGACCGCCAGGTGGCCAAGTGGGAACAGCAGGCCAACCTGCTGCAGAAGGAACTTTCCGCTATCAAGGAAAAGCTCGACAAGCAGGTGCTGATGCTCAGCGATGAGAAGAAGCGCGAACTCGAGGCCGAATACAACAAGAAGGATACGGAGCTCAAGACCTTCATCGACCGCGTGTACGGCCGTAAGGGCGAACTTATCACGCAGAACGAGAAGGTGAGCGCCCCGATTATCCAGCTTATCCGCAAGGCGATTAACGAGATTGCCCTGCAGGAAGGCTACGACATGGTCGTGGACCGTGCGACTGGTTCCGTTCTCTTCTGGAAGAAGGAAAACGACCTTACGAGCAAGGTCCTTGATTACTTGAATAACAGATAGTTTTGCAATTGTCATGCCGGCAGCCTGTCCTGAGCGCGCCGGCATTGCCGTTTTTATTTTCTAAAACCTAAACCCTAAAACCAAACATCTACTTATGGCCGAAAATAAAGCAGAAAAATTCGTTTTCTACATGTACAAGATGACCAAGTCCTATCCGCCTAACAAGGAGGTGCTGAAGGACATTTCTTTGAGCTTCTACTATGGCGCAAAGATTGGCATCATCGGCCAGAACGGTGCCGGTAAGTCTACACTCCTCCGCATCATGGCGGGCATTGACAAGGAATTCCAGGGCGAAGCTTGGATTGAACCGGGCCGTACCGCGGGGTACCTGCCGCAGGAACCGCAGCTGGACCCGAACCTGACCGTCAAGGAAAACGTGATGCAGGCCGTTGCCAAGAAGCAGGCCATTCTCGACCGCTTCAACGAAATCTCCATGAAGTTCGCCGAACCCATGGAAGACGACGAGATGAACAAACTTTTGGACGAACAGGCCAAGCTTCAGGACATCATCGACGCACAGGATTTGTGGAGCCTCGATCGCAATATTGAAATCGCGATGGACGCTCTGCGCTGCCCGCCGGGTGACTGGCCGGTGACGAACCTCTCCGGTGGTGAAAAGCGCCGCGTGGCCCTTTGCCGCCTGCTCCTCGAAGAACCGGATTTGCTGCTGCTCGACGAACCGACGAACCACCTGGATGCCGAAACGGTCGCCTGGCTCGAACGCCACCTCCGTGAATACAAGGGCTCCGTGATTCTCGTGACGCATGACCGTTACTTCCTCGACAACGTGACGAACTGGATTCTGGAAATCGACCGCGGCCGCGGTATTCCTTGGGAAGGCAATTATGCCCAGTGGCTGGACCAGAAACTCGAACGCCTCCGTGGCGAAGAGAAGGGCGAATCCGACAGGCAGAAACGTTTGGCCCGCGAACAGGAATGGGTCAAGCAGAGCCCGAAGGCGCGCCAGGCCAAGAGCAAGGCCCGTCTCAAGGCTTACGAGGAACTCTTGGCGGAAGATTCCAAGGAACAAATTAAGGTCGCGCAGATCCACATTGCAAACGGCAAGCGCTTGGGCGATGTCGTCATTCAGGCGGAACACCTGCAGAAGGCCTTTGGCGACAAGGTGCTCTTCGACGATTTGAACTTCAGCTTGCCGCGCTCGGGGATTGTGGGCATTATCGGCCCCAACGGTGCCGGTAAGACGACTTTGTTCAAGATGATTATGGGCCAGGAAAAGCCCGATGGCGGTACGCTCAAGATTGGCGAGACTGTCGAAATCATCAGCATGGAACAGGGACGCGAAAGCCTTGACGATTCCAAGACGGTTTGGGAATCCATCACGGGTGGCAATGACGAAATCTTGGTGGGCGACCGCAAGATGAATGGCCGTGCTTACTGCGGCCTCTTCAACTTCACGGGTGCCGCCCAGCAGAAGAAACTTTCGCAGCTTTCCGGTGGTGAACGTAACCGCGTGCTCATGGCCAAAAACCTGCAAAAACCGGGCAACCTCTTGTTCCTCGACGAACCGACGAACGACTTGGATATCGAAACGTTGCAGGCATTGGAACAAGCTATCCTCAAGTTCGCAGGCTGCGCCGTGATTATCTCCCATGACCGCTGGTTCCTGGACCGTATTGCAACGCACATCCTCGCTTACGAAGGCGATTCCAAGGTGGTGTGGTTCGAAGGCAACTGGAGCGAGTACGAAGCCGACCGTCGCAAGCGTCTCGGCGAAGATGCGGATAATCCGAAGCCGATTCGATACAAGACTCTCACGAGACAGTAATTAAAAAGGCGGCCATCGAGCCGCCATTTTCGTATCATTGCCATCCGGCCTCAGTGTCGGGAATCTCCTTTTTATCATTTTTTATAAACAAAGTGCTTAAAAAATGATTATATTATTTAATGAGGGATGAGTAAAATAGAAGGAAATTCCTATGAAGAAATCGTTTGTCTTTGGCGCGGCTCTTGCCTTGGCGCTCGCAGCTTGTGGCGATGACTCGCCTTCATCCTCAAATTCTGTAGATCCAGAACTTGAAAGTTCGAGCTCTGTAGACGAAACTCCGTCTTCTTCGTCGGAAAAATCTTCTTCGTCATCAAAGAAAAGCAAGGACTCTTCTTCGTCCAATAAAGTCTCCGAATCCTCTTCTTCAGTAGAGCAGGAAAGTTCTTCATCGGAAAAAGTTCAATCGTCTTCGGAAGCCGTTGAAGAGTCGTCTAGTTCGCAGTCGGCCGATACGACGGCTGTGAACAGCAGCTCGTCTACAGAAGAGGCTTCTTCGTCTTCTGGGCCACAAGAATTGGATGTCGAGGTGTCGACAAGGTGTTTTGCGGATTATCCGATGGGGAAGGTCCCGACGCCTGCCACCAAGGCGTATATGCAGCCGGATTCGAACGGAAGATACTCGGGCACACTGTATTATGTTGTAGATAATTGTAGTAGGCTAGGAGGCACCCTATCCAAGACGATGTCTGGGGACACCTTGGTCATGAAATTTGTTGATGAAGAGGCAAGTGCCAATTGTCTCTGCTGGTCTGATTTCGCTATAAATTATGGATCTGAGCTTGAAAATATCAAGTATATTGATTACACTGTTTATGCCAAGCATAGTACTTACGAAGTTGTGCATGAGCCGGATCCGGGCAAACCGTCCATGCCAGGATCTTCGAGTTCAGGGGGCGGTAGAGATTTGCTTTCGAGTGCGCAGACACAACGGTCTTCGTCAAGCTCGTACTGACCGCATCCTGCTGCATCGCTAAAACTCAATCTTTTCCGGGAACGCTTCTTTTCGCATGATTCCCCACATCTTGTCGATGTACGAGAGCGTGTAGAATTGCTCGTAGTAGTGGTAGTAAAAGGCTCCCTTCATGGTCGTGGAATAGACGCCGTTTTCTTTTGTCAGGAATCCGAGTTTCTGTGCTAGCCAGAAATCAAAACCGTACATTTTTTGGAGCGGGACGCCAAAAAACTGCTCGAATTTCTTTTCGTCCAGTTGCATGCTGTAAAGTGTCCAGAACAGGTAATACACCATCCTCTGCCTTGGCGTGAAGCGGATGGTCAATGAGGTCGGCAGCTTATCGCTGTCAATCCTCTTGCAGTATTCCTCTACGGAGAAAGTGTTTATCTTGAACTGTTTTTGAAGGAGCGTCGTGGCGGAGCATCCGAACCCGAGGAAACTGTCACGGGTCATGGAAGAATACTTGGCTTCTTTCTTGTTCGAGAACGTCCAGATAGAACTGCGGTGGTATTCCTTCTCGTTGAAGTAGGCCGTGATTCGGTCCAGCAGCTCCTTTTTCTGCTTTTTCGGCATCGTTTTCACTTTGCTCTTGGTAAAGGAAAAGTCGATGAACGGGTAAATCGCAACATGGTTTGCGCCGCTCGCAAATGCGGTATCCACGTCCGCTTTGATGTCTTCGTAGGTCTGGTCGGGGAGCGCGAAGATGAAGTCCATGGAAACCGTTTCGAATTCCACGGCGCTCAGGGCTTCCTTTAATTTGTTTGCATCGACTTTCTTTCGCCCGAGAATGTTCTGGTATTTCTCCTGGAACGATTGGATGCCTATGCTGAGTTTTGTAACGCCCGCATCTTTCAGCCTTTGGAGTGTTTCGACATTCACGTTGTCGGGGTGCAGTTCGACGCCGACGCCTTCGGTCACGGTAAAATGTTCCTGAATCGCTTCTATGATTTCGCCGATTCTATCTGCGATTAGGGCAGGTGTGCCGCCGCCAAAATACAGGCTGGTCGTTTCCTTCTTGCCTTTGTATTGACCGCCGACCTTATGGATTTCCCTTATCAGCGCGTCTATGTAGCGGTCGCATAGTTCCTTGTTATAGATAGTCTTGCAATAGGGGCAGAATGTGCAGATGCTCTTGCAGAACGGAATGTGCACGTACAGGCCGAGGTTCTCGCATTCCTCGAAGGGGAGAAAATCGTCGTATTCGTTTTTGAATAAAAAAGGCTTAAAGGATCGGGTCAGCCACGCTCTAGTTAAGGTCGTTCTCAAACTCATTCAAAAAACTCTCGTTAGCCTACACGTACTTGAGGTATGTCCTTACTGCTTCGAAGGCGATTCTTAAATTGCCCCTGAAAAGCAGGGTGTATTCCGCGACGAAGAAGTAACCGCATTCTTCGCAAAGTCCCGGAACGTCGATGCACCTTCCGCATACCGAAATCTTGCCGTCTTCGATGACCAGGCACTGGTAGCATGGGGTGGGGAAACTGTTGTTGACGAGGTACGGGAGGGAGGCCTTGAGATTGAATATCGGGTAGCCTTTGTCCATCATCTGCAAGATGGTATCTGCGATTTTCTGCTTTTCGTCTTTGGACAGGAAAAGGTTTCTCGTATCGGGATAAGGCGTGTGGAAATTGAACGAGACCGCCCTCACGTTTTTCGTATCCTTCGCAATCTGGCAGACATCCCGCACGGCATCCTTGTTTATCTGGTTGATGGCCATGTAGAAGCAGATGTTGTCTGCTGTGGCGTTCTTGACATTCTCCATGATGGTGTCGAATGTATTGCCTCTGATGGCATTGTGGCGTTCCCTGTCGCCGTCAAGGCTTAAGAGAATCAGGTCCGCCTCGGGCAAGTCGATGGGCTGTGTTCCGTTCGTGACCACGTTGACAATCATGAAGCCCATTCTTTTGGCTTCGATGACCAGGTCCCTGACTGTCAAATCGCCGTCTCTCCACAAGAACGTCTCGCCGCCGCAGAAGAATAGGATTCGGGTGCCCATATCGTACAATGTCTGCATCTCTTTTTTGATTTGTACATAGGGATGCATTATCGATGTGATGTTGTTGACGGAACAGTGCTTGCATTTCAGGTTGCAGCGGTCGGTTACGATGACGGTGCCGAGAATCGGATCTTTCTTCTTGAAAAGAACTGTTTTGAGCCAGAAATTTGCGAAATAAAAAAATGACGAAACTTTCATTAGTTGAAAACCCCTTTAATTCCCAAAGAACCCCTTTGGATTATATTTTTGAATATACCAAATTCCAGTTGATTAAACAAAGGGCTATTTCGTCACGACATCGGTCCTGGCAATTCTGTCACCGATTCGTTTTTTTGTGAAAACGAAAGTGAGAATTTCAATCCAGTTCAATAGCCAGGGAATGTTGCGCAGGATTCTTCTGCCGGCCGATACGGGTTCCCCTGTTTCGGCATCGACGATCTTTAGCTTCATTGCCATTTTCCCGATGCTTCCGCAGCTCGGAAGGTCGCGGAAGACTAGGTAGAGCATGGCGATTAAAGAGGAGAGAAGCGCCCTAATCATGGTGTCTTGCGGAGACATGGGTGCGCCGCCCTGCATAGAGGGCAGAATGATGAGAATCATGAACGGAATGTTGTTTATCATTGCCGTAATGAGAAAGTCTATGAAGAATGCTGTAAATCTTTTTGAATCCATAATTTTGTCCTAGTAATGGAGGTAAATGTAAAATTCTTGCCTGAAAATGTTGACTGTTATATGATGCCGTTGAACGGCTTGTTTTTTGCGATGTTCTTTGCGACCTCGAGCATTCCGTCTCCGGCAAGGTCGAGTGCCGCGGCTTCCTTGAAGTCGAGCTTGACGTTGGCCTTGTTTGCCGCAATGACAGCCTGAACTGTGCGGAGTACGTTGCCTCCGGCGAGGTAGTGCGCTTCAAGTAGGTCTAATTCGATAGGGTAGCCTTCGCTGCGGCCGAGGACGTACGCTTCAATGATGGTCTGTACTGGAACCTTGCGCAGTCTCATGCTGACAAGTCTGGAATAACTCACATTTACGTTGGAGTGCAAGGCCTTGATCCATTGGAAGAGTACTTGCAGAAAGAACAAACCGATGACGGTGATGATAAAGACTATTGCGACGATGACGATTCTGTTGATGTACAGGACTTCCACAAATTTTCTCCGGTATGAAGTTGCTTCTTTAATATACCTTTATTTTTGTGGAATAGCTGAAGGAAACTCCCTCTCTGCTCATAATTATTTAGGACTTATAGGGAACTTCGTAGCCGTGTTTACGTAACAGCGTTACATAATCCTTGTCTTGCAAGCGAGCTTCAGACTTTTTGATAAAGTTTGGCTTTTTCTTCAGCAAACTCTCAATCGTTATTATCACGCTTGATACGAATGCCGTTGTAGTACAAAAAAGGAGGCCGCACAAAATATAGCGGGATGAAACCGGAATATTTAAAATCAGTATCAGCAATGCCACCGAAACGACAAACGAAATAACATTTACCTTTATGGAAATATGCCTTACATTCCAATTGCCGAAACTGCGATCCAAGGCGGGTTCCAAACGCCCGTAATCAATCTGTTCCGTACCGCACTTGGAGCAGATGAACAACGGGCTGCCGTACATCGGTGAATTTCTTTCGTAAGGATATTTTTGGGGCGTTCCGCATTTTCTGCAGCGCCAGTCTTTTTCGATAATTTCTATGGCCTGTTCGCTAGGTGTATCGTGCGTGCTTTCTCGCTGGTGGACATCCTGGATGTATGACTTGATTGCGTTGCGCTTTAGGAACGCGTAAGCCAGTATCCCACCCCAAAAAGAGAGCGAGCTCCATAACAAGACATCTCCATGGTTGGGGCTTTTAAAAAGATTTATAGCAATAATGTAAGCAACAATGGGAAGTATAATGCCGCAAGGCGCTGCCACCGCTAAGAGTGAACTGCCTAAAAGATTGATTACTGCTCCCAGTGGTAGAGATTTGGTGCTTTCAACCCATTTTTTTAGGGTGTTGAATACCGGGAAAATCACCAGTCCCCAAAGAAAGTCTATCACACATAGAATTGCAATCATGTTTTCCTACGGCTCATAAAGAGCATTTATAAGAAGAAATCATGATGGAAGTCATATTCCACCGTTTCCAAATCATCGTGCAGCAGCTCCTCAAACATTTTTAACACGTCAATCGAGCCTTCTGCTAATTCTAAACCATTTTCTTTTACATCGCCATCGACATATTGTTTCAGGTCTTCTGCTGTTTCCCGCAGCTTATCTTTATAAACTGGGCTATTGGTCTGCTTCAAAAAGAGCATTGCCGTAGCTTGTGGACAAGGACAGGTGATATCAAAAGGCAAGTCATTCCGCTCTTTTGTTGCAATTTCCTTAGCCACCTCATCTATATTAGAATATTGGTCAACAAAAGGAAAAATATCCTCATTCAATATAGTCTGAACCTTGCCTAACAACATTTCAATATGCTCTGGCTTGGTGATTTTTAATTGACAATCCTCTAATTTCGTCATAAAAGAACACACAATAGTAGAAGAAGGCTCGCCACTGATAAAACGATATTTATTCAGGAAAGGTGTTCTCTCCTTTTCAATGCTTTTAAAAGAAATAGAAACTCCGAATACATCTATAATAAACACGTCTTCATAACCTGAATAACCTAACATAACAGACGTTTTAACGCCTCTTTTCCGATCAGACTTATAATATTCAAAAGCACGCCATATCTTTTTTGTACGGAAGTCTCTCACATCAAGACGTTCCATCCATTTCTTGAATTCATCTAAAGACACGGCCATAATCGTTTTTCTCCTAAAGTCTGAATAAATATACCCTTTTTACATCGGTTCCGCAAACGAAAAACGGATTTATGTTGGCTGCGGCGGGTGGAGACCCTTGTGACTGTTAGTTCCTGCGGGCTTCCTTTGGGATGCTTTTTGAGGTTCATGAAGAGCCGTTATAAATCTAAGCTTAATTTCATTCAATTCCACAGATGCTGTTGAATTTAATTTTATGGATTTTTTAAATCTTCGAGAAATTCGCGGAGCTTCTTGTCCTGATATCCCTTTATAATTTCGAGTACGTTTCCACCGGCAAGGTTCATGGTTGCGGCTTGCTTGAAGTCAAGCTTGATGAGTGAGTCTTTTGCATAGATGAGTGCATGGACAACATTTAGTACATTGCCTCCGGCAAGGCAATGGGCTTCAAGTGTTTTTATGTCAATAGGGATACCGGCTTTGCAACTGTAGATGTACGCTTTGACGATTGTTTCCAGCGGAACTCTACGGAGCCACATACCGATAAGCTGGAAAATGCTTATTTTGGCGTTGGAAAATTTGCACTGGAGCCAGGGAGAGAAAATTTTCTTGAGAAAAAAGCTTGTGCATCCAAGGAAGATGAGGGAACTCGCTATGGTGATTGTAATGATGATGTAGTCGTTCATTTTGTTCTCTTGAAAATATCTTGTTTTGAATATATGCTATTTTAAGGGATTGTGCAAGCGAAAAACGATTAATGTTGGCTGCAGCGGGTGGAGACCCTTGTGGCTGTTGACATTTTTTGACGGTTGTTTTATATATATTTGCGTGAGGAGTCTTTTATGGAATCAATGTGTGTAGGTGCGATAGTTGTGCTAGTGATAGAGGCTGTGGCTTTTGCTTTCGGCTTCTTATGGGCTTTTGTGTGGCTTGTGTTTTTGAAGCCTGCTGGCCGTTTTCTGCATAAGGCTCGTCTTTTGACCCCCGTGTCATTTGCGTTGGTGATGCTTGCTTCGTTTTGGCTGATGTACAATGACTTGTTGAGCGGAACTTTGGCTGTCTGGTCTTTTGTTGGAGGCGTTCTCGCTTTGTGTGGGCTGATTGCTTGGTTTGTTTTCGATGTTCTTGCAGGGCTGCGGAATGATTGATTTCCTCCAATAAATATATTGATTCTATAGTTAGTGGAGTAAATTCACTGAAAAACGTCTAAAAATGTATTGACAAAAGTGTAAATACAGGTTATATTTACAATGAAAATCGGAAAGCATGGACTTGAAAAGGCTGACGAAAGGAGCATCTACCCTGAGATGATGTTTCGCATCCTCCAGGGAAAGTTCGTGTCGGCGCCGTCAAACCACGACGAGGAGGCCGAACTCATCACTGGAAAGTGGGATGGAAAGCTCTGGACAATCGTCGCGAACAGGAATACGGGAAAGGTAATCACAGCCCGAAGGGCGCATGGAAAGGAGATAAGGCTCTATGAAGAAAAGCTTGGACGTTGATTTCTACAAGAAACATGACTTCGGCGACGAAATGCCATGACTCCCGACCAGTTTTTTGCCATGGCGCGGGCCAGGAGCGAGGCAAGGAAGGCCGAGAAGGCGTCAAAGGCCGTCACTATACGCATTCCCGTGCGCGTAATTGAGGGCTACAAGAAGAAGGCTGCGTCTGATGGCGTGGGTTACCAGACGCTAATGAATGAAGTTCTAGAAGCAGCCCTCGGCTAGGATCCATTTTCTGAATATACTTTTATTTATTCGGTTCCGCAAGCGACAAATGGATTAATGTTGGCTTCGGCGGGTGGAAGCCCTTGTGACTGTTAGTCCCTGCGGGCTTCCTTTGAAATGGTTGTGTTGACTAAAAAACGCACCAAGTCTAAAGATTATTTCTTTTGTCCTGGCCTTGTCTCGATAGAGATGATTTCCAACTCGCCGTTTGCATGGTCATACACCCACGCGGCAATGAGCTGACGGTCACGCATATGCGATTCCTCAATATCCTTACCCGGCTCGATGCGCTTGAGTTGCGTCATCAGACCGTTCATCAGCTGCTCATAATAACCGGCTTTGTATGCCTCCTCATT
>CACXXH010000073.1 GCA_902771595.1 Fibrobacter succinogenes | reverse complement strand
CTCGTTTTTGAAAAAGGAAAATCCCAGGGCTTTGACCCGTCCGATGTAAAAAGACATGAGCGTGGCGAAGGATTCGGTGTCGCCTGCAAGGACTTCCTTTATCAGTTTCCGGTCACGCTTGAGATCACTTGATTTGCTTTTGTTCGTTCCGGCATCAGCCTTTGAACATCCCGGGAATGCGGTTATCTTGGAGTGGTTAACTCCTATTTTGGTAGAGTCAAATGGTGGAGGGCTAATGCATGTGCCGTTATTTGTGTTCGGTTCTTTGCCGCGTGTTTCGCAACATACGGAATCTTTCCAATGTTCCACGAATTTCTTATACCATTGGGAATGGCAGACATCGCATCTTCCTGCGACGCAATACTCGATGGAATCGTTCGGCATCTTGAACCGGTAAACGCCGCCTTCAAATTTGCCACCTTCTGCTTCACATTCCAGTTCTTCTTTTGCCAACAACACTTGCTTGGCCATTTTTTCGGTTTTGGCGCAATACTGGGGAACGGAAGAGGAATCCTCGCAACTGACTCGGATGTTGACGCTGTAAACATAGCTCCAAGGCTGATAATAGAAACCGCCCATGTTGCCGACGCTAAGGCCTAGGTTCTCGAAATAACAAATCTGGTTTTCGTTATTCAAGAAGGTCGTAGTGCCGTTCATTTTCATTCCGTTGATGTAAGATACTTCATCCTGCTTGACATGACACATCGTCGCTACCGTTCCCCAGCAAGCTGTTGACATGTACTGCCCTGGAATGTGCATCGTTTCAAGGAATATGACATCGCTATCTTCATTCACTTGAACAAAGACATCGCATTGTTTGTCGTCAATATTGGATGACACGGTAATCTTGGCCAGACAATATGCGATTCCAAATAGAATGAAGATAACTAAGTATTTTTTCACGGAGTGGCCCCATCAACGTGCAGTATGATTACAAGGTTTTCCCAGGATTTGTCTTTCACTTTGGAATCATCGATTTTGTTTCCGGCGATGTCCTTCAGTCCCTTGATGACAATGGGCAGGGTCAGGGGTTCTTCGCCGGTGTACTCGTCGCCGGCCTTGACCTTGATTGTCAGGGACAGGTTGGTGTTGCTTTTCCAAGTCCAGCTGACATCCAAATCTCTTGGGGCATTTTTCGGGAGCTCGATTTTGAGAGAGTCCTTCGTATTCATCGGTTCGTTGAAGGTTTCCTCTATGGTTGTCGTTCCTTCCGCTGCTGTTTTAAAATATGTCGTAACGTTAATCACGAAGTTCGCTGTGTCGGTTGTGGTCGCCTGCGCGGCCTTTGAAAATTGCGGTCTTGTGTTGTCCTTCAATACAAGGGGTTCTCCGAATTTGGACCTGTTCTTCTCGTTGCGGGCGGCAACCAACACGCAGATGGAATCGCCGTTGGCGAACATTCCGTTTGTCTGCAGGGTGTAAGTCGTGTCGAGTTTGCCTTTGGTTATGGAAGTTATTTCCGCGATTTGCTTGAAGTTCTTTTCGGAACGGGAAGGAATTTTCGTATAAATTTCATAGGCGTCAGCTCCGGATATGCTTTCCCAATTCAGGGTGACCGTGTTGGAGTTGTAGTTTATCTTAGAAGTCGATATCTCGGAGATTGTTTTTTCGCTTAGGTCGAAGAATTCGTTAACCCTGAATTCAAGAACGGTGTCTATTATTTCGGCGCTGTATGCGGAATGCAGTTTTAGATGGATGTTGTACAGGCAGTCGAACTCCCATTCTCCGAATGCGGGGGCTATGCGCAAGGTTCTGCTCGAGTCTTGCCACTTATAGTTTATCGCAACCGCGATGGCCGTGAGGGAGTCAATTCGCTTTTCGACTCGGATATCCTTGTTTTGCAATACGGAACTGTTGACCGGTTCCGAGAAACTGAATTTCAGGGAGTCCTTCTTCTGTGCGAAAGAACGGTTGTCCTGGATGAAATCGAATCCAAACGCGGTCTGGATTTTTTCGAACACAATCTTGGGCAGAACCGTTGCGGTTTTGGCGTAGCCAAGGGTGCCTTCCTGTTCCATGCCGCTGAAGAGGAAACCCTTGAATTTTGTGTCATGTACGTTCAGTACGAAGTTTGCCTTTTCCGGTAGGGAGTCGAATTCGAAGAAACCGTTGGAGTCCACCTTGACCGGTCCGTATTTCTTCTGGAGGAAAGAGCAGTCGCCGGAATCTTTGACGACGAGGGTCACCTTCGCGCCTTTTGCGGGCAAAATGTCCAACTGTGTCGGGTTCTCGGGGTTCTGGTAATAGATGCTTCCCCTAAGGCTAGATGCCAGCTTGTTCAGGCCGACATTCAAGGTGGTGTTGTCGACAAAACTCATGCTGGGGCTGGATACGTTCTCAGAGAACTTTATCGAGGCGTTGCAGACTACGGGCGCATAATTCTCCACAGATGCGTAAATCGCATAATTTTCGCCGACGGGCAAATCAGGGAAACAGGCGCCTTTTTCTCCATAAACAACCTGAAGGGAATCTTCCACTGCGGTGGTGCTGAATTCCACATCAGGAATCAGTTCGCCCGAAATGGCGTCCATGGCGTAAACATAAAGGTCTCCCTTGGTATCGGATTCTGTTGTCGAAACGTTGGTTGTCGTGGTGGTGTTGTTTACAGTATCGCTGCAAGATACCAAAAGAAGGAAAAAGAGAAAAAGGATCCGGATCATTATCGCTCCTGATAAGAACAAATTTATTGATAAAATATTAACTAACTGAACGCCTATTGGCAATGTACAAACAAGCGAAATACAGAACAAAGCAGAAAAGGCCCCGGCAATGCCGGAGCCTTTTCAAGGTTTGTAAACCTAGGTGGGATTACCCACGCTGGTTGACCTTGTCGCCGTACTTCTTGATGAGTTCTTCCTGGATGTTGCGCGGCACCGGAGAGTACTTGCAGAATTCCATGGTGAACTCGGCCTTGCCCTGAGTCATAGAGCGGAGGTCGGTAGCGTAACCGAACATTTCGGAAAGCGGAACTTCGGCGGTGATGGTGGTCGTACCGAGTTCTTCGTTCGTACCAGTGATGGTACCGCGACGCTGGGAGACGTTACCCACAACGTTGCCCTGGAATTCGGTCGGGGTGGCGATTTCGACCTTCATGATCGGTTCGAGAATCTGGGCGCCAGCCTTGGCGAAAGCTTCGCGGAAGGCCATTCCTGGACTTCCATTTCGATACCCACCACCGGGAAGCCGATGAGGGAACCGGCTTCCATGCAGCTCTGGAAACCCTTGTCGCAAGAGGGGATGTATTCCTTAGGAATACGGCCGCCCACGACGGAGTTCACGAAGTTGTAAACCTTGTCGGAGTCGCCTTCCACAGGCATCGGGCGCATCACGCCGGACATCTTAGCGAACTGACCCGAACCACCGGTCTGCTTCTTGTGGGTGTATTCGAACTTGGCTTCGCGAGTAATGGTTTCGCGGTAAGCAACCTGCGGAGCACCAGTCTGGACGTCGACCTTGTATTCGCGGCGCATACGTTCGATGTACACGTCGAGGTGAAGTTCGCCCATGCCCTTGATGATGGTTTCGCCGGATTCCTTGTTGACTTCCACCTGGAACGTCGGGTCTTCCTTGGTGAAGCGGTTGAGGGCCTTGGACATGTTGTCCAGGTCGTCACGGTTCTTGGCTTCGATAACAAGTTCGATAACCGGGTTAGGAACGTGCATGGAAGTCATGTTGTAGTGGTTCTTGCCGTCGGTGAAGGTCGTACCGGAAGCACAGTCGATACCGAACAGTGCAACGATGTCGCCGGCGCCGGCTTCGGTGATGTCCACCATTTCGTCGGCGTGCATACGCACGAGACGGCCCACGGACACCTTCTTGCCGGTGGCCATGTTGGTGATCATGTCGCCCTTCTTGAGGGTGCCCTGGTACACGCGGACGTAGGTGAGCTGGCCGTAGCGGTCGTTCACGAGCTTGAACGCGTAGCAGACGAGCGGTTCGTTGTCGTCGCTCTTGAGGATGACTTCGGCTTCGTTGTTGTCGAGGTCGAGGGCCTTGTTTTCAACGTCGGTCGGGCAGGGGAGGTAGTCGATAACACCGTCGAGGAGCTTCTGCACGCCAATGTTCTTGTGGGCAGAACCCATGAACACCGGAGTGATTTCGAGGCGGATGGTGGCTTCGCGGATGGTCTTCTTGATGAGGGCCTTATCGATATCGTCCACACCGTACTGGCCTTCCATGGCCTTTTCCATGATTTCGTCGCTGTAGTCGGCGCAGCAGTCGATGAGCTGGGTGCGGTATTCGTTAGCCTGGTCGACGAGTTCGGCCGGGATTTCCTTTTCGATCATGTCGTCGCCGTTGGCGCCTTCGAAGTAGTAGGCCTTCATTTCGACGAGGTCGACCACGCCCTTCAGTTGGTCTTCGAGACCGATAGGAATCTGCATCACGCAGGGCTTGTGGTTGAGCTTTTCCTTGAGCATCACGGCCACGCGGAGCGGGTTTGCACCGGAGCGGTCGCACTTGTTGACGAACACGACGCGCGGCACATGGTAACGCTTCATCTGGCGGTCAACGGTAATAGACTGGGACTGAACGCCTTCCACGCCGGTAAGAACGAGGATAGCACCGTCGAGCACGCGGAGAGAACGTTCCACTTCGATAGTGAAGTCCACGTGCCCCGGGGTATCGATGATGTTGATGGAGTCCTGTTCACCGCTCTTGGTGTGGGTCCAGTTTGCAAACGTAGCAGCAGACTGAATCGTGATACCGCGTTCGCGTTCAAGTTCCATGGAGTCCATCGTGGCACCGACGCCGTCTTTACCACGAACTTCGTGGATAGCGTGGATACGCTTTGTGAAGTAGAGGATACGTTCGGTAAGGGTAGTCTTACCGGAGTCGATGTGGGCAGAAATACCAATATTTCTGTGCTTTTCAATGTTTTTCATATTTTGTTCCACTAATGGAGTTGATGTTTTTTGAAGTTTGCGCCCAAATGTAGAAAATTTCAGGGGGTATTCAAGGGGCTATTGGCCGCTTTGGGGGCGTTTTGCCCGCTTGAAAACCACGTTTGTGACAATTAAGGCGGCAAAGGCTATGGCAAGCCAGTAAAAATAGCTGGTGCTGGTCATCCAGGGGCCATAATTCATAAAGAGGCGCTGGGCGACCGGGGTGAAAAGATTTCCTTGTTCGAGGCTCTCGGCGAAGCCTTCCACATTGATGGGCATGTAGAAATGCGAAAGGATGAGCTGCGCAATTACGGTAAAGATTGCTGCCTTGGGGGCGAGGTCGGCCTTGTCGAGGGCGGAACCGAGCGGAACGAGCAGGAGCGGCAGGAGGGGGGCGATGTGCCTTCCTTCGCTGTCCAGCGCAAAGAATATGAAAATGAGCAGCACCAGGGCGTGTCCGGGCGATTTTTCCATGAATTCCTTGACGAAATCCTTGGCGAAAATGAGGAGAAGTACAGGCAGAAGCCCCCAGTAGACGACTTGGCCGGCGAACGTGATGAGGGGGTACTTGAGAGGCCTAGCGATGATTTGGTACAGGAAGAGCTTCCCGTCGAAGAAGAATTCCTCGTTGGCGATCATTCGCAGTATAGCGGAAATGGCTACGATGCAGAGGGCGATGCCGATGGCCGGCCGCAGGCGGAATGATTTAAGAAAGTCGGTGGGGGTATAGGGGAATGGCGGCCATTTTTGCATGGTGGCGAGGAGCCAGCCGCAGCCGACAATGGCGACCAGGCTGAAAATAATAAGACTGGGCCTGGGACTTGTGAGCAGAAGCCCGTCCAGGTTTGCCTCTTTGTGCAGGATGAACGAAAGAGCGACGAGCCCAATGGCGGGTACCGCGTACGCGAAGGGGAGCAGCCTGAAAAATTTTGCCCTGAATGGTCCGGGCGCACTCGCCGCGTTGCCTTTATGTTGGAAGAGGATTAGGGGAATCATCACGTAGGTGACGGTGGGCCAGGTGACAAGGCCGAGGAGGGAGATGGCGAAGGCCGTGGCGTTTCTCCCGGTTAGGAAGGCGTAATACGATACCAGGGCGATGGTGACGGCGAAAGCATCTGTCTGAAAAGCTTCGAAGCTGCAGTCCTTGAGAACGGAAAAGTTGAAAAAAAATAGCGAAAAGAGGATGACCTTCGTGACGGGTTTCCATCCCTGCAGTTTGGCCAACTTGAAGAAGAATAGGATCTGAATGGCGAGGTTCAAGAAATGAAGGAGCGTCATTCCCGTCATCATGTGGGTTTTGGTGAGCGGAATTCCCGCTAGATTATATACCACGTTCATGAGGCAGAACGGGAATATGCGCTGGATGCGGAATCTGTCGTAGCCGACGGTGAATACATCTGTAGAGAAGTTCTGGAATACCTCGCGGTAGAAAACGCCGTCGAAACCGGCTCCGTCGTTTACGGGAATCTGCTCCGCGTAAAATGAGTAAGCGAATATGGCCAACAGCAAAAGCACCAGAAACGTGAAAACGTGCTGGCGATGTGCTTGTTTTGGAAGGGGTATTCGGAAGTTCACTTAGTCGTTTGTGGATGTGGTATTGCTGCCGGCATCGACATTCTCGGCTTCGTTTGCTTCGCTGGTGGAGTCCTGGTCTACGAGCGCCTTGAAGTAGGTAATCGCGGTCTTGCCGACCTCGGTTGTGTCGTAGTAGGCGTAGGCCCCGTTCCCGACTGCCCCGATGGCGGGGATGGCCCGCAGGAGCGTCTTGCTCAGGAAGGTGGACGAAATCTTGATGCCGATTTTTTCGACAATCTTCCGGAGGGCGGTCGTCGACAGCTTCTGGACGGCGATTCGGCTCCCGGTGCGGACGGCGAGGTCCCTCAGAAGCGATGCCGCGCTATGCCGGAACAGGCACCAGACCATGGCTTCACGACTAAGCAGCGCGAGCTTGCCGTAAGTGGCGGCGATGTCGGCGACGAGCTGCGCCTGGATGCGCCAGATGGCCGCAATGTCGGGAATGGCGGTGAGGATGCCCGTGAAACCCGCCGGGATGGACAGCGTGGCGCTGACCGCGGCCGACTTGAGCGATGCCTGCTGGACAAGCAACTTCACCCTGTCTTCGGGGGTGTTCGTCGGGTTGTGGAGCGAGTCCGGAATATCCGTGATGAGGTCGAAAATGATGTTTACGGCCTTATCCTTCAGTTTTTCCATGTTTTCGTTCTTGCATTCGGACATATGCGGCTCCTTGTTACGGTGGCCGTAGGGCCACATTTTAGAATATAATAAATCGGATTCGCAAAAAAACAGTCCTATTGGAGTATGTTTTATATATTCCGAAAGTATTCGGTAGCTTACGTGGAATAATCCCCATTCCGATAATCCGGTTTGGAATACGCATTTTAACTACATGCGCAAGAATTAGAATAAAATCTTGGCGAACTTGCCGGTGATGCCAGCGAAGGCTTCTCCGCTGTAATCGGCGATGGGGAAGTTGAGCCGGCGCCCGTCCATGAACATCTTGAGCGCTTCGTTTATCCAGGTCCTGTCGCAGGTGAGTTTGTCGAAAACGAGTTCGGTCCCCTTGTCGCCGTCCTCGAAACTGTAGTAGGCCCTGAACAGGGTGTCCTGCGATTCCCCGCGGAGGAGAATCTTCACGTTGGCAATCCGGGATTCGGAGTCGATGAATACGTCCTGAATGGAACCGAAACGCTGGACGGTCTCGTTCTTGCGGATGACGGATTCGACGATCCTGTCCCGAATGTTGCCTAGAAGCGACATGAGCCTTCGTTACCTCGGAAGAGTCAGGATTTCGATTCCTTCCTTGGTCTTCACGACGGTGTGTTCCCACTGAGCGGAGAGGCTTCCGTCGCGGGTCACGGCGGTCCATCCGTCGCTGAGCGTCTTGGTGCCCGGACGGCCCACGTTGATCATGGGTTCGACCGTAAAGACGTTGCCGACTTCGATGAACGGGCAGCGCTCGCTGTTGCGGAAGTGGAGAACCGTCGGCTCCTCGTGGAACCCGCGCCCGATGCCGTGGCCGCAGTAGTCTTCCACGACGCTGAAACCGTGTTCGTCGGCGATATCCTGGATGGCGCAGCCGATGTCGCTCCAGCGTGCACCGCGTTCACCGGCGGCGCGAATGCCTTCTTCCATGCAGAACTTGGCCGTGTCGACGAGTTCCTGCGCTATGTCAGAAACCTTGCCTACGCAGAACATGGCGGATGTGTCGCCGTGGTAGCCCGACAGGATGGTCGTGATGTCGATGTTCACGATATCGCCGTCCTTGAGGACAGTCTTTGCGTTGGGGATGCCGTGGCACACGACTTCGTTGATACTGATGCAGGCGTACCGCGGGTAGCCGTGGTAGCCCATGCAGGCGGAGATACCCTTGTGGTTGCGGGTGTAGTCGCCGATGAATTCGTCAATTTCGAGTGTCGAGACACCGGGCTTGCACATTTCGCCCGCACGGATGAGGGTTTCGGCGGCAAGTGCGCCGGCGTCGCGTATAAGTTCGATTTCCTTAGCGGATTTTACTTTGATTTTTGCCATTTTATGCCTTCTTCCAAGCGTAGCGGTCGATGAGGTATGCGAGCAGCATCTGGTCTTCGACCGGGCCGTTCGCGAGTTCCTTCACGAGCGGGAGCATGCGGCTGATGCGTTCGGTTGCCTTCTGCCCGCCGAAGTGGTTCCTTTCCTGTTCGAGGATCACGCGGGTGCGTTCGCTAACCTTCTTCGCAATTTCTTCGTTCGTGAGCGGATCCATCTTGATGAAGTTGATGCCGAAGTCCGCGGCTGTCTGGCGGATTTCGATTTCTTCGACCGGCGTGATGAGCGAAATGCAGAGGCCGCTCCTGCCTGCACGCGCGGTACGTCCGCTGCGGTGCACATAGACCTCGTGGTCGGCCGGGTGGTCGTACACGATTACGTGGGTCACGTGGTCCACGTCGATACCGCGGGCGGCGACGTCGGTGCAGATGAGGATGCGGAGCTTCTTTTCGCGGAAGGCGTTGAGCGTCTTTTCGCGCATGGACTGCGCCACGTCTCCGGAGAGGGCGCCGACCTTGAAGCCGTAGCCCGAAAGCACCTGCTCGAGGTAGCTCACGTCGCTCTTCTTGTTGCAGAAAATCATGCAGCTATCGGGATTGTAGTACTCGAGAACCTTGATGGTCATGGAATCCTTGTCCATCACGTCGCAGGGGTACCAGCGGTGTTCCAGGTTGTTCGCGATGACCTTGTCGTAGCTCAGCGAGAGGAATTCTGCGCTCGGGCGTTGGAATTCGCGTGCGAGGCTCTTCACTGTCTGCGGGATGGTCGCGCTGAACATCGTGCACGAAATCATCTTCGGCAAGTACTTGCGGATTTTCTGCATGTCGGGATAGAAGCCCATCGAGAGCATTTCGTCTGCTTCGTCGAGCACGAGGTCGCGGATGTCGAGGAAGTCGACGTTGCCGCGCTGCACGTGGTCCATGAGGCGGCCCGGGGTCGCGACGATGATGTGGACGCCGTTCTTGAGCGCCTTGAGCTGCGGTTCGTAACTCACGCCGCCGAAGATGGCGACCGAGCGGATGCCCGTGCCCTTCGAAAGCTTTTCAATTTCGTCTTGCACCTGAATGCAGAGCTCGCGGGTGGGAACCAGGATGAGCGCCTGCGGGTAGATGTGGTCGCGCACGATGACCTGCAGGAGCGGGAGAACGTATGCGCCCGTCTTGCCCGAGCCCGTCTTGGACTGCACCAGCATATCGCGGGCGGCAAGCATGTAAGGGATGGTTTTCCTCTGGACCGGCATCAGCTGGGTCCAGCCGTGTTCCGCGAGAACCTTCTTCTGTTCTTCGGGGAGCATGTCGAATGTGTAGTCGGGGAGTTTGTGTTCCGGTTCGATAATGTGGACCGGTGTAAGGAACGGATTTACTTCTTCTTTCTTTTCTTCAATATTATTTTCACTCATAGTGCGTGCAAATTTAGAAAAATGGCGAGAGCCGCGATATTTTTCTAGAGGCTCCAGTGGTATTCCAGGCCGACACTGGCGAACCAGTCGATGGTGGAACCGCCAATAACTGAGGGTGCGGCGGCCGCATCGGGGGTCGGGTCTACGTACATGTCGCGCCCGCGGCTCGATATGCCCGTGCGCAAGGCTATGCCGTAGTGCTTGAAGAATACGAACTGCGCACCTCCGCCGATAAGCCCGCCCTTGTAGGCGCTTTCGAACCGGATGCGCACATTGTAGGCCTTCGAAGGCTTTTTGACTTCATCCTTCAATGCGATGTCTTCGACGTAGAAGCTGTATTGGAATCCGAGGAATGCGAACAGGTCGATGTCGAGCCATTTCGTGATGGTGTACGATCTTGCGAACAGGGCGTTGAGTCCGACTTCGTGCTGGTAGAAGTTCCAGTGGTCGAGTTCCTCGTACACGGAGTCGGTTTCGTCTATCTTTACGCGGTGCTTGGCAAAGCGGTAGATGAGTTCGAGCCCGATGAACCCGTACCAGATTCCTCCCAGGTGCACGGAGAGCAGCGGGTCTTCGTCCTCGATGAAGTTCCAGAGGCTCACGGAGTCCTTCGTGATTCTGTAATTCCGCACCTTGCTTTTGGTGTGGCTTTCGGTCCAGTCATCGGGGGTGAGAGGAATATGCGCCTGCGAGTATCCGATTGAAACTCCAGCCCAGGCTCGGAAACTCGGGACTTCCTTGTAGTACTCGTCAGGTTCGTCAAGCAGTTTCTTGCGCTCTTCCTTCGAAAGCCTGCGTTTCGTTTTGCCCGAGAAGAAAGTCGATGCGATTTCGTCGCCGAGGGCGATCTTGTCGTTCGTCTTGGTGACGCGTCCTGCGACTTTCGGGTTGGTGGAAGTTTCGTCGAATATCGCTACGTTCACCGTGTTCCCGTTGTCGGCGAGGTAGAGCACGATGTTGTCTTCGAGCTGCTGCACCTTAGCCATGAGTGCGGGGTGGCGGATGTGCAGGTATTCTTCGTCCAGTTCCGGGTCGATATTCTTCTGCAGCCATTTCGCATAGTGCATGGCGGCCGTATCGCGTTCCCATTCACCGAAAACGCGGCACTTTGGGGTGCCAATTCCCGAGTTCGTCCTCTTGAGCGAGAGGCAGAGTTCCTTCGGGTCAATCGGATTCTCGCCGTCCGGAGTCCAGATGAGAATGTCGGGATTTTCCCACAAAACAGGATGCTTGTTGAAATAGACGTCGCCGGCAAGGGCGCTCGCCGCAAGCGAAATAATCAGGAGTATCGCGAAGGAGAAGCGTTTCATCAGCGGACTCCTTCGTAGAGGTGAATGCGGATTTTCTTTGCCGCCTCGGTTACAGCCGCCTTCATGTCATCCATCGTGATTTTCGTAATCGGGTGCTGGATTTCGTCTACGGCGCTGAAGAGCGGACGCTGGTTCACGTTGTCCCACAGCGTGTACGAAAGTACGATGCTCAGGTTGTTCGACGTCTTCTTTTCGGCGCTTTCTTGGCGGATGATTTCGTAGTCGTAGAAAATAACGCGGTTGATGTCGGTGCCGATAATGAACTCATGCAGAATGAGTATGTAGGGGGGGACGCTTCCACCGTCCGTGACGCTCACTCCCTGTTCGGGGAAATGCCCTTTGATGAATACGCGGTCATCAATTTTCTGACTTTCTTCCGGGAAGCGCAGAATGGAGGAGTCGGGAATCTGCTTGAGCCCCGGATAGGCGCGTTTCATTTCGTCCAGGAACACCTGTTCGCAGAACTTCGTCGCTTCTTTTTGTACGTTCAGCGAGTCGAAGCCGAGTTTTTTTGCAAACCATTTCGAACGGGTCAAAATGAAAGCGTTTTCGGTGCCGGTAATGGAAAGCGAACTGTAGGGGACTTGCTTGTAGAGAGGATGGCTTTTCGTCCAATGGTACGAAGGCCCGCATCCGGTAAGGATGCAGGCAATCGCAAGGACGATTGCAAACTTCTTGAACAAGGAGCCCCCTTCTTTAGCCCTGTTTACTGGGCGCCCCATTTTTCGCGGTAGGCGTACACCTTCTCGAGGATGCCTTCGGGTGCGTTGATTGCCTTGCGGTTTTCTTCGCTCTCGAGGAACGCGATGATGTCGTTAATGTTAATGATGGAGTGGGCCTCGATGCCGTATTCGTCCTGCACGGTCTGGAGCGCGGACTTGCCGTTTTCGAGTTTCTCCTTGCGGTCGACCGAGATGAGCAGCCCGATGACGTTTGCGTTTTCGATCTGGGAAAGCGCCTGCATCGTTTCGTTCACGCTGGTACCCGCGGTAATCACGTCTTCGATAATCACGACGTTTGTCTTTTCGGAGTACTTGTAGCCGACAAGCGAGCCGCCTTCACCGTGGTCCTTCACTTCCTTGCGGTTGTAGGTGAACGTGAGGTTCTGGGCGTATACGTCGGAGAGCTTCATCGCGGTGGCGGCGCAGAGCGGGATGCCCTTGTAGGCCGGGCCGTAGAGGTTCTGGGCCTTGCCGTCGAAATGTTCCATGAAGGCGCTCGCGTAATATTCGGCGAGCTTGGAGAGCGTGGCGCCCGTGCGGAACTCTCCGGTGTTGATGAAGTACGGGGTTTCGCGACCGCTCTTGGTCACGAAGTTGCCGAACTTGAGGGCACCTGCCTCGACAAGGAAATGCACGAAAGATTCTTTTGCGTTCATATTGATTAAAAACTTGAGGTTGTGGGTTGTTGCCAGGATGCTTTCGGGCTCGTTACGATGCTCCGAACAGCATGGCGAAGATGTTCGCGAACAGGTTGTAGTTCTCGGTCAGCACTTCGATGGCAAGGAGGATGGCGAAGACTGCGACACACAGTCCGATGTAGAAGAAGAACGACTTCTTGAAGCCCTTGATCTTGATTTTGAAGATGACCCAGGCGATGACGCTCAGCAGCGCGCTGAAAGTCCATGCGGCAACGGCGCCGAGGGAAATACCCGGGATCAGGCTGATGGCGAACGTGAGGGCGACGCCCGGCAAGAAGTAGAAGATGATGCACAGCACGCACAGGAGCGCGAACCCGACATAGTGGGCAAACCCGCGTTCCTTCTGGATGATGATTTGCGGCTCCTCACTTTCCTGCATCGTATAATCCATTTGAACCCTTGCCGCTTCTTCTGCTGCAGCGTTTGCGGCGTTCTGGGCCTCTTCGGCTGCGGCATCTGCTGCGGCCATAGACTGCTCGATGGATGTGTTATCCGGGGTGGAGGTAAAATCCGGAGTGGAGGTGAAGTCGTTGCCGTTCTGGAATTCGTCGTTCATGGTTACTCCTACAAAATAAATGTTCTACCGGCGTAAACGAATACGCGGTGTTCAAGCCACAGCTTGAGCGCCTGCGAAAGCGTCCTCTTCTCGATGTCCTTGCCGAGTTCTACGAGCTCGTCGATGCTCGCCGTTTCGGGCACGCGCTGGATATCCTGGCAGATGATGGGCCCCTGGTCCAGGTCTTCGGTGGCGAAATGCGCCGTTGCGCCGATAATCTTCACACCCTTGTGCCATGCCTGGTGGTAGGGCTTTGCGCCCTTGAACGCGGGGAGGAACCCGTGGTGGATGTTGATGATGCGGTACTTGAATTCCTCGGTGAAGGATTCGCTCAGAATCTGCATGTAGCGGGCGAGGACGACCGTGTCGGTGCGGGTTTCGGCGATGATTTCGCGGAAACGGTTCTCGGGAATGCTCTTGTCGGGGTTGCTCGGCACGTAGTAGAACGGCACGCCGAAGGTGCCGCCCACGGGGCCCAGGTCGGGGTGGTTGCCCACGATGCAACTGAATTCGCAGGGGAGGTCTCCGTCACGGCGCTTCAGCAGCAGGTCGTACAGGCAGTGGTCCGTCTTCGATACGAAAATAGCCACGCGTTCAGTCTTGGAGGTATCAAAAAGTTTCCAGTTCAACTGAAGGTGCGGAGCGAGTGTCTCGAGGTGCTTGTTGACCTCGCCGATGTCACTTGCTTCAAGTTCAAAAACAGCGCGGAGGAAAAATGTCTCGATGTCCTTGGCCGTATGCTGCTGGAGGTCGACGATATTTGCGCCAGCCTTCGCGAGCACTTGGGTCGTACCGGCGATAAGCCCTTTCTGGTCGGGGCAGTGAATTTGCAGTATGTAACGTGTTGTTGCCATGCTTAAAATGTAGATAATTGTGGTGGACGGGCTTTGTCGTGTAATGAAAAAATGCTAACATTGTTCGTGATATCAACAAAGGAAGGCTGAGAATGTTCTGTTCCAAGAAGAAGGTTTTTGCGTTTGTCGCTCTTATGGGAGTGGCCGCTTTTGCCGCCCCGCCCAAGACGTGGGATGCAATTTACAAGGCCGAGGGTGAAGGCGATTACACGTCGGTCAAGGTTGTCGGTAACATCCGCATGGGCAAGTACACCAACTATAAAGAAATACAGCCCGTATCGTTCAAGGTGGATGACGGCTTGTTCTCGTTCTCCGCATCGGGAAACATGGTGGTGCCGGCCGAAAAGATTGAGAAGGAAAACTTCTACAACCAGTGCAATGTCACGAAGGAAGCCTGGGTTTCGTACTTCAACAAGCCTATGACATTCGGGAAGGAAGAAAAAATCGTGAACATCGCGGGTGTCGACCTTGCCTGCGGTGACGATGTCTATGCGCTTTCCGACCTGCGCATCAAGTTCACCAACCCGAAGGCGCAGGAATACTGGGCCGCGAATCTTGAAGGGTACGAAAAGTACAAGCGCCAGCAGGTGGCGGAACTCCGCCGCGCCGAGCAGCAGCACCATGCCGATATCCGCAGCATTTCGAGCTCGTTTACCGACCCGCGCGACGGCCAGGTGTACCGTACCATCAAGGTGGAAGGCCGCGAATGGTTCGCCCAGAACGTGAACTACAATGTGCCGGGCCATTCCTGGTGCTATGAAGACAAGGAAAACTACTGCACCCGCAGCGGAAAGCTCTACGACCTCGAAGGCGCCCGCCAGGCATGCCCTGCTGGCTGGCACCTGCCGCGTGACCGCGAATGGATGGACATGCTTGTCGGGCTTACCAAGTGCTACGAGGGCGTGGACAAGTGCGGCAAGTTTGCCGAGAAGATGAAGGCCACGACTGGCTGGCATGGCGGTGGCGGTACCGATGAATACGGATTCTCTGTCTATTCTTCGGGCTATCGCAAGGTTATCGGAAAGTCCACCGTGCGTTACGAAGACATGGGTGAGTACGCCGGTTTCTGGAGCGCGCAGAATGGCCGCAACGAAACCATTTGGCTCTGGTCCATGGGTCGCATGAGCGACCAGATGGTGCGCCAGCTCGTGCCGAACAATTCGAAGAACAACGCCTATTCCGTCCGTTGCATCAACGGAAACTAATTTGTACTAATTATGATTATCCGTCCCCGTCGCCTGCGCAAGAATGAAACCATCCGCGACATGGTTGCCGAAACAGCAGTGAATCCCGATTCCCTCGTGTACCCGATGTTCGTGGTCGAGGGGGAGGGCATCAAGGAAGAAATTCCGTCGATGCCCGGACAGTACCGTTTCAGCATAGACGAAATCCTTAAGGAACTTGAATCTTGCGTCACTTTGGGAATCAAGTCCATCCTCCTGTTCGGTATACCCGATTCCAAGGACGATATGGCGACATCCGCTTACGACGACGATGGCATCGTGCAGCGTGCGGTTCGTTCCATAAAGGCGAAATTCCCCGCGCTTTGCGTGATTACCGATGTCTGCCTCTGTGAATACATGAGCCACGGGCATTGCGGCATCGTGAAGGACGGCGACGTGGATAACGACCCGACGCTCGAACTTCTGGCGATGACGGCACTTTCGCATGTGCATGCGGGTGCCGACATGGTAGCCCCTTCCGACATGATGGATGGTCGCGTGGCCGCAATCCGCACGAAGCTGGATGCGAACGGGTTCTCGAATACGCCTATCATGGCGTACAGCGCGAAGTATGCAAGCGCCTATTACGGGCCGTTCCGCGATGCGGCCGATTCCGCACCGCATTTCGGAAACCGCAAAACCTACCAGATGGACGTTCGAAACGCACGCGAGGCTCAGCGCGAGGTGGAACTCGACATCGAAGAAGGTGCCGATATCGTGATGGTGAAGCCTGGGCTTGCTTTCCTCGACATCTTGCGTCAGACCGCGGAAATCAGCAGTGTTCCTGTGGCTGTCTATAATGTCAGTGGGGAATATTCCATGGTGAAGGCCGCCGCAAAAATGGGCTGGATTGACGAAAACGCCATTATTCGCGAAAATCTGCTGGCGATGAAACGTGCCGGAGCCGATATCATCATCACCTACCACGCGAAAGAAGTTCTGGAGAAAGGCCTGCTGAAATAAATCAGCATGTTTGTTTTATAATAATACAATACAAAAGTAAAACGCTGTATTGCAAAATGTAATACTGCGTTTTTATATTGTATGTTTGTTAATTTGTTTTTACGTATAAGTGAAGTCTTTTTGTAAGAATTAAAACTATTATAGACAAAGTTTATTGATAATGGTTTGAATTTATACGATTTTCGCAATATAATGAACATCCAACTAAGTATAACCGAACAATGCAACCTCCGCTGTAGTTATTGCTATTACAAAGAATCGCATGCGAAACGCAGTGCCGTAATGAGCGAGGATGTCATGGAGGCGACCGTCTCGCTGGCGGTGCAAAAGTGCGTTGAGCAGAAACAGACGGATTTTAACATCACCTTTTTTGGTGGCGAACCGCTTTTGCGGGTGGATTTCATCAAGAAGACGGTAAAATTTGCAAAGGACCTGATTAAGAGCCATAGGGCGGAACTGCCGCAAGATTTTACGCTGAACTTTGCCGTTAACACGAATGGAACCCTCTTTACCGATGAAGTCGTAAGGTTCTTGAAAAGGGAGAAATTCACCGTCTATCTTTCTGTTGATGGTCCGGAAAAGAAACACAATATTTCGCGGAAAACTGTGGACGGAAAGGGGAGTTTCAAGGCGATAAAGCCCTTCATCCCTGCGATGGCGGATATGAACGCTGTCGTATTGATGGTCGTTACGCGCATGCACGTCCGCGGATTGGCGAATTCCGTAAAGTGGATGTTCGGGCAGGGCTTCAAGCGTGTTTCGACATGCGTGGATTTCGACGGCTCCTGGAGCAGCGAAGATTTCGATGCGCTTGTAGTTGAATACGAAAAGCTGGCTAGATTCTGGTACAATGCCAAAAGGAAGGGCTCGGATATCTACCTGGGTACCATTCAGGACAAGGTCACGACGTGTTTTATGGGTATACGCCAAAAGCATTATACGTGTTATATGAACCCAGATTCGCTTGCTGTTGCTGCCAATGGGAATACCTTCCCTTGTACCCGGTTTATCTCCAGCCAGAACGGCGCTCCGTATATTACGGGAAACGTGTTCGATATGCGTAGTGGAATCTACAAGGGCGTTTTGCCGAGAGATGTTCGCCGTTTCATGGAAAAAGACAGGAAAGAATGTGACGGGTGTGCGATTCGTCAACGTTGCCTTGCGCATGAATGCGGGTGTACCTCGTTTTATACGACAGGAACGTTGGACAAGGTTTCTCCGGAAGTCTGTACCCATGAACGGATTCTGTGCGCAATTTGCGATGAATATGCAGCAAAGTTGCAACGGATTTATGGTCCGGAAAGTGTTCTCTAATTAACCGTTAACCTAAACAAAGAGGAAAGAATGGCAAAAACACACAAAAAAAAGTTGCTGAGAAGTGGGCGCGTTAGCAGGGAAATTGCCGCCGATCCGGCAAAGATGATTACCGCTGCTGAGGCCGAAAAAGTTCGTAAGATAATTGTGATTATTGATGATTTTTACGAATTGATAAGAAAGAAAAAAGGCTGGCCTGGTTATCCGGTTCAGCCGGGTACGGTCATGAACAAGGCTAGAAGGCAGATGGTTGCGTCGATGAAACAGCTCAAGAAGGCTTCTGTGAAGATGGAAACTGTAATAAACAGGGATATCAATAGAAGAAAGTAGAAGGTGCTGTCTCTTCTGAAAATCTGATAAAGGTCCTTCCTTCGGGGAGGATTTTTTTTTGCATGAAAGAAATCTTGTGTAAAATTTTGATTGTGGATTAGGTGCAAAAGTGATAAAAAAATTACATGTGTTGCACAACGTACTATTGTTGTATGCTTGTTAATTTGTTTTTACGAGTGAAAGAAATAGA
>CACXXH010000072.1 GCA_902771595.1 Fibrobacter succinogenes | reverse complement strand
AAGCCTCCCCTGCCGAGGAGCCTCGTACTTGTAGACGGCATCGCCGAAAAATGTACCTATCGGAGTGATTTGCATAAAATCATTGTACAAAGCAACAATTTATCACGCAAAATTTAATAATTTATAAAACATGAATAATGAACCGATTGAAAATCTAAACCAAACACAAAGCGCCTCAAATGAACCTTCCTTCGTGGAACAGGTTCTAGGCTCTATTGGCGACCATGCTATCGACGCGGCCTTCGATATCGTAGTCGACAAAATATCAAGTATCGCCAAACCAGCAATTGATGCAGCGGGGTCTGTCGCAAACACAGCGATTGATGTAGCAGGATCAGCAGCAAGCACTGCTATTGACACCGCAGGGGCCGCCGCAAATACAGCAATCGATGTAGCAGGATCCGTTGCTGAAAAGGCTATCGACGCGGCCGGTCCTGCAATAGACCAAGCTATTGACGCCGCTGGAGAAGTAGCAGGAGGCATAATTGGTGGATTTTTAGACGGGCTCTAAATTGGCGCCTCGCTAAGGCGCTTTTAGTACGGTTCGGCAATGCCAAAGCAATAGATTGCTTTGTCGCAGCACTCACCTTTTACTAAATTTGCATCCGATGAAAGATAAAGCAAAAAAATTGATTGAAAAGTACGAGGAACTGGAATCGGAACTCGGGAACCCGGACGTTCTCGCCGACCAAGCCCGTTACAACAAGATTCACAAGCAGTACAAGGGAATCGAGAAGGCCGTCCTGAAAGCGAAGGAATACCTGCAGATGGTAAACGACCTCGAAGAATGGAAGGGCGCACTCGGCGATTCCGACCCCGAGATGGTCGCGATGGCCAAATCCGAAATTTCGGATATCGAAAAGAAGCTGCCGGAAGTCACCGACGAACTGCAGATTCTGATGGTGCCGAAGGACCCGTGGGACTACCGCAACGCGACTCTTGAAATCCGCGGCGGTACCGGCGGTGACGAATCGGCGCTCTTCGCAGGCGACCTGTTCCGCATGTACCAAGGTTACTGCAGCCGCATGGGCTGGAAGATGACCATCCAGGATGCAAGCGAAGGCACCGTGGGCGGTTACAAGGAAATCCGCGTGTTTATCGAAGGCGACAGCGTGTACGGAACGCTCAAGTTCGAAAGCGGCGTTCACCGCGTTCAGCGCGTGCCCGAAACCGAAACGCAGGGCCGCGTGCATACTTCCGCCGCGACAGTCGCCATTCTCCCGGAAGCCGAAGAAGTCGACGTGGAAATCCGCGAAGCCGACATCCACATGGATACCTACCGTTCTTCGGGTGCGGGCGGCCAGTACATCAACAAGACGGACTCCGCCGTGCGACTCACCCACATCCCGACAGGCGTGGTGGTGAGCTGCCAGACCGAACGTAGCCAGCTGCAGAACCGTTTGCACGCCATGGAAATGTTGCGTTCCAAGATTCTTGACGCCGTGATCGCCAAGAAGGAACAGGAAGAAGCCGCCAGCCGCAAGGCATTGGTGGGCACCGGCGACCGTTCCGCAAAGATTCGCACTTACAACTTCCCGCAGAACCGCGTGACCGACCACCGTATCGGCCTCACGCTCTACAACCTGGACAAAGTCATCACCGGCGACCTCGACGAAATCATCAACGGCCTCCAGATGGCGAACGCCCAGGAAAAGCTCGGAAAGTTCAACGCTTAAGGTTTTTAGTCTATGCCGCAGATGACCGTTCTTGAAATTTTGAACCGCACTAAAGTCTTCTTCGAGAAGAAGGGCGTGCCCGACGCGCGCCTCGATGCGGAATACATCATCTGTTTCGGACTCGGCATCAAGAAGCGCATGGACCTCTACCTGAATTTCGACAAGCCGCTCTCGGCCGCGGAACTCGACAAGCTCCGCCCGCTGGTAGCGCGCCGCGCGAACCGCGAGCCGTTGCAGCATATCGTGGGCGACACGAGCTTCCGCGGACACACCATCAAGTGTGACACGCGTGCGCTGGTCCCGCGCCCCGAAACCGAGGAACTCGTCGACATGGCGAAGAAACGCCTCGCAAGCGTCGCCACCCCCTTCATCGTCGAAATCGGCACGGGCACGGGCGCAATCGCAATCGCCTGCGCCAAGGAAATCCCGGGCGCCAAGGTTCTCGCGACAGACGTCTCCGCAGAAGCGCTCGCGCTCGCGAAGGAAAACGCCGACGCGAACGAAACCCCCATCGAATTTGCACAGGGCGACCTGCTCGATGCAGTGACAGGTGAAGCCATGGCAAAGGCCGCGGGCGACGCTTCCGCAAAAATCGACAGCCTTATCGCGAACCTCCCCTACATTCCCGACGGGGAAAAAGGAAAACTCCAGCCGGAAGTCGACAAGTTCGACCCGGAACTAGCCCTGTACGGCGGACCCGACGGCCTTTCGCTTGTCCGCAAGATGCTCATGCAGACCGAAGGCAGGCTCTCCGCGGGCGCATCCATCCTCCTCGAAATCGGGTCGGAGCAGGCAAGCGTCCTCGAATCAGAAGCCGCAAGCTACCCGTGGCTGGAATTCACGGGAATCCACAAGGATTTCTGCGGCAACGTTCGGTTCGTAAGCTACAAAGCCAAGTAATTTTTTTGCTTAATTAATTCTAAAGGGGAATATTCAAAAAAGGAGAAAAATATGAAGCGAATTATTCTTGTTCTGTTCATTGCTCTTTTCTGCGAAGCAGCATTCGCCCAGGACAATTCCGCCCCGAGAAAAAGCAGTTTTTACCTGAACGGTACGGTAGGAGCTAATCTAACAGGCCTCAACAATGATGGTTTTGAAGGTACCGGCCTCGGCTTCGCGGGAGAAGTTACGCTAGGTCTCCTCATCAAGGAAGCGGCAACCCTGCAGGGAACCTTAGAATTCTACACTATCGACGGCGAATTCGATCTGCCAGAACGGGAGAAAAAAAGCAGCGATGACATCAGGGAAATAAACTCTTTTGTCTTTGTCGGCGGTTTCGGAACCACAGTATTTCCCTTCTCCCGCAGCCAGAATTCATTCATGCGCGGGACGTTCTTCGGAGCAAAAGCCCTGTTCGGCATAGCCCTACTAAGCAACCCCCATGTATCCCTAGCAACCACATATGATCCTGACCACTACTCCGACAGGATTGTCATGGGCTTCAGCACGGAAATCGGCAAGGATTGGCAAATTGCCGAAAGGTTCCACATAGGCGTTGGAATAAGATGGCAATTTCTCGGTATCGTCACAAGCGATGACTCAGGCAACGATCCGAGCAGCAAGGTTTCTGAAAACAGCGGCAATTACATAAACTCCCTGCAGGTACTGTTCCGCATCAACCGCAGATAAGACCGGAGCCGCGCATCCTAATTACCCGCAGACGGCGCAACCGAGAGCGCTAAGCACATACGTCTCGCTTTCGCCCATGCGGTAGAACGGGAGCAAGTCACTGTCGTCAACAATCCCGTCCGAAAAGCCATTCAATTGAAGCTGTTCGCCTATGCGACGCTTGAACAGGGAAAATCCCGAATCGCAGGGAACGCTCTCGGGCAATTCATACACGCGGGACACAACATCGGACTTGGTTTTCTTAGCCATATTTTACCTCTTTTTTCAAAGAAAAGCACACAGACGTTTAAGTGCTTCTCTGTGCAGTAAAATATAGATTCACCGAATGTCATATTATGACATTTCGGAATTTCCCCCAAAAAAAAGAAAAAATCGCCTATTCTACGACGGTCGCGGTAACCTCGGCGTGACCAGCCTTGTCGAGCCCGATCTTCTTCGCCGCAGCGACGCTCAGGTCCAAAATGCGGCCCTTGGCGTAGGGCCCGCGGTCATTCACGCGCACAACGACGCTCTTGCCGTTATCCTTGCGCACCACCTTGAGCTTCGTGCCGAACGGCAGGTTCTTGTGAGCACAGGTATAGTCGTTCTGGTTAAAGATTTCCCCGCTCGCCGTCTTCTTCCCGTCGAATCCGGGGCCATAATAGCTCGCCTGGCCCTTGATTTCGAGCCCGATTTCCGCCTTTTCCTTGGACGCATACTGCTTTTCGGGGAAACGCACATAACCCTTGCGGGCCGAAATGCTTTCCTTCTCGGCACAACCGCAAAGCACGATCGCGAGACAGAACGAGAAAACCAGCGCTATGCGCATACGCCTACCCTATTCAAAATCGTACATGCTGTTGTACGTGTTCTCGAGAATTTCGTCTTCCTTGCTCTTGACTTCGGCCTTCTTTTCTTCGGGCTTCTTGCTCAAGGTCTCGTAATACTGTTCAGAAAGTTTGTCGATATGCTCCAGGCTCTGCTTCACGCGCCTGCGCAAGCGTTCGATGCTGTCGTCTGTATTGGAGGTCCGGCGGTTGTTCAGCACCTTGGCGGCATACTGCCCCCACGGGGTCCTGCCGTACTTGTCACGAAGCGTCCTGTAAATAGAGGTAGCGCTATCGAGCCGTTCGGGATTCATCTGGTAGTAGACAGCCTTCATAAAGAGCGCCTGGGTACCGGCATCCGTTCCGGGATACTGCTGGTACAGGCTGTCGAACACATAGAACGCGTTCGCGTATGCGGAATCCACAAGATCCATCTGGTCGAGCGGCATCTCCGATGCGGTAGTCCACAAGCTCTCCGCGCGCATATACATGTCACGGGCCTGGTCATCCGGAGTCTTCATCGTCACCTTCATGCCCAAGTTCACCTGCGCCTGTTTCGCGTATTCGGTATTCGGATACTTCTCGATGATTTCCTTGTAGAGTTCCTCCGCCGTATCGGGGTCGCCCTTAAACTCGTCGTAGATGAAAGCCCGCGCATACGACGCACGCATTACCTTCACGGAATCGTCCGCATTCGCAATAATGCCGTCAAGTCGCGCAAGGGCGCTATCCACTTCCGAAAGCTTGAACAGGAACAGTTCGGCAATCTGGAATTCAGTATTGAAAAAGCGCCCCATGTTCGGGATGGAGTCCTTTTTCACGTCATCGTTCTGCTTGCGCATCGACAGCAACCTGCGAAGCGCATCCCTGCGTTCGCGGCTCTTCTGCGCCCATTCGCATATAGTTCTCGAGACAAAGCTGCTGTCGTAGTAGACTATCGCCTTCTCGTAATCGAGTTTCTTGTTCTGCTCGTAATCGCCGAGGTTATAGTAACTGCGCGAAGCGAACTGCGACCTTGGATATTCGGTATTCACCTTCTGGAAAATGACGAACGCATCCGGATAGCGGTCGCCCAACAACGTGGCCTCGCCAATGCGCACCAGGTACTCCGCCTGCTTCATCTCATATTCGGGATTCTTGTAGAGCGCCTTATACTCGTCGGCTCCCTTCAGGTATTCCTTCTTGTTAATGAGGCATTCCGCGGCCTGTTCACCAGAGGTCTGGCGTTCACGCGTATTCAACAGTTCAATTTCTTTCGCCGTGTAATGTTCACGCGCCTTGTCCCAGTTCTCTTTCTTGAAGTACAGCCCGGCCAGGCGGAAATGCGCCTTGCCCTTCATGAACGGCGTACCCGCGGTATCGGCAAGCACGGCTTCCAGAGCCTCAATGGCCTGGTCCGGATGTTCGGAACGTTCATCCAAGAGCGAAAGCAAGTTCAGCCCCTGGAAATAGTACGGATGTTTCTTGTCGGCAACGACCGGTTCGAGAGCGAATCGACTGATATTGTACTCGAGGTTCTTGTAGAGGCAGTAGGCGCGCTGGTATTCCACCGTACGCATGGAATCATGGTCGGCGAAGTAGCGTTCAAATTCGTCGTACTTGACAATGGCCTTGCCCCACTCACCCTTGTGACGGAACGATTCACCGATGAGGAACACAGCTTCGGCAGTACGCTTCTTGTTCTTGGGGAAACGTTCCAGCACGCGAGAGCCCTTCTCGATGACCTTGTCGTACTTCATGCTCTCTTCGGAAGAGGGCGTCGAAGCTTCGGGATCGGAAACGCTGTCGAGGCGAGCGGTTCGCATCTCGGTCGCCTCGTCGTAGATGCGTTCCGCATTGAACATGTGGTTCAGGTATGCGCAACAAGTGCAGCCATCGAGAACGAAGGCGGCAAGAACGAGTGCCATGTATCGAATACGGAACATGGGAGTAAAGATACAAAAAATAGCGCATCAAAAACACGCTTTATTCAGGAAATATATGATGTAAAATGCGTGGCGCGAGATGTGATGTGTGTAATTAATCATTCCACATCACACATTCCACATTACACATTCTTTTCTAGAATTCTTTCAGGTACGGAATGTAGTCGCAGAGCTTGAGGCCGGGCGGGAGCGCCGTCTTGTCGAAGCGCACCATGCGAACTTCCGAAGGCTTGCCGACAACGCGCGCGAGGATTTCAAAGTTATCCTGAGTCTCCCATACCGAGGCGTCGAGCACGGCGCTGTCGCCGCAGTCCGTCTCGCCGGTACTGCTGCCGATGCCCGAGATGCGGGAATTCTGCTTCAAGAGGCGCGTGAAGATTTCTGGCGCCATGCCCATGTGGTTCGCCCTCACCGAGGAATCCGAAACCACCACGTGCACTTCGCGGAAATGGTTGAGCGAATCGAACACCACCGTGTAGGTATGCTTGTACGAACCGTCGTAGAAAGTTTCCTGCCACACGTTCGCACGGATAGGCCTGAAATTCCCGATGGCATACTTCTTGAAAAATTCACCCGGAGTAGCGCCGTAACGAACAAGGTAATGTCCGAGCATCGTCGTGAAGTCATGTTCCTTCGAAGGGGCGTTCGTTCCCTTGATGCTGTCGAGCGCGCGGTTCAGGTTCGCCGCAAGCCCGTCTGCAGCCGAAACCGGAGCAGGCTTAGTGACGTTGGATTCTTGCAAGCGCTGGCGGATATCCGGATATTCCGGGTCGCGGTTCAAAATTTCCTGGAACTGGATGCGGGCACGATCGAACTCGCGACCCTTGAGGTACGAAAGCCCGAGCGCCTCGCGAAGCGGCAGGTTTTCGGGATAACGTTCCACGAGCGGGTAGAGGATGTCCACCGCCATCTGCGCGCGGTCACGCGGAGTGAGGCTTACCGCCGATCCCGTTCCCGGTGGAGACTTCTCGCCGAGTGTCGCCGCCGCCTCCGAAGCCTTCGTGAAGTTCGGGTCGAGCGCGAGAATCCTCTGGTATATCTTGTCCGCCGCGTCAAAATGCCCGCGGTATTCGGCAAGGTAGCCCTGCAGCAATCGCAATTCCATATTCACCGGGAACTGCGTGAGCGCATACTCCACCACCGCGGAGCTGCTGTCCAGGAGTCCCTGGTCGTGATAAAGCTTCGCCATGATTTCGTAGGCGCGCGGGTCCGCACCCGCAGAAAGGCTTATCGCTACATGGCATTCCGCGGCGGCCTGCGCAAGCCTTCCTTCCTTGAGCAAAAGTTTTGCAAACCAGAGGCGGGCATCATAAAGCGCGGGAGCCTTCTCGGCGGCGACCTGCGCAAACTGCAAAGCGAGCGACATGTCCGAAGCGCGGGCAGCCTGACGGCTCTCTATATACATGGCAACGCCACCCGGATAGCGGGCCTTGAGCAATTCCACGAACTGCTTCAGGCGATATTCTTCGCGTTCCGAAAGGGCGTTCTTTTCGAACAAAGTATTAAGTTCTTCCCACTGGACTTTGAGGACGTCCGGGTATATCATCACGATGGCTTCGAAAATTTCGATCGCGGCCTGGTAATTGCCACCATGAGAAAGTTCTACCGCACGGCGCAGTTCAGCCTGAGTCTGCACAGGAAGTCCCGAAACTCCGGCATTCAGGTCGGGCGAATCGCCCCGTTCCACAGTACCCGCAGAAGACAGCCCGAACGGGACCGCCTCGACCGAGACCTTCGACGGGCCGAATTCCTCGTACGCCTTGAAGCCGCCCATGGCAAGGAGGGCTCCACAGCAAACGGCCAAAAACCAATAAGCTGCCTTACGGGCTGTAGCCGATGACTGAGACATTAAAGCTCCAGGAAGTCCGCGAGTTTTTCTTTATGTTCCTTGCTCTTCTGCAAGCGGCGCAAGGTCTTGTTCTTAATCTGGCGGACGCGTTCACGGGAAAGGCGCAAGTCTTCGCCGATGTCCTTGAGCGTCGTATCTTCCACGGTATCGAGACCGTAGAACATGCGGAGGATTTCTTCTTCGCGGCGAGGCAGCGAGGCAAGAGTCTCCTGGATGAGCTTCTTGCGTTCGTCCTTCTCCATATCGTCATCCTGGTTGCCGTCGGACCCGAGCACGTCCATGAGGGTGCTCACGGAATCCGAGCCGCTGCTGCCGACGTCGTCGCCAATAGGCGCATCGAGCGAGATATCGACAATCTTTTCCATGACTTCCACGATGTCGCGTTCGAACGGAGCGAACTCTTCCATGGAGATGGTCTTGTCGTAGTCGCCGTTATTGAGCATCAGGGCCCGCTTGAAGCGGTTCACCAGTGCAAGCTTGTTAGGCGGAATGCGGACCGCGCCAACCTGTTCAAACAGCGCCTTCTGGATAGACTGGCGAATCCACCACACGGCATAGCTGATGAACTTGACGTCCTTTTCCATATCGAAGCGCTTGGCCGCCTTGAAAAGGCCCAGGTTTCCCTCGTTGATAAGGTCGAGAAGCGCAAGCCCTCTCCCCTGGTACTTACGAGCAACGCTGACGACAAAGCGAAGGTTGCCGCGAATGAGCCGCTGGAGGGCAGACTTGCGAATCTCTTCGCTCTCGTCGGACCGGATAATCGTCAAGAGCGCCATCTCCTCTTGCGGGGAGAGCGTCGGGTAGCGATTCAGGTCGCGAAAATAAAGCGCTTCGTTAAAATCACTCATAACCTTTACACCTATCAATCCACCTAGTAAAAAACTTCGGTCAATCAAATATGGCTTTTTACGCCTTTCCCGTCAATTCTCTCAATTTGTCGTAAGGGTAAATTCCCGAGTTGTGACCATCACTAAAGGTAAGCCCTGCGGCATACCGACCGACGGATTGTATTCTTGTAAGTTTTATGTCAGTTGCGACGGTAGATTCGTCCAACAATTTCTCGCCCGTATGTTCATCAACGCACAAAGCGCAAGGGCAAGCGAGACGCAGTTCGCGTATGGCGCATGCACCGCGAGTACCGTCGTTCCACTCGAACCCGAGGCGCCCGTCCTTTGTCCTAAATATTTTCTTCGGCTGAATCATGCGTCCTCCACCGGAAGTTGTTCGAACTCGAAGTTGAAATTCTTGAGCACGCCATCTGCCTCAGACGCAAACATCGAGAGCGTGCGAACCGTAGCATCGGCGGCCTGCATAAAGGCCTTCGCCGACTCGGAGTTCGGGTAACGTAACACCGCAGGTGTTCCTTCGTCACCGCAGCCCGCCACCGCGGGTTCAAGCGGCACCTTCGCGATAAGCGGCACGCCCCAGCTCTTCGCGATGCGCTCGCCGCCGCCTTCGCGGAATATGTTGTGGTGCTTGCCGCACTCGTCGCAGATGAAGTAGCTCATGTTCTCGACGACGCCCACCACAGGTACTCCCACGGAATCGAACATCGCAAGCCCCTTGCGGCAGTCGGCGAGAGCCACTTCCTGCGGGGTCGTCACCACCACGGCACCCGCCATCGGGCAGTTCTGCGTGAGCGTAAGCTGGATGTCGCCCGTTCCCGGAGGGAAGTCCACCAGCAGGTAGTCGAGCTTGCCCCACCGCACATGATGGATGAAGTGCTGAATCATCTGCGAAACCATCGGGCCACGCCAGATGGTCGCCTTGTCGGAATCGGCGAACATGCACATGCTCACGATGCTGATGCCACCCTTCGCCTCGACAGGCGCAATCGTATTGTCGTCAAAAACTTCCGGCGCCTTGTCGATACCGAACATGAGCCCCATGCTCGGGCCGTAGATGTCGGCGTCGAGAATGCCGACGCGGGCACCCGAGAGGCTCAATGCCATCGCGAGGTTCGCCGTCACCGTAGACTTGCCCACGCCGCCCTTGCCACTGGCAACGGCCACCACATGCGAGACCTCATTTATGTACGAAACTTTCGGAGCCTGCGCCGCCGTATTGGAGCCTTCTACGCGCCCCTGCGCAGTGAAGGTCACCTCCACTTCGCTCGCGCCGAGACTCTTGATGATGGCAATGCACTGGTCCTTGAACCTGTCGCGGATGGGGCACGCAGGCGTCGTAAGGCGCAAGTCGAAACTCACCTTGTCTCCGTCAATCTTCAGGTTCTGGACAAAGTTCAGTTCCACGATGTTCTTGTGCAGGTCCGGATCCTGCACCGCACGCAAGGCACTCAAAATGTTCTGTTCGGTCAGTTGCATAATGGTCGCTGGTTGCTGGTCGATGGTTACTGGTCGCTTAGACCCAATCTTTTTTTCAAACGAAATTTAGACTTTTTCACAAAACAAAAAAAGACACATACCGACAGTACATGTCTTTTATAGAAAGAGAATTTTTTGAAAAAAGAATTCTCAGCAGAGCGCTAAAATCAAATCTTGATCTTGGCACCCATGAGCTTCACGAATTCGCGAACAATCGCCGTATCGCCAGGCCATGCCGGAGCGGTAACCAGGTTGCGGTCCACCACAGCTTCGTCCACGTTCACGGCCACGTACTTGCCACCGGCAAGAGTGATGTCCGGACCCACGGCAGGGTAAGCCGTAGCCTTGTAACCCTTCAGTACGCCAGCAGCGGCGAGCACCTGCGGGCCATGGCAAATCGCGGCTACGGGCTTCTTGGCCTTGAAGAATTCCTTCACAATCTTGAGCACGCGTTCGTTAAGGCGAATGTATTCCGGAGCGCGGCCACCGGTAATGAACAAGCCTTCGTAATCCTTCACCTTCACCGCATCGAAATCAGCCGTGAGCGCGAAGTTGTGCCCGCGGGATTCGGCGTAAGTCTGTTCGCCCAAAAAATCGTGAATTGCAGTAGCTACCGTTTCGCCAGCCTTCTTGTCGGGGCAAACCGCATCCACCTGATAGCCCAGCATGGACATAGACTGGAACGGGACCATGGTCTCATAGTCTTCGGTAAAATCGCCACAGAGAAGCAGAACCTTCTTTGTCATTACGTACTCCTGATAAATAGTTTGTTTTCTTTTTTACAACCAACATAAGTTGAGTTATAAAAAATACATCAAACGTTACAGGAATGTATGTATATAATTTTTAACAAACTATCATTCGCACTATGTTCCGGAGAACTTGGGCATCCGCAACAAGTGCGTCATGCAGGGCGGCCATTCCTCTTCGTAATGGCTCACCAAGATGATAGTCGTCTCCTTCGACAGGAGCTGCAACAAATCGAAAATCTTCTTGCGGTATTCGCCCTTGAGCCCCTGCGTGGGTTCATCGAGCAACAGCACCTCGGGCGGACGGATTGCGGCACGCGCCATGAGCACCACGCGCTTGTCGATGGGAGAAAGATTGCGGAAGCGCGCATTCACATCTTCAAAGCCAAGGTATTCGAGCCATTCCTTCGCCTTCGCGCGTTCTTCCCAGGTGGTATTCTCCGCCTTGCAGAGGTTCGCGGTAAAGCCTGTGCACAAGACCTCCTGCAGGCTGAGGTCTTCGCGGTACTGGAGCGCCAGCTCCGGCGAGAAGAACCCGAGTTTCGCCTTGTGTTCCCAAATGTTCAGGCCACGGCCCGGGCGCATTCCTAACAAAGTAATGTCGTTCTTGTAGATTTGCGGGTGGTCTGCGGTGAGCATCCCGAGGAGCGTACTCTTGCCGGCTCCGTTCTCGCCCATCACCGCCCAATGTTCGCCTTTGCGCACAGTCCAGTTCAGGTTCTTGAGCACGGTCGTATCGCCGAACTGCACGTTCACGTTCTTCAGGTCGAAAAGGATTTCGGAATCCGCGCCGTTCGTTTCGGCAGGCTCAGCAACCTTGCCAGCGGCATCGCTTTTCACCGCCTTAAGTTCCACGATTTCGTAGTCCTTCAGTTCCTTCTTCGTGTACTTCGGTTTCGCGACCTCGTTCGGCAACGAACCTTCATACTGCGTGAAGGTCTTGTTCGCATACACGAACGCGGGGATTTCCGGCAGCAGTTCGTCTTCGCGGGCAAGGCGCACCGCCACGTTCAGGCCCGGGCGCTTGCAAAGTTCCACAACGCTTGCCGCAAGGTGCCTGCGGTACTCCGGATCAAGCCCTCCGAACAAGTCGTTGAAATACACCCACTCCGGGTTTTCCATCCACATGCGCGCAAGCAGCACGCGGCGCAGTTCACCGTTCGAGAGGCTCAGGAGTTTGCGGTCCAGAACCTCTTCCGTAAGGTCGGCAATCTTCAAGGCGTCTTCCAGCTTGTCCGGGTCAGTTTCCGGCCAGGCCATGTCATCGATATAGCGGTCCGTCTGCAAGAAGAACTTCTTCTTCAACAGCAGGTGGCGTACCAGCGGGGCTTCCTCGTCGTGCAGGCTGATGAATCGCTGCTGGAAGAACGGCGCGAGCGCATGCTGGATTTTCCGCTGCATCGCCTCCGACATCGTGGAGACATTCTTCCGCTGGTTCAAAAAATGAGTAATGACCCGGTCCAAGTCCTCGCCCTCGGTGCTGAAAATCTGCACCTGCGGGAACATCTCGATAAGGGCCTCAAAACGTTTGAATTCCATGCGCCCAAAGATAGAAAAAAACGGATATCATTATTCTTTCCTCGAGGATTTCTTCGAGGAGCGGCGTTTCGGTTTCAAACGCTTATAGGGATCATACGGTTCCTTGCATTCTTCATAATTTTCAAGTTTATCGTTCGAATAGACAATTCGGTGCATAGCAAACGGGAAGTAATACCGCAACGCCCGATTTTCATCTTCGCTTTCATCCGTTATCGATTTTATACGCCCGGTCTCGTCATAATCAAACACAAGCCTTCCGACTTCGTTTCTTGATTTTAAACTGGCAGGAACAAAAATGAACGGGATCGCTTTCCCATAAGATTCCTGAATTTGTTCATAAGACTTGAGTTTTCCATTTTCGCCATATTTATGTTTTATGATAAATGCATTAGGATCAAACCGCAATCCAGGGAAAAAAGTTTCTTCATAGAAAGTAGAATCCAGCACCTCGTTGCCAGCTAAATCAAAAAGCTTCGCCTGGAAAGTCACAGACTCATAAAAATCGATCCTTTCCGAAGTCTCCTTAATCAATTTCCCATTCTCATAATAACGGGTTATTTCCGTTTCATAACGATCGGTCCCATAATTGAGGATTTCACGATCTTGTTTAATCTTTCTCTTGTAAAAGCCGACTTTCCGTCCCAATTCATCCAATATGTTCACCTTGTAGTTTGCCGTATCGTTCGAAGAATATTCATAGCGAAAAACCTGGCCATCAAATTCATACTCTACAAGGCGCTGCAAGCTATCAAACATCATTTTATCCGCATAGAACTCATTGCCTACAGACAAGGTTCCTTCGACATATGTTTCTCGTGTCCTAGAAGTATAACCGATCATTTTTCCAGAAACAGAATCTAGTTCCATTTTATTTTCGCTAATCACCTCGTCGCAATGTCCGTCACGCCACTTGCAGGCAACACATTCCGTCATCATCCCATTTTTACGTTTTCCCACATATAGAATAGAATCCCCGGAAAGACCTGTTTTCAACATAACAACAGAATCCGCAGATTCCGCCTGAATCACTTTTGCAACCCGGAAACAACTATCGTCTTTTGAATACCACGTAATTACGGTTCCCTCGCCCCACCTTGAACGGAGTTCCCCTTCCAGAGAATCCTTCTCGTATCGTTGCGAGAATTCATATCCAGTGCGATTTCCAGACCTATCATATGGCCTGACTAAATAATCCGCCGCGGCGCCAATTTCCAAAAACGCTTTCGGATCAAGATTATTAGCCCACAACTGGTCCGGCAAAGCTCTACATACGATTCCCTGCGGCAAGGTCTTCGAAAATTGCAACATACTCAATGCACTTTCCGGACCACCGGAACCATCGCCCGACAAGTAAACGCCCGAATCCAAGGAATGTGCACGATAAGCGTGATAGCCGCAAAACGCGGCGACAAGCAGAAGAGGAGCAGATACAATCAGCAGAATTTTCAGGAACTTTTTCATCTAAATCCTTCCAAAAGCTATTTTACTTAAAATACCATTTTGAATGTCGAGAAAAAAATTTAGCCCCTGATTTTTCCTGTTTTTTTACACAAAGAAACTCCCCGGATTGCTCTGGGGAGTTTTTGGGAGTGTGGATGATTTCCTTTTAGAACTTGCTGAAGAAATCCCAAGTGGTCTCGGGCACCCAAGACTTGTTCTGGCCCGGATCCTTGTGGTCCCAGATATGGCCACCGCTCTGCGTGCACCAGCGGACGGGGAAGCGTTCCTCAACGGTCGTATAGTCATAGCACTTGTGAGCCGCATTGCGCTGAGCCTCTTCGGCCCTTTCGTTCTTCGCCTTGCCGCCTTCGGAATTGAGCGTCAAGATGATATCACGGGCAGCGCGTCCCATTTCGGGCGTGCAAAGACCGTCATCGAGCCCGAGCACGCCCATCCAGCCGATGCCCATATTCTTGCGCTGCGGTAACCAGATGTTGCGTTCGGCAGTTTCATAGACGGCCACAGCGCGCAAAACATCCTGGTGGTTCCAAGAAAGCCCGTTGCTGAACATGGAGCCGTAGCTGAAGCCCGTAGAGAACACGCGGCTTGAGTCGATACAGAAATTGCCTTCGAGATAAGCGAGCAGTTCATCGAAAAGCGTGTAGTCGTCCTGACCCCACGGAGCCTGGTTCCCGTTGCCCTCGGGCGCGACGAAGATGGCTGTCTCGTTCTTGTCGAGCGGCTTGAGGCCATAGTAGCCTTCGTCCTGCACGCCGCCGGCCCAGCCGCCCATGCACTGCATGCCAAAGATGAGCTTGTACGGCTTGTTCTTGTCGTAGCTCTTCGGGATATCGATACGTACGGTACGCATACCCTTGCTCCACTTGAAATCGATGTAGGGTTTGTCGCCGCGGTACTTGTAGTCAAGGCGGGTATCCTTGCCGCAACCACTACTGGGCACCGGATTGTTCTTGAGACCCCACTGGGCACCGGATTGTTCTTGAGACCCCAACCATAGGCATACTGCGGCTCCGGAGGGGCCGACTTCTTGAGCGTGAGCACAAGGTTCGTATCGAGATTTGTGAGCTTCACGTTGAGCGTATCGAAACCGTCGGCAATCACGCGCAGGTCATCATTGTCGCCCACCTTGAGGAGCGCTTTTGCAGCAGCCTGAGTGCCGAAAGCCGCATTGAAGCTGCCGTCGGCCGTGAAACGGAAACTCTGATATGCGGAGCCGACACGGACATGCGCCATGTAGACACCGCAGCACCCCGCCATTTACGGAAAGGTAGCCCACCGAGGCGTCACGCTGCACTATTGCGTCCGAACCGCCATCGCAACCCGGAGTGCCCGGAACGCACGATTCATCCTGATGAATTGTAAATGCGCCGGAAGCATCCGTCTTCGTATTGAGCGCCTTGCCCAAAAGCGAAACGGCAGCGTTCTGCACAGCCTTCCCGCTTTCGTCGTTCACCTTGCCTGTAAGGGTAAATGCATTCGCCGCAACAGCCGACAAGGCCATAGCGACACCGAAGGACACACTGGTCCACAGAGCGTGTTTCATTCCAAACTCTCCTTTTAAGTTACACCTAGCTAGAAAATACTTTCTCGAAAGTGATGTAGCTCTCGCCGGAACGCACGTTGTATGGACAATAAGTCAACGACAAAAAGTTTACAAACATGTAAAAAAAAGAACCCAGCATCAGCCGGGCTTTTTTTTCGAAAAAAACGAGCGAGCGACGAACGAGCGGTCGCTTACGGTGCAACAATATAGCTGCGCTTGACAGACCCCGCCTTGGTGTATTCCACCACAACTACATGAGCCGCGGGCATCTTTGCGGGCATCCGGTCGCCAGAATACAGCGGGCGCCCCTGCATGTCGAATATGCGATAGTAATGCGTCTCGATTTCAGCCATCGGACCATGCAAGGCCATCAAGCTGCTCGAACTGATGGAGCCAATCACGAATCCGCTGCTGCTGGAACGCGGCCTCGAGCTACTGGAACGCGGCAAGACGCTGCTGCTCGAAGACAAAGCGGAACTGCTGCTAGCCGCTTCCGACGAACTTGAAATCGGGTCGGGATGTTCCCATTCCACCTTGAACGTCACCGAGGAATCGCCCTCGACAATATCATAAATACGCAAACCGAGGTCTTCGCCCGAATAGGTGACAAATTCATCGAACTCCGTAACACCCTTACGGCCCGGGAAAGGGTCGCCTTTCAAATTCGGGTCATCCTGAGTGGCATACTCCTGGTTATTCATCGTAATGTCCTTATCGGCACGATAGAGGTACATGTGATGATTATCTCCGACATTCACCTCATTTGCGTTCCACGACGTCTTGCTGTAGCTGATGCGCCATATCAAAAGCCCGCTGTTCGGCAAGGGCGCGATAGAATCGTATTTCGCGCGGTAGTCAAGTATAAAATACTCCTTCTTGTTCGACGAAGGAATCAGAATCGCATCGTTCTGGTCAATACCACGCAGAGTCACCTCACCGTTCACCTTCGGAAGAATCCGCGGAGTCAGCCACCCCAACGAGAACCTTTCGAACCCGCTCAGGCGCGGAGGCGCGCTGCCGCACATATACTGCACCGTATCTATTTGCATATACTGACTGAACGGATTGTGCGAACTGCTGCTCGACGAGCCGGGATAAGTATTATATTCCCCGAGATCCATCAAGCTCCAAATAACCGGCGTCGCAATATTCTTCGAGTTCGTTATATCGTAAAAATCCGGCAGACCGAGCACATGGCTGTATTCATGGACAAGCACGCCTATTCCGGCCAAAGTACGCGAAACAGCCCTCGGATGGTAGGCCTTGTTGTACATGTACATCATGCCGTTGAGTTCGCCGGAGCAAGCATACTTCAAAATGTACAACGGGTTCGTCCTGCCGCCCAAATTTATCATAGGCCAAACTTCGCCCGCTTGCGGCCATATGGCATCCTGCTCATCAGTATCCGAGGATCCTACGCCCGCATATATCATGTACACGTAATCCACGTATTTGTCGCGGTCGTTGTCGTACTTGCTGAAGTCGATATCACCCCGCTGCTTGATCATGTTGATGGCCTCGGTGAAGGCCGCATCGGGATATTCCTGCGTGCCGTAATACGAACGCGTTTTAGAAAGCGTCACCGGCGCAGCGACATCGATCGTCGGCTTGAAGACTCCCATGGAATTTTTGACAAAATACTCACGCACGCTCCAGCGCATCCCGTTTTCGGAATAGCCGTCCTCGTTCATGTAGCGCGTAAAATCCTGCTGCGGAGTCGACGACTGAAACTTGACATCGCTGAACTCCACGAGAATCACCAGCACGTTGGCCTCGCCCATTGTTTTCTTTTCGTCAAAACTCGGTCTCGTCGCACGCGAAAGGACATCTTCCAAAGTGTTCGCTCTGGCGCGAAGGGGCGCCGGCTTGCTTAGCGGCATCACCGAAAGGGAATCCCTTTTTTGCAACTGCAACTTTTTCGCTTTCAAGAACTTGTCAATGACTTTCTTCGGATTGCGCCTCTGCAAAAATTCGCGCTCGCCCTTTTCACGGTCACTACGCCTGTGGGCTCGAACCCCAGTAGACTTGCCAGCAGAATCCGCATAATTCCAGAAACCGAGACTGTCGCGCACGACAAGCTCTTCATCTTCGGTGACCGTATAATGGATTTTTTCGTTGCCGACGTTGCGAATTACCACGACCGAACCGTCCGGGTTTTTCACCGTCATCGGGAACGGACTTGCCGGACCGGCAAAACTCACCCCAAAGAGCGAAAGCACAGCCAGTGCCGCTAGGGCAAAACCCTTGTAATACCACATTCTCATACCTCTTTCATAAAATAAGCTAAATGACGGCACACCGG
>CACXXH010000071.1 GCA_902771595.1 Fibrobacter succinogenes | reverse complement strand
TTCGGGTTGTAGTAGAAAATCGTTATCTTGAAGAACTGCGAGAGGTATTCGATGCAGTAGGTGCTGCACGGCCCGCAGCAGGCGTGCATCAGGAGTGTGGGGACGATTCCCTTGCGCTGGTTCCACCGGATGATGTAACCTAGATCGCGCTGGTAATTGTGGTACGCTTCGGGCATCTTGCGGGTCCTTTTCGCTAAGTCCAGTCGAGCGATCCGAACGCGGTTATCCAGAAGCAGACCGTCGAGACGATCGCGAAAAATCCCATCACCATGCGTTCCTTGCGGCTCGTGCTGAAGAGTACCGTCGCGGTATAGAACGTGAGGTAGAGAGAAAAGAAGAAGGCGAGGATGCGCGTGATGGCGAACGGGATGACTTCGGGAATGATGTGGCCCGCGCTGAGCAGCACGAACATCGCGACAAATTGCATGCAGATGGGGACGATGAAGGCCTTGCGCACTTCCTTGGGCACCACCTTGTTGCGTCCGTTCATGGCGTACATGCCGAGCGGGGCGCCGAATGCGAGTGCCACGTTCAGGGCGATGGACGGGAAAAAGAAAACGGCTCCGATGATGGTCGCGATAATCATATGCGACAAATCTAGAATTAAAGCGCGAGGATGACAATAAAAATAACCCCTTTAGGTAAAGGAGGTAACCTAAAGGGGTCTGGGAGTGTTTGGGTACCTATAAGATACCTATTTAGGGGGGCGCCGACGGAAAAAAACGTGGTTTTCTTGTTTACACCCGTGAACAACAGTGTATACAGGAATTGGCGTTTTTCGTTCAAAATCGGCAGTTTTTGTGTTTTTAGAAGAAAAAGCCGGTGGTTACTTGCGCGTGCGTGGGGTGAAAATTCGTTTTTTCGGAGCGCTGGAAGGCGGCCGTGAGCGAAAACTCGAGGTGGTCCCCGTAGATGCGTGTTTCGGTGCGGATCTGCATCTTTTTGTCGGGACGGGCCTCCGGGGCGACGAACGATATGCGGAAGGAGTTCCTGCGGTTGCCGGTTGAGGATGGCGCTTTTTTGCCTGTTGAAGACCGCGCTTTATTGCCGGTTAAAGACTGCGCCTTGTTGCTGGATAAAGACAGCGCGGCCTTCTCGGTGAGCGCGATGGAGATTTCGAGACGCGGCGCCTGCCAGGAATGCCCGGAGCGCTCGTGCCGGGTGCGCGCCCCGCCGGAAAGCGTCGCGGTTGTCTGCCCGAAGGCATGCGACGAGGAGAAGCTTGCCTGGTATAGGGCCTGGTCGCATTCGCTTGCCGCCTCGATGCATGTGAATTTCAGGGCGGGGCGCGCAAATTCCGGCCCGCCGTTGATGTCCAGGGAGAGCCTCCCGGAGATGCTGTCGGAATGCAGGGGCTTCGTGACCCGCGCGCTGGCCGTGGCTTTGGTGTCGAAGAAATCCTTTGCGCGGAACGAGACGTTCTGCGTGGACCAGAAACTGTTCTTGAGGATGCTCGGGCTTAGCCGTGCGGGGGCCGGGACGGAATCCCCGTGGATGTAACCGGTGGTGCTCCACGAGAAGGCGGCGTCCCGGCCCTGGAACGAGAATCGCACCAGCGGGAAGGATTGTCCGGCCTGGTACCACGCGGAGATTTTTCCCGAGGGGGCGACGAGCGTGAGGCTTGCCGATGGTTGCGGCGCGGCTGCGGGAAGGACTTGCGCGGAGTCTCCCGCGGCGCTCGCGTCTTCCGCAGGGTCTGTGCTTGTTGCGACGTTCGTACTTGTTGCGGGAATAGTGCCTGCGCCGGCCCAGAACGCCGCCTGTGCCGAGAATTTGGAGAACGGTCCGGCGGCAAGCCCGAAGTTTGCCGCCCTGGAGGTATCGAGCATCGCCGAAAGCCTGAATTTGCCGAGCGCGTATGCGATTGCGGTGCCCCAGAGGGTGTCGAGCGGGATTTCGGAATGCAGTTCCCGCGTGGAGATTTGCCCGAGGTGCGCTTCGCCCCGCTTGCTTTTGTACGTGAGGAGTTCCTGCGCGCCGAGCTTGAGGGTGAGCCTGCGGAATTCGAACTCGAAATCGTGGCGCTGTGCCGAGAGCGCGCCCGAGGAATCTAACCGCAGTTTCGCGATGTAGTGCCCGCGGTAATGCTTCCGCACGGAATCGAGTGCGGGTCCGGAAAAAACGTCGCATGCCTCGCCGGCGTAAACTTCCGCCAGGGCGCACGCCTCCCGCATGTCGCCTTCGTCCAACAGCGCAAGCATCTCGTCCGCCTCTTCCGGGGTGACGATGCCGTCGTCCCACCATTCGAATATCCTGGCCTCGGTAAGTTCCGCCGTCAGTGCCCGCGCTGCCGCAAGCAGCGCTATCAAGAAAAGTCTTTTGCCCATATTTTCCCTGCGTTTGGTGTCTCTATCTATAAAGACGGTTTCGCGGGCAAAATATGCCGTTTGATGACTTTTTTTCTTTTCTTTTTTAAATTTGGGGTATGGCTAAGTCTTCCTGGTCCAAGAAACCGTCGGGACACGCTCCCGCCCGCGCCGCAGACGCGCTGGGCAAGTCGTTCGTACCGCACCTGAAAAATCCGCGCACCGAATTCCCGCTCTTTAACGGGAAGCGCGTGAAGCCCTCGCTCGAGGGCCTCGACAAACTGTTGCATTACTACGGCGTGGAACTCCAGGAATCGACCCTGAAGCAGATCTGGGAATTCCATCAGCTGCTGCGCGCAAACAACGACGACCAGGACCTCACGCGCCTGAACGCGTTCGAGACGATGGTGGAACGCCACTATGCGGACTGCACGCTCATCAACGCGTTCGTCCCGGAATGGCCCTCCCGCATGATCGACGTGGGGAGCGGCGCCGGCTTCCCCGGAATTCCGCTGAAACTCGTGAATCCGCACATACGCCTCACGCTCTGCGAGCCGCGCCCGAACCGCATCAACTTCCTCAACATGGTTATCGAGAAGATGGGCCTAAAGGGTATCGACGTGTTCGGCCACAAGGTCACGAGCAGGAGCATGGATATCCCGGTGGACGGAGTCATCAGCCGCGCATTCGAATTGATGGAAAAGACACTCCCGCGCCTCGCGAACTCCCTGAAGGTCGGTGGCCGCGTGTTCTTCATGAAGGGCCCGGCCGTGGCCGACGAACTCAAGACGTTCCATCCCGAGGACTTCGGCTACAAGTTCGTCGGGAAGCATTTCTACACCATCCCGAACAGTACGCAGGAACGCGCCCTAATCATCTTAGAGCGCGTCGAATAAAGACTCTGATTTGAGGTCGCCGCAAAGGGCGACTTTTCTTTAATCCTTAGAACTTGAACAGCGCGCCGAAACGCATCTGGCCGTCGCGCACGCCGTCGTTGTCGCCCACGTCCATGATGGTGGCGAGGTCGAACTGCAGCATGTCCGAAATCATGAACCCGATGCCGAAATCGGCTTCGTTACGCTTGCCGGTCTGGTCGTAGAGGTAGCCGAGACGGATGGCGACGGTGTTCGCGTAAATAAATTCAGTACCGACGTTGAACACGCCCTGTAGCAGGGAGTTCTTGAACGCGGTGAATCCGTGCCCGCCGCGTTCCGGATGTCCGATGGACTTCCAGCAGCTGATGTAGAAGGGTTCCGGATCGCCCTTGTCGTCGTCGTACACGACTTCGCGGTTGTAGTCGGCGGCGATGGTGAGCTTGTAGTCGGCGAGAGAGAGGATTTCGTAAGAAAGTCCCACGCGCCAGGTAAGCGGAATCGGGTCTTCGATGGTCTTGTCGACGTAGTAGACGCTCGGGCCGATGTTCGCGAGAACGAGGGCGAAGTTCAACTTGTCGATGAAGAGGTCCTTTTTCAAGATGCCGATATCGAACGCGTAACCGAAGGTGGTCGCTTCTTCTTCGCCCACGGCTGCGCCGGAGCTCAGGTCGGAATAGAACAGCTTGATGGAGAGGCCGAGGCCCCAGTTGTTCGGGAAGCGCGTGCCGTAGCTGAGGCCGCCCACGATTTCGGAACTGTTGTAGGCGACGAGGTCCTCGGCTTCGATATCGCCCGAGACGACGGTGGAACCGAAACTCACGAAGTTCACGAAGAATCCGAGTGTACCCCATTCGGCGATGGGGATGGTCATGCCGCCGAAGAGGTGGTAGAGGTCAGGAATGTTCAGGATGGGCAGGAGCTTCTCGTAGAACGCGACGAGCTGGTAGTCGGCGTCCTTGTAGAGTTCCATGCCGTTCGCGGTGCTGAACCACACGTCGTTGCCCTGCGGCAAAACCTTCCATACCTTGTTCGACGAAAGCCCGTTGCCCGAATGGAAGTGCTGCCATTCGTCGTCCTTCTTGACGCTGCCTTCCTGTTCGGCGACTCCGCGTTCAAGTTCGGCCTTGCGTCCGCTTGCGGTGGCGTAGTCGGGCAGGTGACGCCATACGCCCTTGTCTGTCGCGATCCAGATGTGTCCCTTCTGGTCCACCGAAAGGTCGTTCACCACGTTGCCTTCGAATTTCACCTGTTCCCATTTGCGCAGATTGAAGTGACTGAGGCCACCCTTGTGCGCCGCCCATACGTGCGCGGAACTGTCTACGGCGAGTGCCGTCGGGTGCAGGTCCATGATGCCGTCTTCTTCGGTGAAGAGGCTCCAGCGGTCCTTGTCGTTCACGCTCTTCTTGGGTACGAGCCTTGCGATGCCCGCGCCGTCAACCGCGACATAGAGTTCCTTGCGTTCCTCGGACCACACGAGCGCGTTCATCTTCTGGCTCGGGAGCACCTTGCCCTTCTGTTCGAACTGCCCGTTGCGGTACAGGAACAGGCCGTTGTCCGTGCCGATCCAGAGCGAGGCGCCCTGGTTAGCAAGGGCGGTGATGCGGTGGGTACCGAGTTCGCTTTCGTAGCTCTTCCAGGCCTTGCCGTCGAAGCGGTAGAGAGCCTTCGGGGTACCGACCCAGAGCTTTTCGGTGCGGTCTTCGTAGAGGATGGCGGTGATGGTGTCCTTCACCACGAGGTTCCACGGGATTTTTACTTCCACCACGTGCGATTCGTCGTCGGCGTTCTTGATGTCGTTGAACTTCTTGACCTGGCGGGTGTATTCGTCGAGTCCGCGTTCGGTACCCGCGAATACGCGCACGGCGTCCCTAATCTTCGCGTTGCCCTGCAGGGTCACGGTGTGGTAGTCCACCCATTCTTCGCTGTCGTATTTCAGGATGCCGTTGACTGTACCGGCCCAGAGTTCGCTCTTGGAGAAGAACCCGTTCTTGGAGCGGCTCGCCATCTGCGTGAAGTGCGGAGTCTTCTTGCCGTCGGCGGCGTAGGACATCTTCCATTCGTCGGCGAGGGGCCCGAAGGCGAGTCCGGCCGGGTTGTAGTACATAGCGGATGCATCATCGGCAAGCGCAGCGCCGACTTCGCCCATGCCCAACTGGCGTGCGCCAACGGGCATTTCAAGGGTGATGATTGCCGAACCAGCGGCAAGCGAGATGGCGGGTAAAAAAAGTAACGAGAGTAGAGTTTTACGCAAGCTGCCTCCAGTCGGGGACGTCGTAGGTGTTTCCGTGGTTAGGTATGACCGCTTTCCATCCGGATTTACTCGGGTTCTCCCAAGGCAGCTTAGGCAAGAGTTTGCAGTCGCAGCCGAGCACGTACGGCGGGAGGATTTCCGCGTGGTTCCGGATTTGTTCGCGGGTGATGAAATTTTCTTCGGGGACGAACTTCACGTATTGCTTGCCCTTCGGGCCGAGTTCGATCCTGTAGGTGACGGTTCCGTTCTGGTCACCTTCGTCAATGGTCTTGATGGTTTCCTCGATGGCTGCTTTCCAGTTGTCGAGATATTCCTTCCGCTGTTCGGGGGTGAGTTGCTCCTGCGTTTCGAGCCATGCGCGGATGGAATTGTCGGAGGGTTTTACCGCCGTGAGGGATTCTCGGGCCGGGCGGACGACTACGGCGTACTTGCCGGACACGTCGATGACCGGCTTGACTTCCTCTTTTTCGTCGGCGCTATGGATGACCACATAGGCTCCAATTCCTGCGAGGATGACGGACAGGATGATGATAACTATGACAATGATGACTGATAGCATAATCTTTTCCGTTCTATATTAGAATTCCTCTTTTCTCAAAAACTAGCATTTTCTATCTTGTGGGGTAGGAGTTTTTATGTTAAAAATGAAGATTTTTCTTGTTCTGTTGTTTTCCAGCGTGGTATGGGCCGTCCCTTTCAATGTAGAAGTGGTAAAAAAGGGCGATGGCGACGAAATCCGTTCAGGGCAACTTATCAAGGTGCATTACAAAGGCTATCTCTATGCAGATATTGTAAAATTCGATAGCCTGAAGGTCGCTGCGGCCGCCGAATCCGCCGAGAAGGCGAAGCAGGATTCCATCGCTGCGGCTGCGAAGAAGGACTCTAAATCGAAGGCCAAGGACAAGAAGGCGGAAGCGCCCGTGGAAGCCGCGGCTGCCGACAGCGCCGTTGTGGACGAGGCTTCTGCCGATACGCTCACGCCCTTTGCCGATACCTATGCTAGCGGAGAACCGCTCGAATTCACGATTGGCGTGGGCCAGGTGATTGCCGGCTGGGACAAGGGTATTTTGGGAATGAAGGTGGGCGAAATCCGCAAGCTCACGATTCCCTATGTGATGGCTTACGGCGAGAACTCGCTCGAAGGCATTCCCCCGTATTCCGATTTGTATTTCGAGGTGGAACTTGTCGCGGCCGAAAAGCCCTTGGAAGCGGACGTTTTCCCCAAGGATTTGAATAAACTAAAATGGCAGGACAAGGGCAAGGGCCTCAAGGTGTTCGACGAGAAGGCCGGTACGGGCAAGCCTGCCACCCAGGGTACGAACCTCAAGGTGCACTACACCGGCTGGCTCGTCTCGGGCCGCAAGTTCGGCAGCTCCAAGGATCTGGGCAAGCCGTTCGAAGTCGTGCTCGGCGCGGGCAAGATGATCAAGGGCTGGGAAGCTGGCCTCGACGGGATGCGTGAAGGCGGCGTGCGCTGGCTGCGCGTGAGTCCTTCCATGGGTTACGGTGCGAGCGCGTTCACGATGATTCCGCCGAACTCCACGCTCGTGTTCCGCATCGAGCTCGTGGAATCGATGATCGACCCTGAAATCGCTGCCAAGATGGACTTCTTCCCCGATACGACGACGCTCACGTTTGAACATGGTTCCGAAGGACTTCGCTATGCGGTCATCCAGCAGGGCGAGGGCGAACCTGCCAAGGCCGGCGCTAACGTGAAGGTGCATTACACGGGCTGGCTCACGAACGGCTACAAGTTCGACAGTTCGCGCGACCGCGACCAGGCGTTTGCGTTCCCTCTGGGCGGTGGTCGCGTTATCCGCGGCTGGGACCTCGGCGTGGCGGGCATGCTTCCGGGTGAAAAGCGTATCTTGATTATTCCGCCTGGACTCGGGTACGGCAGCCGCGGCGCGGGCCCCATCCCGGGCGGTGCAACTCTCATATTTGCAGTGGAGTACCTGGGCGAATAATGCTCAAAATTCTGGCCGAAAAACTGAGGGAGGCGTTTGCTTCAGTCTTGCCGGTGACGCTCATCGTGCTGGTACTCTCGTTTACGCCTCTTGTTGATTTTACGGCCAGGGAACTCATTGTATTTGCCGTGAGCGCGGTGCTCCTTGTGGTGGGCATCGGGCTTTTTAATTTGGGCGCCGACCTTGCCATGACCCCGATGGGCGAGCATGTGGGCTCGGGCCTTACCAAGTCGCGCAAGGTGCTGCTGCTCCTTTCGGTGTGTTTTATGATGGGCGTGCTCATCACGGTGGCCGAACCTGACCTCTCGGTGCTCGCCGAGCAGGTGAAGAATGCCGTCGAACCCATGCTGCTTATCGTGACGGTGGGTGTCGGGGTGGGGCTGTTCCTGCTCCTTGCCATCGTGAAGATTGTCTGGAAGAAGGACCTTTCGACCATCATCATCTTCTTCTACATGGTGCTGTTCATGTTCGGCATGCTCATGCTCACGTTCGGCAAGGCCCAGTTCGTGCCGCTCGCCTTCGATTCCGGCGGCGTGACGACCGGCCCCATCACGGTGCCGTTCATCATGGCGCTCGGCGTCGGTGTCGCCGGCGCCATCGGCGGCAAGAACGCGAACGAGAACAGCTTCGGGCTTATCGCGCTGTGCTCCATCGGGCCTATCATCGCGCTCATGGGGCTCGTGCTCTTCTCGAAGGGCGACCTCACTTATCGCCTTGTGGAATCGAGCTACTCCATCGACGCTTTTCTCGGTGAAAATTTTATCCCGACTGTCGCGGGTGTCGCGAAGGAAGTGCTCATCGCCCTCGGGCTCATCATCGTGTTCTTTCTGGCCCTGCAGTTCGTCGCGCTCAAGATTTCGCGGGCCAAGATCGCCCAGATGTCGTTCGGCATTTGCTATACGTTTGTCGGGCTCGTCATCTTCCTCACGGCGGTGAAGGTCGGCTTCATGCCCATCGGGTTCGAGCTCGGGTGCGCCCTCGCGAAAATCCCGCGGCTCCTGGTTGTTTCGGGTTTCGTCATCGGCATGGTGGTCGTACTCGCCGAACCTGCGGTGCACGTGCTCAACAAGCAGGTCGAAGAAATCACCGGCGGGCTTGTCACCAAGCGCTCCATGCTTGTCGCGCTTTCCGTGGGTGTCGGCATTTCCATCGGGCTTTCGATGCTTCGCATCTTCTACGGATTCCCGCTGGTCTACTACCTCATTCCGGGCTATTTCATTTCGCTCGGGCTTTCGTTCTTTGTTCCCAAGCTTTATACCGCAATTGCGTTCGACTCCGGCGGAGTCGCGAGTGGGCCGTTGACTTCGAGTTTTATTTTGCCGCTTGCCATCGGGGCGTGCTCCGTAATCCATGATGGCGGTGATTCCATACTGAGCTACGCGTTCGGCATTGTGGCGATGGTAGCGATGACCCCGCTTATCACCATCCAGGTGCTGGGCTTCAAGGCGATTGCGTCGAAGAAGATTAAAAACCGCCTGATGATGCGCCGTATCCAGGATGCCGACGACGAACAGATTATAGATTTTGTGTAGGTTGGAATATGGCAGAAGCAAAAAGGACAGGAATTGCGAGAAGGTTTTACGGGAAGGCGGACGGGCGTTCGCGTGTCTCCATGAACCGTCTCAAGATTCTTGTGACCATCGTGAACCGCGCGAAGGCCGATTTCTATATGGATCATATCCAGTCCTTCGGCGTGAACATGCAGATGGTGGTTTTCGGGAAGGGAACCGCGCCGCGCGAGATTGCAACGGCGATGGGCCTCGCGGATTCGGACCGCGCCGTAATTTTCAGCATTATCGGCGAGGACAAACTCCGTTCTGCGCTTGACAGCATCGAGGAAAAATTCAATACCATCGTCGGCGGTAAGGGCATCGCCTATACCATCCCGATGGCGAGCATTATCGGCAAGTCCATTTTCAACTTCCTGAGCGACAACCGCGACGCGGTACGGAGGAACGAAGCATGAGCGCAGTCAACCACGAAGTCATCTTGTGCATTGTGAACAACGGGTTCTCGGAAACCGTGATGGAAGCGGCTAAGGACGCCGGCGCGCGTGGCGGTACCATCTTGAATGCCCGCGGGACTGCGAACAAGGAAGCGGAATCGTTTTTCCACATCGCCATCCAGCCCGAAAAGGAAATCGTCATGATTCTCGTGGATGCGAAAATCAAGGACGCCGTTCTGCATGCGCTCTACCAGAAGGCCGGCCTCGACACCATGGGGCAAGGCATCGCTTTCTCGATTCCCGTGGAGAACGTGGTCGGGCTTACGCCGTGGAAGGCCGATGACAAGCCCGAAGCCGAGAAGGCTCCCAAGAAGGCCGACGCGAAATAAGCGGTTCCTCGCGGACTTTTGCTCCGCCATTAATTGCATCGATACTCTCGCAAAGCGAACAAACGAAATCGTTTACTATATTGTTTGTTTATGAACGCTTTGGTCTATTTCCTGTTTGCCCTCTCCGGATTTGCGGGCCTCATTTACGAAGGCTCGTGGGCCCGATACCTCAAACTCTTTCTCGGGCATTCAAGCTACGGCCAGGTGCTCACGCTCTGCATCTACATGGGCGGCCTTGCCATCGGCAGCTTTATTGCGGGCAAGATGGTCGAAAAGGTCAAGCGGCCGCTGCTCGGGTATGCCGCGGTGGAACTTGCCATCGGCATAGGCGGTGTGGCGTACCACCCGCTCTACAATTTGCTCACGGGCTTCTTCTTCGATAGCGACTGGGTGGCGGGCCTCGGGTTTACCGGCGCCGAAGTTGCGAAGGTCGTGTTGGCTACGGGTTCTACGCTCCCGATTGCGATTGCGGTGGGCATGACGTTCCCCTTCATTGCCGCCGGTCTCATGCGCAAGAGCGGCGCCGAAGTTTCACTCCCGATGCTCTATTTCACGAACAGTCTCGGGTCTGCCATTGGCATTTTGGTGACAAGCTACATGCTCATTCCCGAACTCGGAAATCATATTACTTTGTGTGTAGCGGCGTCCATCAACTTCTTGCTTGCGATGGTGTTCGGCTTTATCGGGTTCATGACGTCGCCTACCCGCGAAGACGACGAGGAACAGGCGTCTGCGGGTGAAGGCGCCGAACAGGCTCCCCTGAACGAGGACTACGTGGCCGAACACAAACTTGCGATGCCCCCGAAGAGCACGTGGTTCTGGATTGCTGGCATTACGGGCCTTACCTCGTTCATCTACGAGATTGTCTGGATCCGCTTGCTCAGCCTGTTGATGGGTTCTTCGAGCCACAGCTTCGACCAGATGCTTTCGGCGTTCATCCTCGGGCTTGCCATAGGCAGTGCCGTGAGCGGCAAACTTTTGAAGAAGGACTCGCTCGTCGTGCTTTCGATGGCGCAGATCCTCATGGCGTTCTTCGCGCTGTGCACGCTTTACTTCCACAAACCCTTCTGGGGCATGATGAACGAGGCGAACCAGATATTCAACCCGACGAACGACGGGTATGTGTGCTGGAGCCTGTTCAAGTATGCGCTTTCCGTGCTGTGGATGGTGCCCACGAGCTTCTTTGCGGGCATGACGCTCCCGCTGATTACGATTATCCTCACGCGCGCCTTCAAGAGCGAAGCCCCGATTGGAAAAGTTTATGGCTGGAACACCGTCGGCTCCATCATCGGTTCCGCAGGTGGCGGTCTCCTGCTGCTTCCGTTCTTGCAGCTCAAGGGCGCCCTCGTGCTGGCTGCCGTCCTCGACTTTGCGATAGGCTTTGCGTTGCTTGTCATCTACCGCAAGCGCTTCCGCTACAGCGTGCCGTTCTACGTGATATGCGCGTTCATGATTTTGCCTTCCATCTTCATTGGGTTCGACCCGCACTTGATTACCTCGGGCGCCTTCCGTGCCTACAAGAACCTCCACCCGGACGAAAAAATCATAGTGCGCGACGGCAAGACTGCTACCATCAGTTTCCACGAATCCGAGGTGCATTACTATATCAAGACGAACGGCAAGGCCGATGCCAGCCTGGGCAAGAACCGCGAGAACCCCATCGAGGGCGACGAGCTCACGCAGGCCGCGACCGCGTTCATGCCGATGGCCATGAAGACAGAACCCTACGACGCCGCGATGGTCGGATTCGGGAGCGGCATGGGGGCGCATTACCTGCTTGCCGACCCGCTGCTGAAGGATTTCGACTGCGTGGAAATCGAACAGGAGATGATGGACCTCGCGAAGGGCTTCTACCCGTGGAACTCCCGCGGTTACGATGACCCGCGCATACACATCTACATCGACGACGCGCAGACGTTCTTCCTTACGAACCGCCGCAAGTACGACCTGATGATCAGCGTGCCCTCTAACCCGTGGGTCTCCGGCGTGGCGAGCCTGTTCAGCCACGAGTTCTATACCAAGATGCGCCGCTACATCAAGCCGGGCGGACTCTGGGTGCAGTGGATCCAGACGTACGAGTTCAACGACCAGCTGTTCCTCAACATCTTGAAGGCGCTCGACGTCGCGTTCCCGTATGTGAGCCTCTACAAGGCGCCCGAGGAACCGGACATCATCATCATCGCGAGCGACGAGCCTGTATACCAGAAGGGCATCGGGCGATTCAGTACCGACTCTGTTCTCGTGAAGGAATTCAAGCGCATCCATCGCGACCCGGAATTCTTCGGCGAGCAGAACTTCCTGTTCACCTCCAAGATGGTGAAGTCGCTCCTGGACGGCGTGGCCCCGAACAGCATCTTCACGCCTATCGTGGACAACAAGGCCGAAGAGGCGCGCTTCGTGCATTCGCAGGCGCATATCGTGCAGGTGTTCGACAGCTGCGAAGTGTGCTGGCCCGAATACCTCGATTCTGCCGAGAATGAACTCCGCCGCCCGTTCCGCGTGAAGCAGATGATGCAGGCGGGCATCGACCCGTACAAGAAGCTCGGCCTGCTGGCCTACCTCGACAAGGTGAAGGCCCAGGTGGATTCCGCGGTTGCCGCGAATGCGGCTAGGCAGGCTGCACAGGCCCAGGAAGCGGCCCTCGCTCCGGCTGATTCCGCTGCCGACAGCGTCGCAGTCGTTGACACGACAAAACCCGCGCTGCACTTCATGGTGGCGGAACGTTCGCCGGAATGGATCAAGTTCCGCATGGAATATATAGAATGGATCCGCGGGGTGCCGATGGAGGCCCGCGACAGCAACGAGGTGTACAACCGCGTCCGCGACCTCGTGGAAATGGGCGCCTTCCCGGCCTCGTTCACTGACGAGTTCAACATCCTCGAAGTCGCCCGCGTCAAGGACTACCCGACGGCGGCGCGCCTCGTGGCGGATTTCTACGAGAAGTACGAAATCAAGGAAATGGACGAGTTCTTCCTCAGGAACGTGCTGCTCATCTCGCTCCTCGCGGGTGAATCCGAGCTCGCGAACGCTCTCTACCAGGATGCCATCAAGAATCACGAAAGCTTCTTCCCGGTGGAGAAGTTCCTTATCGAACGCGAAATCGTGAAGCTGCGCCGCGGTTCCATCCGGAAATAAGAAAGCCTGCGTCACACAAGCCCGCGTCACACAACCCTCCGTCACACCGCAGTGCCACAGGCACAAGAGTGTCCATGGATGCCCTTGTCTCGCCATCGGCTCGACTTCGGCATGACGATTCCGTCACACAAGAGACCGCTCGCGCTAGAATAGGGAAACGCTCCTCCGGTCTGCGTTCGCTTTCGCCTGCGACGACTCGTTATGACGAGTCGCCTCCGGCTCGCAGCAGCCTTGCGCAGCAAGGCAAGCGTGTCCACTGGCAACAAAAAAGCGGGCTTGAACCCGCTTTTTCTAATAATCAATAACTAGCGACTAGCTAGAACAGGACCGTGAAACCCAAGGTGGCATAGGTCGTAAGGAAGTTCGATTCCCTGAAGGCGTTCTCGCCACCGGAGATTAGAATCTTGTCCAGAAGGTTCGTGAGCCCCTGCACGATGCGGATGTTCATCTGCACCCAGCGGGTTACCATATAGCCGAGATCTAGGGCGGCGCCCATTTCGAAGCTCGTCGTGGGGATGGTGTTGCTGCGCGTAATTTTTTCGCCTACGTCCTGGTTGAATTCGGAAGATCCGGTGAGTTTGAGACCGAGGTTCAGGCCGAGGCCCAAGAAAATGTTGTTGTCGACAAATGTGTAGCGAACGATGAGCGGGATTTCGAACATCATGATGTCGATTGATGCATCGTCTTTGCCGAAATCCGTATCGGTTGCATAGCGGTAATGGCGGTAGGTGAATAGCACTTCGGGAACAATGTTCATGTTCTTGACCCCGAGCGGCAGCTGCATCAGCAAGCCCGCAGAACCCTGGTACCCGAGCCCCCAGCCTTCGGTTTCGTGGCCGATAATCGTGTTGGTACCGACACTTCCGTGTACGCCGAGCAGGATGGTTCGGGCGAAGCCTTCGGTACGCTGCCTGTTGATTTCGGCTTTGGAAGTCTTTTCCTTCTTGTACTGGGCGTATTCGGCTGCGTACTCCGCATCGTCGGCAAACTCGCTCGCTGCCGAACCGTCATACTCCGCCGCACTGCCGTTGTCGGTAGAAGAGGTCGTTTCGTCGTTGTCGAAATCGTCAAACTCGTCTGCGAAAGAAGGCGCTGTTGCGGCGAGCAGAGCCGCGGCCATGAAGGATGCAATTCTCAGGTTCATGTTCGAATTATAACAAAAGAAAGTTAAACACCTTTCTTATTATAAATATATTTGCCGCAAAAAGGATGTGGCAAATATATTTTTACCTGATTACGGAACTTTTTATGCCGTTTTTCGCTTTTTTTTGTATTACAGATACAGAGAGAAGCCGACTGTCACGTGGAATCCGTACAGAGCTGCCTTCTTGAGATCGATTTCGGAGACTTCGACCACGTCGTTGTAGAGGAGGTTTGTGAACCGCTGAAGGAGGCGCAAGTCTACGACAAAATTCCTGTTCACTAGGTAGCCGAATTCGACAATGCCGCTGAGTTCGACGCCTGCCGTGGGGAGCGGATCGTCTTTTGACGAGACGTGATCCGTGTTCGTACTGGTACTGATAGTTTGGTCGAAATTGGAGGACCCCATGAGCTTGATTCCCAAGTTAACCCCTGCGCCGATGGTGATGTCGTTGCTTTCGAGGGTGTACTTGACTATGGCTGGGACTTCGAAAAGAATTACGTTGAGCTGGGCTTCGTCCTTCTCGCTGTAGTCGTCGTATTCGAAGTCGTCGTTGGCTTCGTAGCGGTAGCGGAAGTAGCTGAACTGGAGCCCTACGGACAATGCCATTTCGGGAATACCGATTTTCGTTTGGGCGACAATTCCGCCCGAGGCTTCGTATCCGAGCCTCCAGTTTTCCGTTCTTTCGCCAAGGAAGAAGGCATTGAAGCCACCGCCGAACCGGAAACCGAGCGAGAATCCGTTGGAAAATCCTTCGCGGCTTGCACGGCTGAGCTCTGCGTTCTCGTTGGCGTAGCGCTCATAGGTGTCGTCATCGTCGTCGTCGTACCTGCTGACGGGCTGGTCGTCCTTGCATTCGGGAAGGAGCGAGTCTGCCGGGGTGCAGTCTTCTTCGTCGCTGTCGTCTTCGGCTTTTTTCCCTTTGGCGGCAGTGACAGTCTCGGCCTTGGCGGTCGTGTCCTGTTCTGGTGCGGTAGAGGCGGTTGTTGCGGTTTCTGTCCCGTTACAGCCGTCCCCGATGCAGGCGGGAGCCTCTTCGCTGTTCCCGTCGTTCAGTTCTGTGCTGCCCCCGTTCTGGGAGGCAATCCATGCGGAGTCGACTTCTGCAGGGTATTCATTCTGCGCGAAGGCGGAGCAGACTATCCCCGAAAA
>CACXXH010000070.1 GCA_902771595.1 Fibrobacter succinogenes | reverse complement strand
CACCGGGGCTTGCGGGGCGATGTCGTAGAAGGCGAACACGTCGTCGTCTTCGTAGATTTTCTTGGAAGGGATTTCACCCTTGATGATTTTGCAGAAAAGGCAGTTTTCACTCATAATGTTATAATAGTAGTAAAAGTTCTAGGAATTTTCTCGCTGGGCGAGGATTTCTTCGACTTTGCGGTTCACGATTTCGCGCTCGCGCATGGCATGCAGCAATTTTTCGTTTTCGACGATGGCCGTCATGACCTTGATATAGATTAAGGCAAGGATGACGAGTACGCCGAAGCCGAACAGTCGCAGGACGATGGAGTCGTAGTAAAAATAAGAAACGAAGCTCAGGGCGGTCAATGCGAAAATTCCGGTAAGCATTTTAGGCGGAACCGTTGCGGGCCGGTCTCCATGTGCGGTGAGTACTTCTTGTTGGCGGGCGAGGAGGTCCTTGAAGATGAAGTAGTCCAGGAATCCGGAAAGCCAAGGAATCATCGTGCAAATAACGGCATTCCAGGGGGAGAATTTAGTCGTCGTGTACTTGCGCTGGAATTTTATGTTGTAGTATAGCCACCGACAGGATTTGATGACGTAGACGGTGAAAAGGATGCAGGCTATAAAGGCTAAGAAAATGTACGCGAGGATGAACAAGGCGGAGGATGGGGGAATTGGTGAAGGCTGCTTGTTCTTGGCCATTTCGGCAAAAAGCTTGAAAATGGATATCATGCGCTCGGAGGCCAGCGCAAGCAGGACTCCGGAAACGATGTTGATTTTAATCCATGTAATGGCGCTCTTGCCGCGGCGGACATTTTCCGGTTCGTCCTGGATGAAAGCGCTTTGATGCGTGCTGCTGGACGGAGCGGTCTTTTGGATGGATTTGGCCTGTTCATTTGGACCATCGTTCGGTGCGCCGCACCACAGGCACTTGGTCTTGTCGTCTTCGTATTCTCTGCCGCACTTCTTGCAAATCATAGGAATCTCCTTTAGCCCGCAATATAGAAATAAATCTGTTGCCAGAGCGAACTAGGAATTTTCGTCTCGGGTGACGGCTTCTTCGCTCAGTTCTTCATGATGCGGTTCTTCGTCAGGCGGAGTGCTGGGCGTGTCGCTGGTCGACAAGGAATTCAGCGTGCTCAAGTTAGCGGTGATTGCCTTTATGACCTTGGTGTAACAGAAAAGAAGGGCGATGCAAAGGAGAAGGCTGATGACCCTGATGGCGATGAGCCCTTTCGAGATGAAAAGTCCCAAGCTCCAGCCGACCTGTATTGCGACGCCGAGTATGGGGATGGCGCGGAGCATCCAGTCCGGAATGACGTTGGCCTCGAGATTGTTTTTTTTGAGAGATTCCTTTTGCCGGGTGAACAGGTCCTTGAAAATCTGGTAATGGAACGCCGGAAATATGATGGGGGCGAGGGCGAGAACCGTGGCTGTTTTCGGAGGATAGTTCGTCTCTGTAAACCGGCTCTGTTCCCTGATGGCGCTGCGGAGCCAGGAACAGAACATATGGACGGTAATCCACGAAGTGACAAAGAGGTGCACGAATAACAGTATGTGGTTTATGGTAAAGCCGATGACATATAGCCCACCTGCGACATCTTTTGTTCCGAAGATGTCGCGTAAAATGATGAATGGGGCGAATATGCCGAATAATCCCGAAAAAAAGAATCCCTTCAGCAGTTCTCCAAAGTAGTTGTCGTTGCCGCCATGGGTCGCGACAGAGATTTCCGTGGGGATGGCTAGGACGGCGAGACCGATAAAGAAAAACCTGAGCCAGAATATGGCCTTCTGTGCGCGCCCCTCGAAATTCGGGGGAGCGGAATCCTTCGGATCGACATGGCCCTCGTTCGGTGTGTTGCACCAAAGGCACCTGAGCATGTCGTCACCGTATTCTCTGCCGCACTTCTTGCAAATCATGTTGGCCTCTGCTTATTATCGGTGGTGATGGCTTCGTCGATTTTACGTTTCAGGACCTCATCGGCAAATAATGAATGAATTTCTTTTTCGTTCTCGATGATTGCCTGTATGAATTTACTTTCACAGATGGAGGTGATTACAAAACAGAGGGCTGTAATTGCTAGTGTGAGCCCGAATTCGAATGATTGCTCTAGAGGGTCATCAGGAATGGTACAAGCAATAAAGAAGGAACTTGGGAGGAGAAGTGCTGAAAATAGGATGTCTATGTTGAACATCCATGCAGGAAATGCTTTTGCTTTTTTGTTGTTTGCTTCAAGAACTTCTTTTTGCTTTGCTAATAAATCTTGTTCGGCAAATGCGATAAAAAGGGCGCGTCTTTTTTTAGGATAGTATCGGGTGTCTGTGAACAGGTGCTGCTTTTTTATTGCCTTGCCAATCCATCTGTTTTCCCGAGCTTCAGATATAAACAAAAATACAACGGACGAAAGGATTAGGATAAGTAGTATGATGACGAGAAGGTCATATACGCTTTCGCCCATGGCATTTTGAAAAAAGATTAAGGCATAATACCCTGCTAATGATAAATATATGCACCAATTGGTGAATATACGAAAACCGAGAAAATCTTTTCCGTATTCGACGTTCTCCGGTGCGGTAAGTTCGTCCCAAAGCGTATCTGTCGATGTGTACTTGATTCTGTCACAAATCATGTTGGCCTCTGCTGGTCAATGTAGAAATAAATTTGTATTTTACGCCCATTCACATCAATTATTAGGGATTATTATGGAAAATGTTATAGAACATTTGCCAAAGGATTGTGTATTGCCGTTGCTTCGCGAGCGGATTGCTGAATTGTCTGCAGTCGAGGGGATGCTTTCGAAAAGGCTTTCGCGTGCGCCCGCTGGTGTGCTGAATGTGTCGCCGCACCGTGGCGGGTTCCAGTATTTCCGCGTGACGGCGAAGACTGGGCGTAAGGGCGAGTATATTCCAGAGAGGAAGATGTCGCTCGCGTCGGCCATTGCTCAGCGCGATTACGATGCGAAGATGCTGGCAGAAATTCAGAGACAGCGCGGAGTCTTGGAAAAATGCGTGGCGAAATACGATGTGTCAGTTGCAGAAAACCTGTATGCACAGCTGCATCCGGCGCGACGCTCGCTGGTGGCCCCGCTTGTGTATCCCGATGACGATTTTGTGGCGCGTTGGAGTGCTGTGAATTACTCCGGTCGCGGGTTTGATGCTGGTGGACCTATGCTGATGACGGCGCATGGTGAGCGCGTGCGGTCGAAGTCCGAAATCATCATTGCAGATGCGTTGTTCCGCAGGGGGATTCCTTACCGCTATGAGTACCCGCACGAGTTGTTGCTTGCGGGGGCGAGAAATCGTAAGCGTATTGTCGTATACCCGGATTTTACCTGCCTGAACGTGCGGACGCATCGGGAAATTGTTTGGGAGCATTTCGGGATGATCGATGTGCCGGAGTATTGCCAGAACATGGCTTCCAAGATGGAAATGTACTTGCAGAATGGTTTCTGTATGGGCAAGAATTTCGTGATGACTACGGAAACGCACGACCGCCCGCTCAATTCCATGATGGTGGAGGCCATGCTTGAGCGGCTGGCGGGTTGAAAATGCCTGAAAAATGCCGAAACGGCGGTGAAATTGACTTGAAATCCTCGTTTTTCACCGCCGAAAATTAGTTTGTATGTTGTAAAATGGGGGCGTGATTGGCAAATTACGCTTCTGCTAGCGGTGAAAACGGGCGGAAAGTCTGAAAATCACCGCCACAAACGGCCTATGTAGCACGTTATAGCCAAATATGTTGCGGATAAACTAGCAAAGCGGCGGTGAAATTAAAGAAAAAATCCTTATTTCACCGCCAAAATGCGGAATATTGTTGCTGTGGGCGACTTTTGCCTGCAATCTACTACTGCTTGATCGTCGGGGCTTGTCTCGCGACAGGCGCCAACTGCCCGTGCTTGCGGAACAGATGCTTCACGAGCGTGCCGAATCCACGCATCACGCGGTAGCGTTCACGCGGGTTCTTGATGGCCATGATTCCCTGGTGGAAAATGTAGCTCGGACGCAGGTAGAATTCGCGGCGGGCCTTGTCGCAGAAGTCGACGAGCGCCTGGCTGGTGAGTTCGCCGCGCTGGATTGTAGTGCGGTGGAACCCGTCCTTGTCAAGCCACTGGTTGTAATCCTTTGTCTGTAATGCGCCGCTTTCCAAGGCTTCCTTGTAGGCTTCGGTGCCGGGGTATGCCATGATGGGGTAGAACTGCGCGGTATTCGGGTTCAACTTCTTGGCGTAGTCGAGCGTCATGCGGAGCGTTTCCGGAGTGTCGCCCGGGTTACCCACCATGAAGCAGCCGTGCACCAGGAGTCCTGCCTTGCGGGCATTCTTCGTGAACTCGATGGCCTTGTCGGTATTCTTCACACCCTTGTGGATGTTTTCAAGAACCACGGGGGAGGCGCTTTCAAAACCCACGCACATTTCGCGGCCGCCGGCCTTCTTCATGAGTTTCAGGAGGTCGAGCGGCACGTCAGCGCGGGCGTTGCAGCTCCACGTAATCTTGAGACCGCGTTCCAGGATCAGGTTGCAGATTTCGCGGACGTGCTCGTGGCTTGCGGTGAACGTGTCGTCTTCGAAGAAGACTTCGCCCAGGTCCTCGAAATTGTCCTTGATGTACTGCAGTTCATCGACCACGTCCTTCGGCGTGCGACGGCGGAACTTGTGGCCGTTGAGCGTCTGCGGAATCACGCAGTAGCTGCAGCGGTTCGGGCAACCGCGTCCGCTCAGGATAACGATCAGCGGGTTGAGGTTCGCTCCGTAGAAATACTTCTTGTAGCAGGAATAAAGATGCTTGCGGTAGACCTTCGACACCCACGGGAGTTCGTCGAGGTTCTCAATCTTCGGGCCTTCGGGCTGGAAGTCGGTGGTGCCGTCCGCCTTGCGGAATGCGAGGCCCGCGATGCTGGAAACTTCTTTGATGTCACCGCGCAAGTAACGCACGAGGTTCCTCGCGGTGTAGTCCGCCTCGCCGATAATCACGAAGTCGAGGCTCGGTTCCATCTCCATCGATTCGAGAGGTTCGGCCGTCGCATGCGTACCCATGATGGCGACCTTCGTATTCGGGAGCGTTTCCTTGATGGTGTGCACGACCTTGAGGTCGTTCAGAATACTCGGCGTGCTCGTGCTGCAGACGACCAGTGCCGGGTCAAATTTCTTGATACCCTCGAGCGTTTGCGGGAGGTTCAGTTCCATGGCGGGACTGTCGATGAGCTGGATTTCGTTTCCGTCGGCTTCTACGGTGCCAGCGGCGTAGCTCAAAAACATGGGCCAGTAAAGTGTACTCGATTTGGTCACGCATGGACTGCGCGACTCGCGGCTGAACATCGGATGGAACGGAGGGTTTAAAAAAGTAATGCGCATAAGCAACTGCAAAATACATAATTATCGGCGATAAAACTACATTTGTATCCGATGAAAAAAGGAATTTTCGCACTACTCCTGTGTTGTGGGTTTGGCTACGGCTTTGCCGCTGGTCCAGCCCCTGCCGCATTGGACACCATCCGCGAAAATTTCCCCGACGGAAGCGTCTCCAGGGTCTACACGGTCCAGAAGGGGACGGACATCCGCGAGGGCGTGGCGGTGAGCTACCACCCGAACGGCAAGGTCGCTATTGAAGCTCCGTACAAGGGTGGAAAACTCGATGGTGTGTACCGCAGCTATTACGAGAACGGCAAGCCCTGGCAGACCATCGGCTACCGTGACGGCATAGAGCATGGTGTGAGTACGGACTACTACGACACAGGAATAAAGAAACTGCGCGAGGTGTACAAGAATGGCATCCTCGACGGAATGAGCGAAGAGTTCAATGACCGCGGACTCGTGTGGCGCAAGATTCCCTATGTGGATGGCCGCATCCAAGGTGTCGCGAAAATTTACGACGAACTGGGAGTGCTGAAAGAAGAAATGACTTTCGAAAAAGGATTGCGCAACGGTCCTTACCGCCGGTTCAACAAGGGCATCAAGATTTTCGAGGCGAAGTTCGAAAGAAACCGCTGCGTCGAGAACTGCAACTTCTAGCAATAAAAAACGGCGACATCTTGTCGCCGGTAATCTTGTTTCCGATATAGAAACTGCGCAAAAGCGTTAGTTGGATTTTTTCTTTTTCGGGCGGAAGGCGTTCCACACCATGTAGCCGATGAACGCGACACCGAGGCCGACGAGCGCGATGGAAAGTTCGTGGCTGTACTGCTGGATGATATCCTTCTGGCCGTGTGCAACGTAGCCCAAGATGGCGAGGATGATGTTCCAGAACGTTGCACCGATGGCGGTGTAGAGCGCGAACGAGGCGAGTTTCATGTTCGAAAGCCCTGCCGGAATGGAAATCAGCTGGCGGATTGCCGGAATGAGCCTGCCGACGAGCGTCGAGATGGCACCATGCTCGCGGAAGTATTCTTCTGCCTTCTCGACTTTGCCGGCATCGAGCAGCAAGAAGTGACCGAGACGGCTGTCTGCGAATTTGTATACAATCGGGCGGCCGAGGAACTTTGCGAGGAAGTAGTTGATGAATGCGCCGATGAGGGCGCCCAGCGTCGCGAATAGCACGATGAGCACGATGCTCAGGCCCGATTCGTGCTGCATGGCCTTGTAAGCGGCAGGCGGCACTACAAGTTCCGACGGGAAGGGAATGAACGAACTTTCAACCGCCATGAGGAGCGCAATGGTGCCGTAGTTCAGGTTGTCATTGTACCAGTCGATAATCTGGTCGTAGATGCCGGTCTTCGGGGCGTTGTCGGAGGTGGCGACTGCTCCCGGATTGGCGGCCTCGACCTGAGCTGCTGGTGCCATTGCTGGCGATAAAGTGGAATCAGTCTGTGCGAATGCCGCGAGGTTCAGACCCGCGACAAGGAGTGCTAGTATGGCGATTTTTTTCATGTCTTTAAGGTATTTAAAAAAGCACGGCGATTGACCGTGCTGCTTTTTTCGGTTTGAATCTTATCTTCTCTTCTTGGACTTCGCCTTGGCCTTGGCTTTCTTCTTCGCGGCCTTCTTGGCGGCTTTCTTGTTCTTCACCTTCGGTGCTTCTTCGACTTCTTCTTCGTCGTCCTCCACCTCGGGTGCCGGTTCTTCGGCCACGTACTCGGGTGCCTGGTATTCCATCACGGAAGGACCGCTGGAGCTGGAGCCCTTGAGGGCGGCCTTCGCTTCGTTGACGTACTTGCCGTTGGGGAAGCGCTTCAGGTAAATTTCGTAGTCCTTCAGGCGGTTGCTGCTCTTCACGAGTTCAAAGATGCCCGTTTCAGCTTCGTCGCGGAACGCGCCGTCCGGATTGTCGTTCAGGTAGGTTAGGTAGGCCTTGAAGGTGTTCTGGGCCTGGATCTCGCGGAACTTGTGGTATTCGCCGAGCGTCCTGAGCTTGGCTTCGACCTCGCCCCTACGTGGGGAGTCGGGGTAGTACTGCAGGAACATCTCGAGCATTTCGGGGTCGTTGCTAGCCATGACCTGGTCAAAGCGGGAATCTTCCTGGCGTACCTGGTATTCCTTCAGTTCAACCTTTCCAGTATCGAGAGTCGCGTAGAGTTTTTCCTTCGTGGCGAGGTCAGCCGGGTGGCAGAAGGCGAGGAAGCTTTCCAGCACGTCGGAGAACTGGGTGCGAGTGAAGGCTTCGCTCATGTCGGGCAGTTCGCCGTTCTCGTCGAGGAAGAAGCGGTAGTCGCGCTCGATGGCCATGCAGTCCCAGTCGCTGAGCGTGTCCTTGACTTCGCTGTTTTCGCGCAGCACCTGGTCGCGGTCGCGCAGGGTGAAGCGCATGCGGCGGTCGCGGCGGCTTTCACGCCCGAAGTCAAGCGAGAGTTCAAGTCCGACGCGGACGGGCCACTTGTAAGAAATCTTGTCGACGGTGATACCCGCGTAACCGGACGAGGGGGTCGGGTTCTCGGCATCGTAGCTGTACGGGTTGGTCGCCTTCAGGTTTTCGTAGGGGAGGAATTCCTTGCGGACGTTCACGCCGATCTTGAGGTCCACGTCCTTGAACACTTCGGTGATGCGGTATTCGAGAGCGCCCGACACGAATGCGGTGGGAACCATCTCGGTATTATCCTTGGTGCTCGTGGAATAGTTGTCGATGAACGTGAAGAAATGGAATCCGTAACCGCCGAGGACGCGCAGGTCGAAGTCGCCACCGAGGTTGAAGGAGAAACCGCCTACCACGGACGGGGCATATGCACGGAAGGAGAACGAGCGGCCTTCGCCGTTTTCGGAGAGGTCGTTGCTATGGTCTGCCTTGCCGTTGTCGTCGGCGCCCCAGTAAGAGGGGTTGCTGTCAATTTCACGGAATTGGATGGAGTTGACTTCGAGACCGAGCCACAGGGTGAACGGAATGTCCGCCTTGGCGATAGGGGTGAAAAGGGGGCTGAACAGGAAGCCGACGCTGAGCGGAACCGTAAGGATTTCCTTATCGATGGGTTCCTTGAGCAACTGGGGGTTCTTGGCTTCAAAATGGACAAAGGCGGGTTCTGCCTGCAGGTATATCTGGGTACGCCAATTAGAGCGCTCGAAATCGGCCGCGTATACACTTGCAGTCAAAAGCAAAAAGGGCAAAATTTTGGTTACTATCTTTCGCATCGTATAAAAATTTAGATTAAAAACGTTCGTCTTGCAAAAATATGTGCAAAAAATACCGCTTTTTTGCGATAAATTTGCGGAAAATCACTAGAATGACAGGAAAATACCTAGTCCAAGTAGGACTACTCCCGCACCAATCATGGATCCTCCGATGATTGAGTACCGGTCGCCCGAATCGACCAGATCCCTGTTCCGTTTGATTTTTTCGTTAAAATTATCGCCCTTGGCGGCGCTTGGCATGTTGAGTTCGTTCTTGATGTCCTTGGCCTCGTCGTAATTTTGGGAGGCTAGATAGAAGAACATCGTGCCCAGGAGAATGGGGGTGACCGAGGAACCCATCAAGACCTTGCCGATGAACGAGACCTTGCGCTTGTGGTACCATTCCTCTTGCATCTTGATTTCGTCGAAGTCGGTGAGGTGCTCCATGGATACGTCGAGGCTGATTTCGGAAACCGGCGCGACGTAGAAACTGACGAGCGTGTCGCGGTAGCCGGCCTTTCTGAGGCGCAGGTAGGTCATGCCCGGAGTTGTGAGCGTCACCTTCTTGGGCGTGTTGCCGATGGACTGGCTATCGTGGGTGATTTCATCTTGGCCCGGGAATATTTCCGCGCCGACCGGGTTGCTCACTATCTTGATTTCGGGGTTGATACGCTTGAGCTTGAGCGAGACTTTCGCGGTGTCGCCCGGAAGCGGACGGACGAAGGTCTGTGCGCCCCAGAGGTGCTTGTCGACGTTCCAGAAGGCGTTCACTTCTATTTTGCCGGTGTCGGTTACGACAAAGGTGCAGGGCGACCTGCATATGGCGTCTTTTTCGGGACGCGAGATGGTGGCTGCTTCCGGGTCGGTCTCTACATGGATGTAGCTGCGTTCCGTTTTTGTCGAAACTTCCTTTCCGTTCGCTTTTTTGACGAGGTTCGTAAGAGCGTTTTTGCTGAGGGCGTTCTGTAAAATGGAATCGCGCGGGACGCCTATTTGGGCTCTCGTGATGGTCGGGAGGTCTTCTTCGTATAGGACGCGCGTAAGCTGGATTTGCACGGAGTCAGGATGCTTGGCTTGCGCAATCTTCCCGAAGTAGATTTCTTTTGCGCCCGCTTGTTTCCAATGTTCCTGGATGCAAGTCCTGTCATTGCATGCCGGAATCTCGTCCCAGCGGTGCATTTGGAAGGCGGTGTCCTGTTCGTGCAACAAGCCGAATGTGATGTTCCCGAGCAGTTCCTGTGTGGCGGCATCTATGCTAGATGGTTCAAAATTGATGAATACCTTGGCGGGATTGCTTTTTGCTGAAATGGAAGAATTGCTGTTAGTTTGTTCAGAACTAGCGACGGTATCTTGTGTTGTGGAATCGTTTGCCAGGCTGGAATCGCTTTTTGCGACTGCGGAATCAGCAACCGTGGCGGAATCAGACGCTGCCTTGACTGGATTCAGGAGGTCGTTGCCCTGCTCGTCCACGATGCTCTTGAACTGCGCCTTCGGGAACCTTACGATGGTGAACTGGTTCTTGATGTAGCCGCCGAGACTTACCGTATCGTTTGCGATACCGAGGAACTGTGCCTTCTGTTTTGTGCCCGAGACGAGTTCTACTTGGGCGAATATACCTTGCGGATCCGCTGCGAAGACATGCGCAGAGAGGCAGAGGGCTATAAGCGAGACTATTTTTTTCATAGGATTACTCATGATGCTACCTAGAAGGAAAGGACTATCCCGAAACCGAGTAGAATCGCTCCGCCGATAGCGGTACCGATGGAGACGTTCTTTGATGTGTTCGCTCTGTCGCGATGATCATTGAATTTCTCTACGTTGTGTTCGTATTCTTCGCCTTGCCGTATGAGGCTCTTTTCTATGGATTCCTTCCTTTCGTTCGCTTGCTTGATTTCGCTATGCGCGACGATGGCCGAAATTCCGCTTGCGATGAGGGGAACAGCTGATGCAAAGATTAGCTTGTGGCCGAAGTTTCTGCGGGCGCGCCGCATCAGCGACCTCTGCTGGTATTGCAACTGCTCGTCGTCGTATGAAGGCGTGAGTGCGACAATCAGGTAGGAGGTGTCCGCCTGCGAAACCTTGACGGAGATAGTCGTATCTTTGTAGCCGGGCTTGAAGATGGTGACGAGCACGCTTGATTCGCCTTCGGGCACGCGGATGTAGCCGGGCAATGCCACGTCCGGGTTCGAGGCTATTGGCGCTCGAGCCTTGTCCACATAGGCGTCTGCGTAGGATGGGTTTGTCGAAATATGCAGGTATTTCGGGACCTCTTGTGCGCAGATTGCCGCTGCGCAGCAAATCAACATGACGAAAATACGGAAGGCGTTTCTCATTTGTCGCCTCCAGTTTCGGAATATGGCCCTCTCAAAGTCGGAGGTATGCTTGACCAAGAGTATATCCAGTAGTGCCTGGGACTGGTATTGTGGGCGAAATCTTCAACTTGCACGCGAATATTGCAGGTGCCGAGGCAAGGTGTCTTGAACTTGATAAAGGGTTTCTCGTAAAGGAAGGTGAGCGTGTCCTTGTCTGTCGAGACGACAATTTTGTTTTTGTTAATTCCTGTGCCGTTGTCAAGAGCGTAGAAATAGATTGAGTCGCCTTTTATGGCATGGTCGTTGGGATTGGCGTAGCCCAGTGCCGAAGAGTACGGCAAAACCTGAGGTTGGATTTTGTCATAGAACCATATTGTATCGACTGTTGTCAAGGCTCCCGGCGAGGTGTTTACGATTACAGGTTCTGCCTGGAATTCTTTTAGGAGAAGCTCCTGTGCGTAAATATGCAATCCCGTTTGCGGCGCAACTTTCACTCGGACTATCGATGGGTTGGTTCGCCTTGTCGTGGTAAGAACCGTGTCGCCCTTGTTATCTGTAATAATAATCTCAGTGGAGATTGCATTATCCGTGTAATTTTTGTAGGCGATGGGGATGGATACAACCGATGAATCCTCGTGCAGGTACAGAGTAGAAAACTGGAAAATATCCGTCGTATCGACTTCCTCGAATCCATCGGCGGTGAAGAATCTTGCCGTCAAGCCCCAGTAGATAGTCACGGTGGTGTCTTGTTCTGGATACCTTTGCAGGTAGTCCAGGAGCGAATCATAGAGGAACGGTCCGACGAACTTTGCGTTTTCGAAACAGTCTGCAAATCCCAGATTATGCTTCCATACGTCGTTCTCGTTGTATGATGCGTAGATTTTGCATTCGGATGCTTCCCACGGGTCGAGTCCTTTCAAAGCCCAGCGGAGTTCCACCTCGCCATCGGAGCCGGGTTTTACCTGGTTGAAGCCGTTATCGGGGGCTACGAGCGAAATGCCGATAGGTGTGTTTACGAAAATGTTTAGTGTATCGCGCAGCGTGTCAAGAAACAGGTCTACCGTTTGCAGGATTCCTTGCCTGTGTCCGGACGTCTTGAAACTGTAACGTAGCGGAGAGATGTTGTATTCTTCGCCCTCGAGAATCCAGCTGTGGCTCAGGTAGTGGTTATCTGCGATGTCGGAATGCATGAATACATCGTCGACGGTGTAACTCGCCCAGAACTTGACGCTTTCATTCGTGTCGAGATAAACAGTATGGATCGGGGAACCATACTGGTACGGTTGGCCCGAAAATCTATCGGGAAGAACGAAGATGTGCTGCTTGAGACTTCTCGTATCGCTTGAAGAAGCGAGGTTGGCATCGCCGCAACCCGATACGGAGAACATGACGGCGAGCGCAGCTGCCGTGGCTAGAACGTAGGTGTATGTCCTGTATTGCCTTTCCATGTGTTTACTCTGCTTCGGTATAGGTGATGTACCATTCTTTCCAATAGTTTATGCCGTTCGTATATTCGACGATGCTCTTTATGGTATTCACTCCCTCTGTCAGTTCAGAGGTGTAGAGTATGTATGAGCATAAAAGCCCTGGATAGTTAACTCCATCGAAAACCGTATTGTTGACAATGAACTTGCAACTATTGACTTCAAAGTTGTAGGGATTTTCGTCGATGATATAGAGGTTGATTTTCCCGTAGCCCTGTTGGGTGAATGAAGCGTTTGTCTTAATCCAACTTTCTGCCGGCTTGATGAAATAGCTGTGGATTGTCTTGTTTTTGCTAGCATCGATTGCGATGAGGTCTAGCTGCTGCATGGTCCAAGATTTCGCCGTCGAGGGAAGGGCTACGGTGAATGTGTCGCCGGAGCCAACCTTTTCGACAAGTAATTCCGATTCCAAGTAGGCGTATACGGTCTTCTGTGTTAGCGGAGTTCCAAAGTCTGTTATGAGGAATTTCAATGTGTCTGCATATTCCAGAGTATCTATGTTGCTTGCGCTATCGTTTGCGATATAGGAAACCCTGGGGGGGATGGTGTCGCGAAGGATGATTGTATCTAGTTCCACAACTTCGTTCGGGAAAATTACGATGTCCAGGGTGTCTTTGAAAAAATCAGGGTACTTGGAAATGTTGAAAGCAACCTTGTATTCCCCTGCATTCAGGGGGGAGACGACGAATGGCTGGACTGTCTGACTACTGCCGTTGATATCGCGGCTGTAGCATTCGTTGCCGGCTGAATCCAAGATGGAGAGCCTGGTGGAAATCACGAACGTGTTCGGAGAGTTATCCTTTGCGGACACCGCTATGAATCCGGTTATACCGCCTTCGTTCGGGCCGCCGCTTGTGTAGAAGTTGCCGTCAATCGTGCTTTCGGAGATAAAGCCGAATTCGTTTATCGCCTGTACGTGCCAGCGGTAGTGGGTCAGCGGTTCGAGCTTTTTCCAGTAGGTGAAGTTGGGCTCGCTCAGGATAGTATCGACAAGCCCGTCTATGATGAAATGGTAGAACAGAGTCGCCATCGAGTCCGGGTCGTAAGCGTCCCATGCGAAGGAAATGCCTCCCGTTGTCGGAATGCCTTGAGAGCCCTTCGCGGGAATGAACGCGGAGTCCTTCAGTATCGGCGGGTTTGAAATCCAGAGCGAGAGCGTGTCGCTCAGGGTGTCGCCTAAGAACGTTTCGAGTATGAACGCGACCTTGTGCAAGCCCGGTTTGTCAATTGTGCTGCGGAAACTGAAATCGTAGGAAAGCGGAATGCCGTCTAATGTCCAGAGGTAGCGCCTTATCTTGATGGACTTGGAGGGGTAGATGTTCGCTATGAAAATGAGGGTGTCGTTGGGGCTGATCGTGTCCGCCTTGCTTCTCTGGCTCATGGAATCGAACGAAAATGCCATTTCTGCGGAGATGTCGATAAAAATCGAATCGTCTTCGTCGTAGAGAAAATCGTCGCTGTTGGTACAGGCCGCATAGAACAGGGTGACCGCGACGGCGAAAATGGCTAGAATCCGGAAAATCATAGTTCATCTCCGAACGTGTCTGCCGTGTAACTTGTTGTATCGGCCATGTAGAAAGTCGTGGGGGCAAGCGTGTCGGAATCCCCGAAGGTATCGAATACGATGATCTGGAATGTATGCTTGCCATTTTTAAAGCCGGATTGCCAAATTTCGGTGAGGTGACCGACCGGGTATCGCTGCCCGTCTATGATAAGCGTGTGTTCCAGTTTGCCATCATCGAAGGAATCGAAATCATCGGACTTCCACTTGAATAGGATGGACGTGTGTGCGTTCCCGTAGAGCGTGTCGTTCATGGAGGGGGTGGTTTCCGTGCTTAGCATGGGTTCCATGTTCACGGCAATCTCGAATTCTTTCAGGATAGAATTGCCGACCTCGTCCTTGACCTCGAGTTCGTTCGGGAGCATGCCCTTGTCTGTGTTCGCCTTGATTTTATAGGTTTGCCCTTCGCCAAGGACGAACGACGTGTCCTGGGTGTGCCTGGACCATACAAAGGTAAGCTGTTGCTTGTACTGCCTGGGGAAGATGTCGGCGCGGACTATGGAGGAGTCGCTCGGGTGGATTTTCAGGAGGGTGGAGTCTTCCTTGCCTGCCTGCAGTACGACTACGTCCAGCCGTTCCAGTTCTTGTGCGGTATTCGGTTCTTCAGGTATGTCTAGACAACCGGAGACCGTAAAGAGCATGCCTGCGAAAACTGTCCCGCAAAAGATGCGGAATCCCCTAACTAAGCCCGCGGCTTTTTTCCGCGGAGTGTGATGATTGTACTTGTCCACTGGTAGTAAATGTAATTTATTCTTCTCCCGATTAACTATATTCCCTTGTATGAGTAAGGAAAACTTCGAGTACAAAAACGCGATGGAGCGCCTAGAGGCGATTCTTGAACGCATCGACAATTCCGAAATGGAAATTGACGAACTTGCAGGCAACGTCCAGGAGGCGACCGAACTCTTGAAGAAGTGCCGACAGATCTTGCTGGATACGGAGAAGAGTGTACAGGGAGCGCTGGAAAGTCTAGACGGGGAATCGAATGCCTGATTTAGGCGCAGTATCCGCCATAGAGGCCCAGGGCCTCACCGTCAAGTTCCCGGTACGTGGTGGCGTGCTGGGCAAGGTGAAGGATTATTTTACCGCTGTCGACGGAGTGTCTTTCACGCTGGAACAGGGAAAAATCCTGAGCGTGGTGGGCGAGTCGGGCTGCGGCAAGTCGACTCTGGTGAAGTCTCTGGTGGGGCTTGTGCCGCTTGCTTCGGGCAGCGTGAAAGTGTTCGGGCGCAAGGCGCATGGTGGCAAACTGGCTCCCGACGCTCAGGGCCAGGCCGCCCGCGTCTGCGACATGATGCAGATGGTGTTCCAGGATCCATATAGCAGCCTGAACCCGCGGCAGACCGTAGAAGAAATCCTCACGGCTCCGCTTATGGCCCGGAAGGTGCCGTTCGAACAGGCGAAGGCCCGAGCCTACGAACTGATGGACCGCGTTTCCATTCCGCATTCGGCGCTCGCGAAGTTCCCGCATGAATTTTCCGGAGGCCAGAGGCAGCGTCTGTGCATTGCGCGCAGCCTGATGGTTAAGCCCAAGATTCTGCTTTGTGACGAAGTGACCAGCGCTCTCGATGTTTCGGTGCAGGCGCAAATACTACACCTGCTCAACGACTTGCGCAACGATCTTGGCCTGAGCATCCTGTTCATCAGTCACGACATGCAGGTGGTGCGCGCCCTTTCCGACGATGTGCTGGTGATGTACTTCGGGCATGTCGTAGAGCGGGGTGCCGCAAACGAAGTGCTCGTGAACCCGCAGCACGAGTATACCAAGAAACTGCTTTCGTGCGTCCCCGTTATTAGGCGCTAGGCCCTAGTGGCCGCGCTTGCACTTGACGCCGATGGTCTTGACCAGGCGCTCCTGGTTCGTATCGAACTTGTCGTATGAAAATTCTTCCACATAGACGGCCTTGCAGTCAAAGAATTTCTCGCTGTACACGAGATTCATTTTCGACGAGTAGTGGTCGATGGTCATGCGGAAACTCTTGAGGTACTCGTTCTTGATGCAGGTCGTGACGAGGTAATCTTCGAATTCGTCAAAGGATATCTCGACGATGGTGAATACGTCGCTTGTATTTTCCTTGAGGAATCTTATCTTGCGGCAACGAGCAGAAAGGTTGTTGGCGAGTTCGTTGAACTCTTCGGCCTTGTCGGGTAGCACGTTGTCGAATTGTATTTTGAGAGTAAAAAGGTACGCTTTTGCCAGTTCGGGAAGATCTTGTCTGTCTTTCATTACAATGGTACCTCAATATCGGGAATGCATATTTTGTACGGGATTTTTCGATTAGCGTAACTTAAAATATGTTTTTAATTTCAAAAAAGTACATGTGTATGCAAAAAAGAAAGTCCCGTTAGTTTACGGGACTGAAATTGGGGGATTGGCGCTGATTTA
>CACXXH010000069.1 GCA_902771595.1 Fibrobacter succinogenes | reverse complement strand
AGATGAAAAAATAAAGAAAAGAGATATTTTGGATGATTATCATGATTACGAAATTTTGATAGGATGCAATTTTATTCATTTATTTGCTAATCATATTTATCAAGATATAACATATGATGTAATTGAACTGAAAAATGGGAAAGAAGAAAAAAAGAAAGAAAATTATGGAATTGAATTTCGTCGAATTAATTATCAAAAAATTCTAAAATATTGGAATGAAATAAAAGATTTGAATGAATATGACGAAGTTTCATTGGCAAAATTGCATTTTGTTGAATTTTTTGTTCTGTGCTTATCATATAAGATTTATAATTCTTACAGATTGGTGAATGCAGTCGCTCTTGATTCCCCAATTGACAAAAAACAAAAATATATATGGTTCGATTTGCTCGCATTCTTTGCAAATATCATCGATGCCGAGAAACATTATAATCGTGTAGATGAAAATCTATATAAGAAGGTAATCAATGAGCCGAAGTCCTTGTATAGAAAGATAAAAGATTATTGTGAACAAAAAAGAACTTTGATGTCGTACGTCTCCATAAGAAATGTGGAAATATTGGACGATTTTGAAAAGTATTTGAGAAAAAAGAAGAATAACTTTAGTGGCTGCCCCGATGAATTTAGTAAAATGAAAAAAGTTGTTCGCGACATTATTTCGTACGAAATGATGACGTATGATCCGGGAGAAAAGATTAACTCCCGTTTCTCGGTGAACTTTAAATTTTTTGAAGAGATCGCAAAAATTTTTGAGGAACCCGGTGCAAAAGAAATATTTGATGACATATACAATTCTGTACCTAATGAAAAAAAGGATTCGATAAAAGATGCTGAACTGGAAAAAATAATAGCACGCGTAGTAGGAAAATCTGGCCGAACTGTTCGGAGTGCTTTGAAGGCATATGTTGAAAAATATTATGGCAAACTTACTTATTTGGATAAAGTTATATTGGAAAAAGTATGCCCCAATGGGATGAAAATAAATAGTGCGAGTGATGTATATGAATTATCAGAGAAAATTAGAAATGAATTGCGTGCAAAAGAAAGTGATGTGCAAGTGAAGGCTGTTGACAAAAAACCTTCAGTTAAAATAGAAACAAAGGCTTCGAATAAACAAGTTGAAGTTAATCGTGAAAAAAAGTCAAAAATCGCAGTTCCCAAAGTCAAGGTTTTGAAAAAAAATAAGAAGAAGTAGTTCTTAAATTCCATGAACAATCTTAGCCTTATTCTCAATACATATTTCGTCGAAGCCGATTTCGATAAAATTGTAGGCTCTCCTAGAAACCCTTCCAAGAGAACCGCTGAAATCGGTATGGACGAGGATGATTTCGTAAATCACTTTCTCGATCAAGAGAAAGCTTACGGTTTCGATGTCGTGAGAAAATTGCATCAACATGCGACGGACTGCTGGATTGCGGATGAACAAAGGCTGGATTCTGAAAAAAACAATGTCTTCAATATTTGTGCAAAAGCAGCAGAAGACATGCTGTTTTATAAGAATGATGAGCCCGTTTGCTATCGGAAACATTTTTTGCGATGGAATGAGATTTCCAGAATTGTCGGCGAAGATCTTTTGATTCTTGCGCATTTGGCTAAGAATTTGTATCATGTGCCCGTTCATTCTTTTGCCTGGAAGCCTTTTATAAAATCAGATTCCATCACGATTAATGACATTCTGGAAAAAGGGTTACACGAACTTCATTCACATATGAATGGGGCTTCGCTCAACTTTGACATAAATTGGCTTGCCTTGATGAATGGAGCCAAAATTCAACCTTACTATATAAAAATATTAAAAAAGAAATTCCCAACTGAATTGAGAAATGCGCAAAAGGCTATCGCCATTCGTTGGTATCTGTATGCGAAAATAAAGGGGTTGAATTTTGCGGATAAAAAAAGGCTGGAAAAAGTTCTTCGCAGTAGTAGTGATTTGGAACTTCAAACCTATTTGGAAGATTTTTTTCCTGAAATTTCAATTCAAAAGCAGAAAGCTTTCAAATTTGGCGGGCACGCCATTGACTACGCTATACCAGAATCGATTACAAAAAAAGACAAATCTCGATATTACAATGTCCCGCTGATTGGCGAACGTGAGTTTTTGTATGAAGTCCTGCAAAAAATCTATTTTCCGTCAGATGGCGACGATGATTATGGTTATCTGCTTTATGCCTATATTGTTGCAAAAAATAACTTTAGAAAAGTCATAGTTCAGTATGACCAAATTAAAGGTTTTGGTTATTTTGACGAGATTCAGAACCGAAAGATGTTGTTTGATGGTTCGATATATGAAAGACTCTCCGCTTACATGGCTGTGCATAACGTGGTTTGCAATCAACCCATAAAAAGCATGGAGATGAGAATTGCTCCGAAAGATAAATCTGAAAAATTATTGAATAGCGTAAAAAAGAGCAATAAGAGTATAAATAACGCAGATTTTCGATTTGGTGAGGATAGCCAAATCTCGAAAGACGCTAAATTCGGGTACATCCTTCATTTCATCAAACAAAAAGATCGCAAATGGAATGATACTTTCGAAGGTGATTTGTACTGCCGTAATTACAAGGTACGCAAAATTGTCAATCGACAGGCTTCCGCAATTTCTGCGTTGCTGAGAAAGAACAATTCACATGTTGTAGGCGGGTACAAATATAATCCTACGGTGAACTTTATGGGAACAGGCAATTCTCCCGATATCGATTGCCGTATCGTTGGTATTGATGCTGCGAATTCCGAATTCTATTGCCGTCCGGAAGTTTTCGCACCGACTTTCCGCCGTTTGAAATATGTTCGTCGTAATACAGATATCGACTCTATAGTGGAGCACACGGATGCTCAACTTGGCCGCACATACCATGTAGGCGAGGATTATTATGACATTGTCGATGGATTGCGCGCCATTGACGAATGCATCACCTTCATGGAATTTGGAGAAGGCGACCGCATTGGTCACGGGGTGGCTCTTGGCATTGATGCTAAAAAGTATTACTTCGACCGTCAAAATAGGGTTGTGATGCCCAAGCAAGATTTGCTGGACAATGCGGTGTGGCTATATATGAAAATGGATGAATATTCCATTGCCGATCAAGATGGCTTGAAAGGGCGGCTGCAAAGACTTTTTTATAAATTATATCGCGAAATATATGCCGATCTCATTAAGAGAGAGCCGGAAGTTTTCCAGTCCGTGAGTATCGAGGAATATTACGATTCTTGGAAATTGCGGGGTGATAAACCTAAGTTTGAGCCAAAAGATAAATTCTTTAGGCCCTATGGCGAGCGTAAAGGCGAAGAACTTGATGCGATACGTGATGTTCCGAAACTGAAAAAGCTTTTTATGGCTTACCATTATTCAGGCAAGGCGAAGAAAAATGGTTCTGTTAGTGTGGAATATCATTTGGGTGAATGCGATTACAGAATCATTTGTGATTTACAGCGGGAGATGCGGAAGGAAATTGAAAAACGCCGTATTTCCATAGAAACCAATCCGACATCGAATCTTCAAATTACAGATGTTGGCATGTATTGCGAACATCCTGTAACGACAATGAACAATACTTACTTGAGGTCGAAACCGGATTCGATGATTGATGTTTCCATTAACACGGATGACCAGGGAGTCTTTGCGACGTCGCTCGAAAAGGAATTCACCTTGATGGCGCTTGCTTTAGAAAAGCAGGTGGACGTTGATGGAAATCCCGTCTACCAAAAGAATGATATTTATCAATGGCTTGACATGGTTCGTGCCTCGGCAGGCCCGCGCAGTTTTTTAGCAAAAGGATAATGTACAATGAGCTCAGAATTCAAGCTCCCTTTCGATACCTATGATTTTTTCGGTTATCTTTTGCCGGGAACGCTGCTCTCATTGGGCTTGAGCTTTATTTTTTGGGATAGACTCGGGGACATTGTTTTGAAATTTATTCCTGGGTTTGGCCCGAAAGTAGAAGTTGACGCTACGGTTGCAATTTTATTTGTGCTGGTCGCTATTATGACCTTCTACTTTTTAGGACATCTTGTTGGTTGCTTAGCGCATATAATTTATGATCGAATGATTGTAAGGAATATTCTGGTATATCCTTTTTATAGCATTCTTGACTTGAAAACACCATTGAACAGAGTACTTCCCGCTGCAGCAAGGATAAGGTGGTTTTTGCTGATTGTGGCGGGTGTATCGGCTATTGTGACGCCTGCGCTTTTGCTTTTTGGTCTTAAATGGTGGTGCCTTGTTATTTGCATTGTTATTATAGCTGCCTTAAAATGGATAAGTTATAATTGTAGTGGAAATGAAAAAATAGCGGAGAAGTGTAAAAGGATTTGTAAAAAAATGCATGACAAATTTCGTGAATTTACGGTAACGGATGTTGGTGTGAATGAAACTTTGTGCAATAAATTTTTTGAACGTCTTGAAAAAACAACAGGACTCAAAAGGGATGATGTTAAAGATTATAATTCAGACATTTATTGGCTCGCTTATATGGGGCTGGTTCAAGAAAAAGACGGCCCGCATCATGAAAGCAAGATTGGCAATTGGCTTTGTTTATATGGGTGTTTGAGAAACTATAGTTGCGCGTTCCTTGTGATGTCCGCAGTGGCTTCTTTTCGGTTGTGGATGGTTGTTTTTTGCGAGTGTGAAAATGCTGAAATTCTGCAACATGCGATTATTATTGCGGCGACGTTGCTATTGAGTTTTTTACTTTTTATGCGTTATTGGATTTTCTACTACGCTTATTATTCGAAATACATTATCCGTGCGTATGCTGTAGGTGAGTATTCTTCAATGGCAAGTAATGCCGGGTCTCCTGCAGGCGATGAAAGCGCAGATCGCTAAATCAATTGATACGTTGATGTAAACAAAAAAACACACTTTGCTGCGAATGGCTTTTTTCACTGAAAATAGCCTGTTCCTTGACGATTTGTCCACGGAAAAAGCTTTAATTTTTGGCTTTTTTGCCGTTTTTGGGGTAGTTTTAGGGAAAACATGAGGTGTGATATGGAAGTGAAAAATCTTTCCCAAATCCTGGCTGTCGCTTGCGGGATTTTGGGCGGGACGCTGCTCGTCCCTATGCATGCTCAGGCGGCCCCAGATCCGAATTTCCATATTTATATTGCGTATGGCCAGTCCAACATGGCGGGCGCTGGCGATATTCGCAGGGGCGTCGATGACAAGGAACACGAACGCTACAAGATGTTTGCGACGACCTCGTGCACGAAGTATCCTACGGTGGGCGAAATTTACCCGGCAGTACCCCCGATGTTCCATTGCGGTGAAGGCCTTTCCGTGGCTGACTGGTTTGGCCGCTACCTGGCCGATAGCCTCCCCGACGTGACCGTGGGTATCATTCCCGTGGCTGTGGGCGGAACCAAAATCGAGCTTTTCGACAAGGATAAATACGCTTCCTACCTTTCTACGGCTGAAAACTGGCTCGTAAACTGGGCCAAGGATTACGGCAGCGACGGCAACGCATATGCCCGTATTGTGGAAGTCGCGAAGAAGGCTCAGCAGGTCGGCGTCATCAAGGGCATCATTTTCCATCAGGGCGAATCGGGCGCCATGAACGGCAACAATTGGCAGCAAGAAGTCAAGAAGAGCCGCGACGATATTTTGAAGGCCCTGAACTTGAGTTCCGATACGGTTCCGTTCCTTGCGGGCGGCCTGGAAGATCGCGCTGCGGGTGGCTGCTGCTGGAGCTTTACCGACAACAATATCAAGACGCTCCCGAACGTAATGGACAATACTTACTTTGTCAGCTCCGAGGGCCTCAAGGGCAACGGCAAGGATTCTTACCACTTCAGCAGCGAATCGTACCAGGAATTCGGTCGTCGCTATGCTGAAGAAATGCTCAAGCATATCAGTACGGTTCCCGTTGAACCCGAACCGCAGACGCCTTTCAAGGGCGGCGCGTTCGAAATTCCGGGCAAGGTCGAGGCCGAAAATTTCGACGTCCCGGGCAAGGGCGCGGGCAACGATTCCTATAAGGAGAACGACGCCGAAGATCGTGGCAAGACCAATTACCGCGAGGGTACCGGAGTCGATATTTACCAGAAGGCGACCGGCTACGTGGTTGGCTACAACCAGGAAGGCGAATGGCTCGAATACACCCTGAACGTGAAAGAAGCGGGTGACTACACGATGTTCGCCGCGGTGGCTACGGACAATGCGACGTCGTCTTTCCAGCTCTCCATTGACGGCGAGGCTATCACGGAGGCGATTCTTGTGTCCAAGGCGGAAGGCTCGGGTTCCTTCGATGATTTCGGCAAAGTGAAGGCGAACGTGACGCTCCCTGCGGGCGAGCATATCTTGAGGATGACCGTGACGAGTTCCTGGTTCGATGTGGACTACTTCCAGTTCGCGAAGGGCAAGGACGCTTCCGACCCGGATGATGTCCCGGACTACATCAAGCCCGCTTTCGCGACTTACGCGACCGAGTCGGAGTCCAGTTTTGCGCTCCTTGACGTACAAGGACGCGTGATTGCCGTCATGCAAGCAAAAAATATGCACGAAGCAGTGTCAAAAGTGAAAAATAGTGTGACGCACGACATTGCCTCCGGGGGCATATATTTTGTAATTTCTAATTCAGGAACAAAAAACCAACAGAGGAAAAAGGTGGTTATCTATGAGAAATAGCGAAGTTGTTATCGTCAAGCAGATTGCGTTCTTTATAGTTGTCGCCGTAACCCTCGGGTTTATCTACGGCTAGTTAATGTGAAAGTCCTTTTTGTAAAGCCCCGGTTCTTCCGGGGTTTTCGCTTTTTTGGGGCTTTTCCCTTGTTGACAAAAAGTCCATAGAAAACGCTGTCGCGCGATGTGAAAATCGTCACTTCGGAGGTAATTTTAGATTATGGAATTGTGCAGGGGTGGTGCCCTGCGCAAAAGGAGTTTCTGTATGGGATGTTTACGTTTCATGGCCCGCGCGGCTGTTTTCGCCGTGATTTCGGCCAGTATCGCCGTTGCCGATACGGTCAATAACCCGATTATGTACGTCGATAGCCCGGACCCCTCGATTGTCCGCGTCGACGATGCGTATTACATGGTCACGACGACCATGCATTTTGCGCCGGGCGTGCCCGTTTTCAAGAGTACCGATTTGGCGCAGTGGCGTACGGTGGGCTATGCCTACCAGATGCTCACCAACAACGACAACATGAACCTGAACGGTGGCAAGGACGCCTACGGCAAGGGCTCGTGGGCGTCGAGCATCCGTTATCACAAGGGATTCTTTTACGTTTTGACGCCCTCCTACACGACGAACAAGACGCACCTCTACAAGACGGCCGACGTGGAAAACGGCTCGTGGACCGAAGTGACGCTCCCGTTCTATCACGATCCCTCGCTTTTCTTCGATGACGACGGCACCGTGTGGGTGTTCTACGGCAGTGGCGACCAGATCAGTTACGTGCAGCTCAACGACGATGCTAGCGGCGTAAAGCAGGGCGGCAAGAGCGGAAAGCTCGGCGGTGTGAGCATCAACCAGGTGACCGGAACTTCCAATTACTATGTGCAGCAGGAAGGTTCGCACATGGAGAAGGTGAACGGCGAATACTACCTGTTCACGATTTCCTGGCCGGCGGGCGCCTGCCGTACCGAAATCGTTTACCGTTCCAAGAGCCTGCTCTCCGGTTTTAGCGGTCGCATTTTCTTGCAAGACAACGGCGTTGCCCAAGGCGGCATCTTCGATACTCCGGAAGGCAAGTGGTACGCCCTCTTGTTCCGCGATTCCGGCCCTGTCGGCCGCATGTCTCACCTGGTTCCGATGGTCTGGAAGGATGGCTGGCCGGAACCCGAAGGAGGCTCCAGGAAGGCGCCTTCTACCATCACTTTGCCGGAATCTCCGCTCCCGGGTTACGGCATGGTCACCAGCGATGATTTCGAAACGGATGAACTCGCTCTCGAATGGCAGTTCAACCACAATCCCGATAACAAGAACTGGAGCCTCACGGCGAATCCGGGCCATTACCGCATTACCACGAGCCGCACGGATTCTCGAGTGCAGAACGCGAAGAATACGCTCACGATGCGCACGTTTGGCCCCAAGTGCTCCGGCCGCACGCTTGTGGATGGCACGGGCATGAAGGACGGCGATATCGCGGGCCTTGTCGCCCTGCAAGATGACAAGGGCTTCGTGGCTCTCGCGAAGGAAGGCGGAAGCTACAAGGTGGTGATGTACAGCGGAAAGGAAAGCGGGGATTCCCAGAAGGCCAGCGTCCCGGTTCCTGTTTCCAAGGTCTACCTGCGTGTCGATTTCGATTTGCCGATTGACCGCGGTACGGCAAGTTTCTATTACAGCATCGATGGTGAAAGCTGGACGAAGATTGGCGACAATGTGGGGCTCAGCTATTCGCTCCACATGTTCGTGGGCTACCGCTTCGGCCTCTTCAATTACGCGACCAAGACCGCGGGCGGCTATGCCGACTTTGACTGGTTCAAGATCGGTGTCGACTACAAGGATGAAATCTACCTCGACGCCATCGCGCAGGATACGACTCCGCCGACTCCGTATAACGGCGTCGTGGCGAAACTCCCGGGCAGGGTGGATGCCGAAAATTATGACGTGGGAAGGTCGGGCAAGGCCTACTACGACAACGACGGCGAAAACCAGGGCAAGGCCTACCGCGAAGATGGCGTAGACATTGTCGGCTTTGAATGTTCCGACGAAGCCAATACCAAGGATTGCGGCGGATATGCTCTCGGCTATACGGGTGAAGGCGAATGGACTCGCTACACTGTGAACTTTGCCGAAGCCGGTGAATATCAGGTGCGCGTGAACATGGCGACGCCTTCTGAAAATGCGGGCGTCAAGCTCTACATCGATGGAAAGGCGGTTACGGGTGAAATTATTGCCGAACAGAATCCGGAAAATGACTGGAGCACCTACTCGGTAAAGACTTCGAAGACTTCCGAAATCGCTGCCGGCGAGCACGCCCTCAAGGTGGAAATTGTCGGCAACAACGTGAACGTCGACTGGATCGAGTTCTGCAAGGGCGATTGCTCAACGATTGCGATTGGCCAGAGGGTGCGTTACGATGTGCAGGGCGAGCAGACTTACCGCGTGTTCTCCTTGAACGGAACGTTCGTGGGTGCCGTGAATGCGGCGGGTGCGCATGAGGTGCAGGCTAAGGTGAAGGAACTTGTTTCTGAGAAGGGCGTGTACATGGTCAAGCCGCAGAACGGCATTGCGCGCCGCATCATGGTGGGCAGATAGGGCCTACCTGTTGCGCGGCCTGAACGGTAAAAAATCGCTCTTAGTGCCCGTTTCGCGATGATTTGCAAGGAAATGCCGTTGATAAATTAACAATGGCATTTGCCTTTTTGAATGATTGATTGTTGTTTTTGGGGTGTATTTTTAAAGCAACAACAATTATGGAGATGAAGATGTTTGGATTAAAAAAGAGCTCGCTTGGCGGGGTTTGCGCCCTTGCCCTTTTGGGATTTACTTCACAGGTTTTCGCGCATCCCGATAGTCTGGTGCTTACGCCCCCGTTGGGTTGGAACAGCTGGAACGTGTTCCACGAAAACATCAATGAAAAACAGATTCAGGAAATTGCCGACGCGATGGTCGAATCCGGCTTGAAGGATGCGGGCTACATTTACCTGAACCTCGACGATAACTGGATGGATACCAAGCGCGATGCGCAAGGCAACCTCCAGAACAATCCGAAAACGTTCCCGAGCGGCATGAAGGCCATCGCTGATTACGTGCATGCAAAGGGACTCAAGTTCGGCCTTTACGGTGACCGCGGTAAACGTACCTGCCACCATTACAACAGCAACTGGCAAAGTGAAAGCGGCTCCAATGGTCACGAAGAACAGGATGCCAAGAAGCTCGCTGAATGGGGTGTTGACTACTGGAAGTACGACAACTGCGATTCCGACCCGAGTACCCAGGAAAAAGATTATACCGCTATGTCCAAGGCGCTCCGCAATTCCGGACGCGACATCGTGTTCAGTATTTGCATGTGGGAATACAAGGATTGGATGCCCAAAATCGCCAACCTTTGGCGCACCACCTTCGATATTGGTCCCGAATGGATTTCCTCTTCCTGGTACCGCGGCGTTTACGAAATTATCGATGCCAATAACAAGTACTGGCAAATTGCAAAGCCCGGCCACTGGAACGACCCGGACATGCTCGAAGTGGGCAACAGGGGCCTCTCTTACGAAGAACAACGCTCCCAGATGACGATGTGGTCTATCATGGCCGCCCCCATTATGATCAGTTCCGACGTGCGCAGTATGAGCAATGAGACCAAGGAACTCTACCTGAACAAGGACATGATTGCCATTAACCAGGATTCCCTTGGCGTTCAGGGCCATCGCATTTCTGACAAGAACGGCAAGCAGGTATGGACAAAGCCATTGAAGAATGGCGATATTGCCGTGGCGCTCCTCAACAACAATGGCTCTACCCAGACAGTCGAATGCGACTTCAAGGACATTGGCGTAGAAGGCGAAGTGGAAGTTCGCGATGCTTGGAAAAAGAAGGACTTGGGCCCGGTTTCCCACGTTTCTATCGAACTCCCGGCTCACGGCTCTGCACTGCTCCGCTTGGTTCTCAAGCCGGTTCCGCGCGCACCGTTCAAGGGCGAAGCTTTCGCCATTCCGGGCAAGATCGAAATGGAAGATTTCGATATTAACGGCGTGGGCCAAGGCAACACCACCTACAGCGAAAACGATGCTGAAGACCATGGCGCCGAAAGCAATGGTGGCAATAGCTATCGCGAAGGGACGGGCGTCGATATCTACAAGAAAATGGACGGCTATATCGTGGGTTACAACCAGGCTGGCGAATGGCTCGAATACACCGTGAAGGTCGCCGAGACCGGGACTTACACCATGAACGCTTCCGTGGCTTCTGCCAACAATACTTCCAGCTTTAAGCTTTCCATGGATGGCAAGGACATTACTGAAGAAATTGCCGTTCCGCAGGCGACTTCCGGCGAAGACAACTACGATGAGTACAACACGGTTGAAGCGAAGGTCAGCTTGACCGAAGGCGAGCACATCCTGCGCTTTACGGTAACCGGTGACTGGATGGACATCGACTGGGTTGAGTTCTGCGCTGGCGAAACCTGCAAAACGGATGGCCTCCGCACGGCAATTCCTGCGACGGTGCGCGACGCCTCTGCGGCTCGTCTCCGCAAAAACGGCAGCCAGCTGTTTGTCGAAAAGAACGGCCACCGCTTTGATGTGCTTGGTCATCAAGTTCGCATAAAATAAACAATCATTGGCGTAGACTATTTATCAATATAAACTCCTTTTCTAAGGGGTACATTTTTTTGTGCTGAAAGTATTTTCTTATTGGTGACAAAAATGAGGATGTTCTTATGAAAGCAAAAATTGCTTTGGTTTTGGCGTTTGCATTCGTTGCGAATGCCTTTGCGATTACGAGTCAGTTCCGTGGCGTCAACTGGGCCGACAAGCGCGACAACTTCGTCTCGGACGTGCTGGTACTTTCGGGCATGAGCCTTTCGGACAATTACCAGTCGGCGTCCGTGGTGGCGGAACGCATTATCGGGCAGTTCCAGGAACTGCTTGGAACGAACAGCGTTCGCGTCCCGGTGAACGAGCCGACGATCCTCAGGGCTTTCGACATGTATTCGGGCGCCTTGGATGTGGCTCTCAAGCGCGGGCGCCTCGTGATGGGCTATTGGGGCCCTGCGCAGCCTGCTGGCCCCAAGAATATGGATGACTGGTGGAAAATGTGGGCAAAGCTTGTCGAGAAATACGGCAACCATCCGAACGCCTATTTCGAAATCTTCAACGAGCCGCATATGTACAGCAAAGACGAATTGCGTAATTTATATGCAACCTGGCTCGAAAAGTTCCCGAATGTTCCTCGCGATCACATTCTTTTGGACGGTTCCGGCCTTGCGTGGAATGTTCCCGATATCGCTGACGACCCGCGGTTCGAAGGATGCCTCTTTGCGGTTCATGAATATACCTTCTGGAACATGAGCATCACTACCGAAGAAGGCTGGAAGAACAGTTTTAAAAGCAAGGTCGGCAAGTATGCGGACCGCACTGTCTGTACGGAATGGGGCGGCGCGATGGGCCCTGGCGAAAAGAACGGTGTGCACTACGACTACATGGACTACAATTCCACTCCGACAAACTACTTCATGGCCTATATCCGCGGCATGAGCGACCAGCTGCGCGAATGGGAAATGGGCAGCTTTTACTGGCCTGGCCTGCGTGATGGCGATTGGTACAGCATGACCAAGCGCTCGGGCGAAGGCGCCAACATCAAGCTCGAAATCGTGAACCAGTCGGGCGTAGACCGCATGCACATGGCCTGGGCCGATACCGTCGAAACTGACCCGCCGGAGCGCAAGGCCTACGGTGACAAGGTAACCGGAATTCCGGGCAAGATTGAGGCGGAAAACTACGATGAGGGCGGCAACCGCTTTACCTTTTACGACAAGGATGCCACCAACAAGGGCGAAGTCTATCGCGAAGATGCCGTAGATGTCGTGGCGATGGACGATGCGACCTGCAACGAGGAGGCTTGCAAGGGCTTTGCCATCGGGTACACCGAAGCGGGCGAGTGGCTCGAATATAGCGTGAACGTAGAAGCGGATGGCGAGTTTGCGATTAGCGCGAATTTGGCGACCGCTTCCGAGACCTCGGGCCTCCAGCTGTTTGTCGATGGCGAGGCGATTACCGATTCCATTGCGATAACGAAAATCGATACGACTTGGAAGGTGTATAAGGTTGTCGAACTCGGGAAGGCGCGCCTCAGCAAGGGTGAACACGTGCTTCGCCTGATGGTGACGGGTGCCTACGTGAACGTGGACTGGGTGCAGTTTACGGATGCGCTTGCGGACCCGGGCCCGAGTGCTATCCGCCAGGTAATGCCTGCTGTTCGTGGCGATGCCTCTGCACAGCGCCTTGTCAAGAAGGGCAATACGCTCTTTGTCGAAAAGAACGGCATGCGTTTTGACTTGACCGGCCACCGTCTGCGTTAATCTCCCCATTGTCATCCCCGGCTTGACCGGGGATCTCCTAGAAATTTCTCCTCCTAACAAGAACAAAGCGCCCCGCTACTGCTAGCGGGGTGTTTTTTGTATGCGCGAAATGTGATTATTCTCAAAAAATGTAATGAATCTAAGAAAAAGAATAATGCCTGTACCAATATTGATATATATTTACATTGACATAGTTTAGAGTTCGCTCTTATCTTGTAGTTGAAAAACGACCAAAAATTTCTAAGCAAGAGAAAAGGGCAGACACTCACACCCAGTGGTGTGGGTCGTTTGCGCTTATTTTGCTTAAGGTCACTTGGTCGTTACCTCAACTACAATAGCGTAGCCGATTCCACACTTTTTTGTTTGGTATCGGATGTGCATGGGATGAGACGGACTCCGTGGTTGAAACTTCAACAAACGGAGGTAATATGAAGAATAAACTTATCCGAATTACAATAGGCATTATTACATTTGTATGCTTGATGGCTTTCACCGCTTGTGGTGATGACGGTAATAGTGGAAATTCGACTGCTCCACAATATGGTAGGGGAACAATAACAAGTTCAAGCGCTACGAATGAAATAGCGAGTTGTTTGAATGGAACGAATCCGCTTGGCGACAAATATTGTTGTACAAACTTCGGATATCGTTGTGATGTTACTTCAAGTAGTTCTGTAAAAGAGGTTCCATCTAGTAGTAGCCAAGTTGTTTTTGATTATTTGACGTCAGCTAAAACAATGAATTTCACGTTGACGTATTATAAACAAAAAAGTGTAAATTGGGATGCGAGTAGTAATTCTTATACGGATGGAGATCCCAGAATTTCGTTCAATATATATTTTATTCAACCCAATGGAGATGGTTCTGTTGTGTCAACAGGAATACTAGTTGCATTTGATGATAAAGGCGATTGGGCTGGAGCTAAGGAATTTATGACTAGTGTTCCTGCCCTCACTGATACAATAAAAGTGTGTCCTTCTGTTATTGATCAAGATGTACTTGTTGATGATGATAAATCTTCGGGTTACTGCTATCTTGTAGCGCACGTTGGCCGTATGGATGATTATACGGTTAAAAAACAGGATGATTATAAAAGTACTGACTATACGCTAGAATGGGAATGGTATTTGGAATAAAAAAAGGCGGGCTAAAAATCCCGCCTTTCTGACATTTTACTTCATCAACGATTTGAAAAGATTTTGCATCTTTTCGTGATTCTTGATTCCGGGGGCGTCTTCGACGCCGCTCGAGACGTCGATGAGTTCGGGCTGGAACTTCTCGCAAATCGCAGTGACGTTCTCGGGCGTGATGCCGCCTGCAAGCCAGAGCGGCAAATCGCCTGCTTTTTCACGCAGCAATGATTCGGGAATGGTCTTGCCGGTACCGCCGGGAATGCCTTCCACTTTCGCATCCAGCAAGATGCGCGGTTCTCCGTTCTTGCGGAGGCTTGCGACCTGCTCGAAGTCTGCGGGTTCGCCCACGCGGGCTGCGCAGTAATGTGCGAGGCAGGTGTCGGCGGCTGATGGCGCTATTCCATGGAACTGGACTGCGTCCAGGACGCCTTCCTGTGCGAGCCTGATGGCGGCCTGCCCTTCGGGAGAATCCGTCTCGGTAATGACGCCGACGAGGAGCGGGGCTTTTTCGGATGTGTGGGCTGCGCGAATTTTCGCGGCAAAACTGCGCACGAACTCTTCGGTGGTGAGGCGCTTTGTCTTGCTGAATACGAACCCGAGCATGTCCGCGCCGAGTTCGGCGGCGAGCATGCCGTCTTCTTCGCGGGTAATCCCGCAAATCTTGACCATCGGGCGATTTCCACAAGATGCGCAGGCTTTGCTCTCTGCAACTGTGCCGGCTTGAACTGCTTCGGCTTGAACTGTGCGGCGGTCATCGCGACGTTCCGCGAATTTCTTCCAGAACTTGCCTTTCGCGTTTTCGCACCCGCCTTCGAACGCGCTGACCACTTCTTTGGCGAGCGGCGGGTTTTTCGCGACGGCTTCCCCTACGAGGATGCCCGTGAACCCGAGGCTGCGTGCGTAATCGGCGTCGGCGGCGCTATGGATGCCCGACTCGAAAACCGCCTTTGCCGGAAGCTTGTTGCGGACGCTTGCGGGAACAAGCGGGTCGGTATGGAAGGTGGCGAGGTCGCGCGAATTCACGCCCGCGACAATCGTCTTCGAGGCTGCATCGCCGAGCGCTTCCGTCACAATCTGCAACTTGCGGAAATCGTCCTTTTCGCGAACTTCCACGAAGGCCTGCATGTCGAAACTCTGGGCGCGCTTCGCCATCTTGACGAGCTGTTCGTCATCCAAGATGCGTGCAATCAACAGGACGGCGTCGGCGCCGCAACGGTAAGCGATGTCGATTTCGTCTTCATAGAGCAAGAAATCCTTGCGGAGTACCGCGCAGGCATGCAGCTTTTGCGAACGGCGCAGTTCCATCAGGTCCGCTACCGCAATCAGATCGTGGAGCGAACCCTTGAAAAAATTGCCTTCGGTCAGTACCGAAATCGCCTGGGCGTGAGCTTCCGCGTAGGTGTTCGCAAGTTCGAGCGGATCCAGGTCCGGAGCGATATCGCCCTTCGAAGGCGATGCGCGCTTGACTTCGAGAATCGCTCCCGCGTTACCGAGAAATTCCGTATGGCCAACGCGGCGTTTTTCCGGAATGTCGATGCCGAAATTCAGGCCCAGCTTTTCGATGTCGGCTTTGCGCATCCGCACGATCTTCGCAAGAATATCTTCACTCATTTTTTTGCCCTTACTGCGTCATCCTGAACGCATCTCATTAAAATGTCATCCTGGACGCTTCTTGTTAAATCGTCATCCTGAACAACCGAAGGTTGTGAGGGATCCAGCCCTAGATTCTTCGTCCCCTGAGGGAACTCAGAATGACGTGCTGGGTTATATAGCGCGGGAGCTTGCTCCCGCATTTGATAACCGAAGCTGTCATGCACGAAGTGCAATGACGTGCTGGGTTATTACGAATTCGTCGCAACCTTGACTTCCTCGATCTTCTTGAGAACGGAGCCGTCTTCCATCGCCTTGATGGCCTTGTCGAAGCCTTCCTTGAGGCTTGCGGCCTGCTTGCTGATGTAGAGAGCGGCGCCGGCGTTCAGGGCGCAAGCGTACTTGATGCCCGGGCGGCCCTTGCCGTTCAGCACGTCGAGAGCGAGGTTGAAGTTGTCGACACCCGTACCGCCAGCGAGGTCTTCGGGGTCCACGGCCGGGACGCCGAATTCCTTCGGGTCAATACGGTATTCGCGGTATTCGCCGTCTTCCAAGATTTCGGCAATGGTCGTCGGGACGCACGGAGAGATTTCATCGTAGCCGTCATCGGAGATGGCGACCATCACGCGCTTTGCGCCGAGGGACTTTGCCGCCTTGGTGAACGGTTCCAAAATCGCCTTGCTGTAAACGCCGAGCATCAGGTACTTGGCTTCGGCCGGGTTCGTGAGGGGGCCGAGCAGGTTCATGATGGTCTTGACGCCGAGGGCGCCGCGAACCGGGCCGGCAAAGCGCATGGCGCTGTGGTAAACCGGAGCCATGAGGAACACGAAGTTCGTCCATGTCCAGCTTGAAGCCGGCAGCGGTGTAGAAGTCGGCGGCACCGGACTTGCTGGAGACTGCGCGGTTGCCGTGCTTCGCGATCTTGGCGCCACAGCTGGCAGCGATAAGGCCGGAGAGAGAGCTCACGTTGAAGCTTCCCTTGCCGTCGCCACCGGTACCCACGATGTCGGTGAGTTCGTCACCGCTGTACGGGAACTTGCGCTTCTTGCTGCTCAATACCTTGGCGCAGCCCGCAATTTCTTCGGCGACGGGGCCCTTGCTGGAAAGGGCGGTCAGGATGGCTGCCATCTGGCGTTCGTCCATGATACCATCGGTCAGGTCTTCCATGAACATCTCGGCCGTTTCGCGGCTCAGGTCCTGGCCAGCGGTAAGCGTGTTCAAGATGCCGCGCACGTCGAGCGGTTCGCGACGGTAGTTGAGGAAAGCCTTGAAGAATTCGTCGGCACGGCCGCTCGCGATGGATTCCGGGTGGAACTGCACGCCTTCAATCGGCATGGTCTTGTGACGGATACCCATGATGTCGCCGTCGGTAGCGCGGGCAGTCACTTCGAAATCAGAAGAGAGCGTCGATTCGTCGATGACGAGGCTGTGGTAACGCGTGAAGATGTTCTTCTTGCCGATGGTGCGGAAGAGTCCCTTGCCGTCGAGGTCGATTTCTTCGGCGATGCCGTGCTTGATGAACTTGGCCTGCACGATCTTGGCGCCGAAGGCATAACCGATGGCCTGGTGACCGAGGCAAACGCCGAGAATCGGGAGCTTGCCGGCGAAGTGCTTGATGGCTTCGACGGAGATGCCCGCGTCTTCGGGGCGGCCCGGGCCCGGGCTCACGATGAGGCGGCTCGGATTCAGCTTTTCGATGTCGGCGACGGTGCATTCGCGGCTACGGAGCACGCGGATTTCTTCGTTGGTGATTTTGGCAATGGCCTGGTAGACATTGTAGGTAAAGGAATCGTAGTTGTCGATAATGACGATCATAGTAAAATCCTTATTATAATAATTGATGATTGATGATGGATAATTGATGATTTTTTAGTTTGGCGGCTTCGCCGCAATTTTTTTAATTATCAA
>CACXXH010000068.1 GCA_902771595.1 Fibrobacter succinogenes | reverse complement strand
GTGGGGCATGGTCACGAACGGACTTGCGATGACGCCCGAACGCTACACCAAGCTGCTGAATGCCGGGCTCCGCTCGCTCACCATCAGCCTCGACGGCCTGCAGGAGAGCCACAACCACTTCCGCGGTGACCCGCATAGCTTTGAGCGTGCACTCCGTGCCATCGACATGGCCGCACATACGCAGGGCCTCACCTTCGACGTGATGACATGCGTGAACCGCCAGAACTTGAAGGAACTCCCGAAGATTCTCGACATGCTCCTGAAAATCGGCGTGAAGCGCTGGCGCATCGCGACCGTGTTCCCGAAGGGCCGCGCGAAGGACAACCCGCTGTTCCAGCTCACGAACCAGGAATTCCGCCAGGTGTTCGACTTCATCCGCGAAGTGAAGAAATTGAACGTCATCAACGTGAACTACGGCTGCGAAGGCTTCCTCGGGAGCTACGAGAAGGACGCCCGCAATTACCCGTTCTTCTGCCGTGCAGGCGTGAACGTGAGTTCCGTGCTTTGCGACGGCAGCATTTCCGCGTGCCCGAGCCTGCGCGGCGACTACATCCAGGGTAACATCTATAAGGACGACCTGTGGGATGTATGGCAGAACCGCTACCAGGTGATGCGCGACCGCAGCTGGGCAAAAATTGGCGACTGCAAGACTTGCAAGTACTGGCGCTATTGTGAAGGTTCGAGTTTGCACCTCAGAGAAGAGAAGACAAAGGAATTGGCCTACTGCCACGTAAAGCGTTTGGAAGACGCGGGGGCATAATAAAAAGGAGAGTTGGTTTGAATATTCGTAAGCATTGGAAAAAGATATTGCTGTCTTCGGCGGCTCTCTTCTGGGCTAGTTGTGGCGGAGATAGCGAAAGTACACCGACTGCCGGCCCTTGTGGCGATTGCGGTGAATTCCCGTCAAGCAGTTCCGAGGCTCTTCCCGAAAGTAGTTCGGAAGAAGTTGTCTCTAGCAGTTCGAAGGTGGCATCGAGCAGTTCGGAGGCAATATCTTCGTCTTCCATGGACATGCCTTACAGGCTGGCGAGCGATACCACCATTGCATGTTCCGCTGCTATGCTTTCGGCCGGAAACGGGTGTCTTGATCCCGTGGAAGTTGTGAAAGTAGATTCTCCGGAAGAAATCATGCGCAAGTTGCAGGAGAACCGGAGCCTTACGCTGGAAGAACTTTCCCAGTTGGAAGACGACCTTTTGGGAGAACCGATAGATGTTCCCCTCTATGGTGTGCGCCCCTATACCTGCGTCCATCATGCGATGAATTTTACTTATACATGTTCCGATGGGAAAAAGTATATCGTTCAGGAAGGGAACCCGGCATATGTCCTGAAAGACAGCCTGCTTTACACTATGGAAGAATACGAGGCGAAATTCCCCAAATCAAGTAGCTCCAGCGAAGCCGTGTCCAGCAGCAGCGAGGAAGTTGGCGAACCTCCGTCGCCCTTGTGCCAGAAGAGCGATTTTACGAATGCTCAGGAATTGCAGGAAAAATTCCAAAACGACAAGGATGCGATTGTCGATAGCGTGAAGACTGCCGAAGGGGACTCCCTTGACGAACAGAAGGCCAAGTGCCTGAAATCCGTTTACAAGGCCTCGTACCTTTGCAGTTTTAGCGGATATGTCGCCAAGACGCAGACGTGCGATGGTGAATCCGTAGTAAATCCACGTTACCAGGCAATGCTAGATTCCAACAGGGTCTATGTCGAGAGGCAGATCGACATGTGTCTGAACCCGCCGGAGTAAATTCCGTTTTTCTATCTTTGTATTCGTATGAGTACAAAGATTTTTTATACCCTGACTGACGAGTCGCCGTTCTTGGCGACGCAATCCCTCCTCCCGATTGTAACCGCGTTTGCAAAGACTGCGGATATCGACGTGGAGACCAAGAACATTTCGCTCCCGGCGCGCATCCTTGCGGCTTTTGCCGATACGCTCCCCGCGGGCACGACTTTTGCCGGCAAGCCCGTGAGCGACGACCTCGCTTTCCTCGGCGCGCTTACGCTCAAGCCCGAGGCGAACATCATCAAGCTCCCGAACATTTCAGCTTCCGTGCCGCAGCTCAAGGCCGCCATCGCCGAACTCCAAAAGAACGGCTATGCGCTCCCGAATTATCCAGATGCTCCTGCGACCGACGAGGAGAAGGCTATCCGCGCCCGCTACGACAAGGTGAAGGGTTCCGCAGTGAACCCGGTGCTCCGTCAGGGCAACTCCGACCGTCGCGCCCCGAATGCGGTGAAGAACTTTGCCCGCAACAACCCGCACAGCAACGGCACGTGGAATACTTCCGTGAAGACCCGCATTGCGAGCATGGATGCCGATGACTTTTACGGGAACGAGAAGTCCATCACGCTTGCCGATGCCGACACGTTCAAGATTGAATTCGTGGATGCTGCGGGCGCCGTTACTGAACTCCGCGCCGCAAAGCCGCTCCTGAAGGGCGAAATCCTCGACGCGACGGTGCTCCGCATGGCATCGCTCGAAAAGTTTATCGCGAAGACGATGGCCGAGGCCAAGGCGCAGGGCCTGCTGTTCTCGGTGCACCTGAAGGCGACCATGATGAAGGTCTCCGACCCGGTGCTGTTCGGTGCCTTTGTGCGCGTGTTCTTCAAGGACGTGTTCACGAAGTACGCCGACCTGTTCAAGGAACTCGGGATTGACGCGAACAACGGCCTGGGCGACCTGTACAAGCGCCTCGAAGGCAATGCGAAGGAAGCAGAAGTTCGCGCAGCCATCGATGCAGCACTCGCTGCCGGCCCGGACCTCGCCATGGTCGATTCCGCGAAGGGCGTTACCAACCTGCATGTGCCGAGCGATGTGATTATCGACGCCTCGATGCCCGCGATGATTAGGAATTCCGGCTGCATGTGGAACAAGGAAGGCAAGCTGCAAGAGACAATCGCCTGCATTCCGGACCGCTGCTACGCCGGCATCTACGACGAGACGGTCAAGTTCTGCAAGGAGAATGGTGCGTTCGACCCGAAGACGATGGGAACCGTGCCTAACGTTGGCCTCATGGCCCAGGGTGCCGAAGAATACGGCAGCCACGACAAGACTTTTGTTGCGAAGGGCAAGGGAGTAATCCGCGCCGTGAACAGCAAGGGCGAAGTGCTCTTGCAGCAGGACGTCGAAGCCGGTGATATTTTCCGCATGTGCCAGGCGAAGGACGCTCCCATCCGCGACTGGGTGAAGCTCGCCGTCACGCGCGCCCGCGTCAGCAACACGCCGGCCATTTTCTGGCTCGATCCGGAACGCGCGCACGACCGCGAAATCCAGAAGAAGGTGGAAGCCTATTTGCCCGAACACGACCTGAACGGCCTCGACATCAAGATCATGAGCCCGCGCAAGGCTATTGTCGAAACGATGAAGCGCGCGAAGGCCGGCCTCGATACCATCGGTGTTACCGGCAACGTGATGCGCGACTATCTCACGGACCTGTTCCCGATTCTTGAGGTTGGAACTTCGGCGAAGATGCTCTCCATCGTGCCTTTGATGGCCGGTGGTGGCCTCTTCGAGACCGGCGCGGGCGGCTCTGCCCCCAAGCAGGTGCAGCAGTTCCTCGCCGAAAATTACCTGCGCTGGGATTCCCTCGGGGAATACTTCGCGCTTGTGCCGTCGTTTGAGCAGGTCGCCACGCAGACCGGCAACAAGAAGGCTCAGGTTCTGGCCGACACTCTCGATGCCGCAAACGGCAAGATTCTCGAATTCAACCGCACGCCTGCCCGTAAGATTGGCGAACTCGACAACCGCGGCTCGCATTTCTACCTCGCGATGTACTGGGCCCGCGCCCTTGCAAGCCAGAAGGACGATGCGGAACTCGCCGCAAAGTTTGCCCCGGTGGCAGAAGCCCTCGAAGCGAAGGAAGGCGAGATTGTCGCTGCCCTCGCCGCAGAACAGGGCAAGCCGGCGGACATCGGTGGTTACTACATCCCGAAGGCGGATTTGCTGAAGAAGTGGATGCGCCCGGTGGAAGCGTTTAACGCCGTAATCGACGCAATTTAGTTGTAATATTCCAACTTGGAATGAAATTCGGGGCCTTTTAGGCCCCTTTTTGTGTGCATGCGAACACAAATGAAAGAAGTTGCGCCGCAATCCGTGTTGCTTTTTATATGAAAATAATTATTTTCGTGTAGGACAATCCAAATTTCGGGACAAACGAAAGGAGTGCCGTTATGACATGGATGATGAAAAAGTTTTGGATTTTCGCGATGGCCTTGCCCATGGCGTTTTTTGCTGCATGTACAACGGAAGGTCCGATGCAGATTATAATGTCGAATGGCGATATCTATAGTGAAGAGGAATATAACGAACTTGTCAAGAAAGGCGAAATCGACAAGGATGGAAACTATGTCGTTAAGGATTCGACCGCAAAGTCCTCAAGTTCGGCCAAGGTGCCTTCCAGTTCGGCAAAATCGAGTTCCAGTTCCGAAAAGGTCAGCTCCAGCTCCGAGAAAAAATCCTCTTCTTCAGACAAAGTAGAGTCCAGTTCCAGTAAAGAAAAATTCTCCAGTTCAGAAGAAGTGGAATCGAGTTCGTCTGAACCAGAGTCAAGCGCAACTGCTGGCAAGGAAACTTTTGTAAATGAAGATGAAGGTGAGTTCAATATCGGTACGGACGATATGAAGGAACTGCCCGAGAAAGAACAATCTAAACTCGACAGCCTGAAGGGCCTTCTGGACAACGGAGAAACCGTAGATGGATTCGAAAGGACCGAATCGTCATTTAACGAGGAAACGTTGCTGTACGAGGATTTTAACGAGTATGATTTCTTCTGTTACGTCGGTGAAGGCCTGTGGCTACAGATTACTAGGGATAAGCTTGGCGAATACATTCCGCATTATAAGAACGGACAGGCTTGGGGCAATTTCCGACAATTTGACGTGAAATTTATGGATGCCTGCGAATCTGTCTATATTAAACGCAAATGATTAACGGGTAGCCAGTTTCCACTTGTAATATCCTGCGATTTGCAGTGGATGGCAGAATGATCCGTTAGCCATTTTGGTTTGCAGTTCTTCATCGGAAAGTTCGCTTGACTCGATATCTTCGGTGCTGTCGAAATGCGTTCCACCCGCTTTTGTGACACCATCGATGAAGACTATGTGAAATTTGCCGCGGTGCCGGTCCGGATTTACCGGAAGGGACCCGAGATACTTTGTGTGTAGCGCGTGGCAATCGCTGGATGGCGCCTCGCTGGGTCTGTACCCGCATTCTTCTTGTAGTTCGCGGAGTGCAGCCTGTTCTGGCGTTTCGTCCTTGTTGATTATGCCCGCGGGAAACTCAAGTTCGATGGTCTGGCTGCCGTGGCGGTACTGCTCTGTCATGACCCAGCGGCCTGTAGCCGTGCGGGCGAGAATCAGTACCCAGTCGGGTTGCCATAGCGTGTAGAAGTCGTCGATGACCTTGCCGTTCGGAAGTTCGCATTTTTCCTTTGCGACTTTGAGCCAAGGCGCATCGACCAGGTATTTTGTTTCGAGTAGTTTCCAGGGTTTCATATATTGTAATTTAGAAATTTTTGCCAAAAAGTGACCTTGCACACATTGGAAGAGGGTGATTGCTGTTTTTTTGAACATTTGTCCTAAATGAGAGTATTTTTTCCAGCATGAGCGTTTTTGTCTTTTATACATATGTCAGCCTTGGATGCGCATGCGTCCTGTTGCTCCTCCTGTATAGCATAAAAAGGCTTCCGACCCCACAACTCAAGTTTACGTTGTTCCATAAACTTGTGTTTTGGCATATGGCCTACTTCGTAAGCGATGCCGTCTGGGCGTTGGTGAACGACAACATCATCCCGAAAAACATGTTCACCGTCTTGGCCGTGAACTATTCCAATGCGGTTATTGCGGCGATACTTTTCTACAGCTGCTTCATTTATGCGGAAATGAGCACCCGCCCGGAGATGACGCGTGCGCAAATTGAAAACCTTCAGGTAAAATTGCGTATACCGGTTCTTGTGGAAATGGTACTGCTGCTCATTTCGTTTGCGATGAGACCCGATTTCTGGCTCGACAAGGACCTTGAGCCCTGTCCTCTCTATTACTTTGTTCTTTCTTTTATCCCGTGTATCTATATCATGACGGTGACGGTCCGCTGCTTGTATCGCGGGCTAAAGCCGCAAAACCGTATGCACTTGAAGACGTACCTAATCGTGATGAGCTATACCCCGGGTTGCTTGGTCGCGGCTGGCGCCCAGATATTCTTCTCGCTGACGACGCCGATATTCTGCTTCTGGTGCACTCTGATTATCCTCTTTGTCTACCTGAATTCGCAGAATCGCCTGATTTCGACGGACCCGCTGACCGGTCTCAATAACAGGAACCAGTTGCGTCGCTTCTTGCAGCTTAAGCGCGATTTTGAGAATATGTATATAATCATGGTGGACGTGGACCATTTCAAGAAAATCAACGATACCTATGGGCATATCGAAGGCGATAGGGCACTGATGCTTGTTTCGAGTGCGCTAAAGAAGGCGTGCAGTTTCTTTGATATTTCGATATTCTTGTGCCGCTACGGTGGTGACGAGTTCATGCTGATTGTCCAGACGGAAACTCCGCAGGATGTTGTCAAGCAGGTGCGGGAGTGCCTGAAGGAAGAAATCGCGAACCGCGAAGGATCGATGAACTACACGATTGCGGCGAGCATGGGCTATGCGCATTGGGATGGTGACATCACGACCTTCAGGGATTGCGTTGCCATAGCTGACAAGAAAATGTACGAAGCCAAGCACTTGAATTAAGTGCTCGTGCTACCCTTCCAGCTTATTCTTTAGATAGTGTCGCGCCGTCCAGGTGAAATACAGGATGTCGGCGATTACTAGCGCGATGGCGCAGGTGAAGAATACCTGCTGGTGCATCCCGAAATGTTCCGCCATGGAGCCGCCCGCAAGGATGCCGGCGCCGATGCCGATATCCCAGCCGGAAAGGTAAGTGCTGTTCGCGGTGCCGCGCTGGTCGTGGCGGGCGAGGTTCACGCACATGGTTTGGTAACCCGGGAAGATAAGCCCGAGGCTCGTGCCGATGAGGAAGGCCGCTCCGAAGAACGTAATGGGCGAATGGCTGAACGCGAGCATGAAATACGCGACGATGTTGAGCGTCATGCCGGTGCCTACGAGGTGGATGAGGTAGCCCCTGTCGATAAGGCGCCCTGTGGTGAGGCGGTTCAGTATGAGCCCTGCTGCGATGAGCGCGTAGAACCAGCCGGAGCCTCCGATGCCGAGTTCTTTTGCGTACAGCGCGATGTAGTTGGTCACGGGCCCGTAGGCGAATCCCACGAAGATGAAGTTCACGAATTGCGGGATGGCGCGCGTGAGGAAGAATCGGTCGAGCGAAAGCGGGGCGTGGGGCTTTTTCTCCTTGGGGGCGACCTTTAGGGTCTGTACCAGGATGAGGCCGATGACGCACAGGATGATGGATATCGCGAACACGATGGTGTCGCCGAAGGCTTCGTACAGGAACATGCCTGTCATGGGGCCGGTGGCGAACGCGAGGTTCACGCTGACCCCGAAATAGCCGATGCCTTCACCGCGGCGGCTCGAAGGGAGCGCGTCGATGGCGACGGTGTTGCTCGCCGTGGTCGAAATCCCGAAGCATAGCCCGTGCAAAAAGCGGATGACGGCAAGGAGCGGGATGAGCCCTAGCGCCTTGTAGCCGATGAAGCACAGGGTGAACGCGAAGAAGGTCCAGAAGTACAGGGGCTTGCGGCTGAGGGTGTCGACCAGGAATCCGGCGAAGGGCCTGCAGGCGAGCGCGCCGATGGTATAGAGCGAAATGATGATGCCCGCGGTCGCGTTGTCGGTCTGGAACTTCTCGATGATGAACATCGGGAGGATTGGCAGCAGCTGGTAGAAACTGAAGAACAGCAAAAAGTTCGCCGCCGCGCATGTGGTGAAGTTGCGCGTCCAGAGGGCTGGCTTTTGTGCAGTTGTAACTTCTGCTGGCATTAAACTACCTCAATGGGGAATGTGAGATGGTTTCATCCCGCATTTCGCATTTTATTTTCTTTCTAATGCAACGATGGTTTCCAGGTGCGGGGTGCCGGGGAACAGGTCGAGCGGCTGTACTTCCTTGACGCGGTAGCCGTAGCGTTCCCATTCCTTGATGGAGGCGGGAATCTCGTCGGTGCCGCAGAAAATGTGGCATACGCGCACGGGCTTGCGCATGGCGAGCGCGTGGATGACTCCGGGTTCGCAGCCCTTGCGGGGCGGGTCGAGCAGGATTTTCTCGGGTTCGCCGGCTACGGGGCGCGGGAGCCTTGTCTGCACGAAGTTCTCGTCGATCTTGCCCGCGACAAAGCGGTAATTCTTCTTGAGATATTTCGCGGAAGCCTTCGCGCATTCGATGGACGGGCCTTCCATCTCGACACCGAGCACGGATTTTGCGGCTTCGCCCAGCGCAAAGCTGAAGAGTCCGTAACCGCTGTACAGGTCGAGGAAATTGTCTTCGCGGGTGAGCGAAAGCATGCGGCTCGCCGCCTTGATGAGGTTGTGGATCTGGCTCTCGTTCACCTGGCTGAAGCCGGTCGCGGGGTACTTGAGGCTGAAATGCCCCAGGTTGAGTGAAAGTTCGCGCGGGCCAAAGAGTTGCTTGAAGGAAATTCCTTCGGTCGGTCGCTTCGCCTCCAAGTAGTAATCCGACTCCGTCGTGTCAATGTAGGCATGCGCCGCAGTCACGTGATAGGGCGAATTCTGCAAAATTTCGGAAATTTGTTTCAGTTTGCGGACAATCGCCGCGTCGATTTTCTTGATGTTAAATATGACGACCCTGTACTTGTACGTGCCGCGGATGATAATCCAGTTGAGCGCGTAGGCGAGGGGCTTGTACGGCGGCGTGATGAGCTTGTCGAACAGCAGGCGGTAAATGGCGTTGTGCTCCTCGGGCTCCAGGATGCTGTCGTATTCGTTGAACCGCAGGTCGCCCGGCTGCATGTCCACGCGGCGCTTGCTGGTGGTGCGGTAGTTGCGGGGCATGGGGCTTGCAATGATCGGCTGCGGACCGCGGGGGAGGCGGTTCACGTCCCAGAATTCACGGATGGCATCGTTCTTGACCTTCAGCTCTTCTTTATAGCTGAGGGGAGCGAGGGTTTCGCCGTAGGCGGAATCGGATTCTTTCGTGTAATTGGGGATTTGGTGGGCGATGGCTTGTTCAAAGAGCATGCCCAAAATGTAGAAATTTGCGCAATTTCTTTGTAGGGGGAAATTTGGACTATGGATTTTTTGTCCAAGAAAACTGCCTTGCGGCGTGTAGGGAAAGGGGGCGCGTTTATGTAGTTTAAGGGTACAACCGATTAGGAAAAGGAGTACACATGAAGTCCATGGTGTTGAAGGGTTTAGTTATGGTGGGGGCGCTTGCGCTCATAAACTGCGACAACAACACGGTTGTTGCTCCAGGACCAGATGAATTGGGAACGAAGCCTGAATCTAGTGCGGCGATCGATCCTATGTCCAGTGCGGCTGTTGGCTTGGAATCTAGCACGTCCGTCAATCCGCAGTCCAGCACAATTGCTGCTCCCGAGTCCAGCGAGACAGTCAATCCGCTGTCTAGCGAAACTGTCAATCCGGCTAGTTCCGAGACGGTCCCCCCTGCTTCTAGCGAAACGGTGACGCCGGCCTCTAGCTCCAGCGAAGAAGTGAAGCCTGCCGGAGTCTTCCTTGCCGAAGGCACGGACGAGAACAAGGACCAGATGCAAGTTGAATATATCGAGAATATCGAACCCTGTATTTGGGATAATGACAAAAAGAGAAACTTGTGCAAGATTCTCGCTTATCCGAAACAGCTTTCCGATACCAAGAAACACGCTGTCGTGATGTGGGGCCCCGGTGGCGGCTCTGACCCCAAGGAATATGGTGGAATCATCAAGCGCTTGGCCTCTCACGGTTTTGTAGTGGTTGCTATTCCTCAGTCTCCGGGTGATGCCAGCCAGGGCAAGCCAGCCCTTGATTGGCTCGAAAGCAAGAACAAAGATCCGAACGATCCGTTGTACAATAAACTCGACATGACCAAGGTGGGTTGCTCCGGCCACTCCATGGGCGGTCTCGAATCTGAACAGATGCTGCTCAAGGATGATCGTGTGATTACAGCAGTGCTCAACAACAGCGGTGCATTCAACCATGCGGAACTGGCCAACGTTTCTACCTCCAAGACTGCGGCAATCGTTTACGGTGAAGGCGGCATGGAACGCCCGAACGCCGAAGGCGACTACAACAACAATAACGTCAAGGCTCCGGCTTGCCTCCTCAAGATGACGGGTGGCCAGGGCAACGAATGCTATAACGGCGAATGCGGTTGGGGTCACGGTTCCGGCCCATGGGGCGGCATGGCTGCTACGGTTGCCTGGATGCGCTGGCACCTCGGTGGCGAAGACTGGCGCAAGGATGACTTTGTCGGCACTTCCGGTAAGTACATCAACGGCGCAATTATCGGCCAGCCGGGCAAGTGGAAAGGCCAGTGCAAGAATTTTTAAACATCACAATCCCACACACCCAAAAAAATGTCTCGGAAATTCCGAGGCATTTTTTATTACCCCCTTTGACAAAACATCCATAGAGATTGTATACAGATTATTGGAAAAAAACAGAAAAGGGGGTATTTTTATACTAGGTGTTTTAAAAAAAAGAGGATGTTATGAACAAGGTTGTTTCTACGATAGGCCTTATCGGCCTTTTTGCCTGTGCTACTGCATTTGCGCAGAGCGGCCCGAACGACGAATGGAACGGCAAACCGCGCGTTTTCGGTGTGAACCGCCTCAACCCGCACGTGACCTCGATGCCCTACACTACGGTGGAAGAGGCCGTGAAGGGCGACCGCCATGCGTCTGAATGGTACCAGACGCTGTCGGGCAAGTGGAAATTCTTCCACGTGGAAAAACCGAGCCAGCGCAACAACGATTTCTACAAGGACAACTACGATGTTTCCGGCTGGGACGAAATCCCGGTTCCGTCTTCCTGGCAGCTGCTCGGCTACGACCATCCGATTTATACGAACGTGGTTTACCCGTGGGCGCAGAACAACCGCGTCTCCGCTCCGGGCGCACCGACCGACTTTAACCCGGTGGGCCACTACCGCCGTACCTTCACTGTTCCCGAAAAGTGGAACGGCAAGCGCATCCGCCTGCACTTTGAAGGCGTAGAATCTGCTTATTACGTCTGGGTGAACGGCAACTACGTGGGATATTCCGAAGACACCTTCACGGGTCATGAATTTGATATCAACAAGTACCTGCGCAAGGGCGAGAACAACATCTCCGTGCAGGTGTTCCGCTGGTGCGACGGTTCCTGGCTCGAAGACCAAGACTTCATTCGCCTTTCGGGCATCATGCGCGACGTTTATATCTACGCCGTGCCGCCCGTGCATATTCAGGATTTCCAAATTGACGCTACTCTCACGAATAACTATACCGACGGTTTGCTGAAGACTACGGCATGGATTTACAATTCCACTGGTACGGTTTCGGGCGAATTTACCGTCGAACTTTCGCTTTACAACGATGCGGGTTCCGAAGTGATTGCCCCGACGGTGCAGAAGGTTTCGGGCATCGGTGCGAACGGTGGCGAAAAGAGCGTGCATTTCGAAATCCCGTATGTCAAGCCGAATCGCTGGTCTGCAGAAACTCCGTACCTCTACACGGCGGTACTCACCATCAAGGACAATGCCGGCAAGATTATCCAGGTCGAAAGCAACAAGATTGGTTTTAGGAAGATTGAAATCAAGAAGGAAAACGGTGCCCCGCGCCTGCTGGTGAACGGCATGCCGGTCAAGTTCCACGGCGTGAACCGTCACGAGCTCGATCCGGATAACGGCCGCGCGGTGAACTACGAGCGCATGGAACAGGACATCATCTTGATGAAGAAATTCAATATCAATGCGCTCCGCATGTCGCACTACCCGAACAACCCGGTAATGTACGATCTTTGCGATAAGTACGGCATTTATGTGATTGACGAGGCGAACGTCGAAAGCCATGGCGCAAACGGCGACTTGCCCAAGAGCAGTGACGACTGGCGCGCTCCGGTGGTGGACCGCCTGAACAGCATGGTGCAGCGCGACAAGAACCACCCCTGCATTATCCTCTGGTCTTTAGGTAACGAAGCGGGCAACGGCAACGTGTTTGCCTCCGAACGCCAGCGTGCTCACGAAATTGACTCCACCCGCTACGTGCATTACGAAGGCGATAACAACAATGCCGACGTGATGAGCCAGATGTACTGGGGTTACGACTACATCAACGGCTACAACGATGGCAACAAACCCGTGATGCTCTGCGAATACGAACACGCTATGGGCAACTCCGTGGGTGATTTGCAGGAATACATGGATGCTTTCTACCGCAATCCACGCGCCTTCGGTGGATTCATCTGGGACTTCATTGACCAGGGTCTGCACCACAAGGGCACTCCGTATTGGGAATTCGGTGGCATGTGGGGCGACTGGCAGAACGACGATAACTTCTGCGCGAACGGCCTCGTGTTCCCCGACCGTGCAATTCAGCCGGAAATGTGGGAAGTCAAGTATCAGTATAGCCAGATTCGCGTGAAGAACGTGGATGCCGCAAAGGGCAAGGTTGAAATCGAGAGCCGTTACCTCTACAAGAATCTCGGCGACTTCCTCGATGCCTTCTGGGAACTCCGCGAAAACGGTAAGGTTATCAAGAGCGGCAAGCTGGATGGTTCGCAGATGAATATCGGGCCCCTCCAGAAGAAGGAAGTTACCATCGACATGCCGAAAATCGAGACGACCATTGGTGCCGAATACCACCTGGATATCGATTTCCGCTTGAAGAAGGATGAGCTTTGGGCGAAGGCGGGCCACAGCGTGAGCCACGAACAGTTCGGCATTGATCTGGGCCAGCTCTGGTCCACCGAGGTGGATGTCAGCACCATGGAAGGTGCCAGGGTTTTCCGTGTCAGCGGTGTTACCATCGAAGGTACGGACTTCAAGATTACCTTCGACGAAAAGAACGGAACGCTTGCCAGCTATGTCCTTGATGGCGATACCATCATCAAGAATGGCGGCATCCCGAACTTCTGGCGTGCCCCGACCGACAACGACAAGGGCTTCAATATGGAACGCGGCCACGGCGAATGGCGCAGCGCAAGCAAGAAGCGCAATGTGTCTGCCGAAGTCAAGGAAGTTTCGGCACAGGAAACGCAGGTGACCTTCAACTTCAGCTTCCCGGATGTGGGCAGCTCCAAGATGAAGTTGACCTACTATGTGTACGGCAGTGGCGATATCGTCGTGGACTACACTTTCAATCCGGATGGCTCCAAGAGCTACATCCCGAATGTGGGCACCCTCTTCACGGTTCCTGAAGGTTACGAAAAGGTCCGCTGGTTTGGCCGCGGTCCCGACGAGAACTACATGGGCCGCAATCGCGGAAGCTTCATGGGCCTCTATTCTACGCTTGCCGATTCCATGACGGTCAAGTATATGGAAATTGGCGAAACGGGCCAGCGCACCGACGTGAAGTGGGCGACGCTCACGAACAAGGATGGCAAGGGCCTCATGGTCGTGGGTAACCCGCGCATGGAATTCAGCGCACAGCACTACACTCCGGAACAGCTTACCGATGTGAAGCTTCCGTGGGAACTCAAGCGCAACAAGGATATTACGCTTCGCGTGGACTTACACCAGATGGGTCTCGGCGGTATCAACTCCTGGGGTGCCGAACCGCTTGATGCCTACCGCCTGAATGCGAACCGCGAATACTCTCACAAGTTCCGCATCGCTCCGGTGCGCAAGCAACTGAACGACCCGACGGAATACTCGCTTCTCGGCTTCAAGAATTTCGGTTGGAACGATTTGCCGCCTGCACCGTATGGCCAGAAGGAAATCAATGAAATTTACGAGAACCAGCCCGATACCGATGTAACTCTTCCGGTAAAGGAAACCCAGCCTCTCGTGTTCAGGATTCCTGAAATGGAAAGCAGCTATAGCGTGTTCGACATGCAGGGACGCTTTGTGGCGAAGTTTATTACGCAGGGCGTGGAAGACCTGCATATGCTCACCAAGCGCAATGTGAAGCATGCGGGCACTTACCTGGTGCGCTCCAAGGCCGGGCGGACGTTCCGCATAAGCGTCAAGTAAAAAATTTCCACACATCCAACATCGGACGTTCCGGGAACCCTCCCGGAGCGTCTTTTTGTGTATAGTCGCTTGCCGCTCACGGGTGACCGTTCGTTCGACGTCTCGGGAATTGAAACCTCCGGTTGCTCACTCACTCTCGCTCTAGCGACTCGTTAATACGAGTCGCTTGCCGCTCACGGATGACCATTCGTTCGACGATGTATGCCTCTTAGGGCATGGACAACCTGTCCAAAGGAATGCGTGTTGGTGGTGTTCTTGTTTGCCATGGGGAAGGGTATATTTATCGGTGGGCCTCGTGGTGGTTGTTTGGGAAATCGAGGTACATATGAAAAAATTGGTGTATGCTTTGGTGTGCGGGGCTATTGCCGTAGCTTCCGCGCAGGATGTTCTATACTCGGACATGTTCGCTCTGGGTGACGTGCAATTGCTTGGCGGGCCCCTGAAGGAACGTCAGGACTTGAACGTAGAAACGCTTCTCTCCTACGATACGGACAAATTAATAGCGCCGTTCTACGAAGAAGCAGGAATGAGGCCGAAGGCCGCGAAGTTCTCGAACTGGGCTGGGCTTGACGGGCACGTGTTGGGTCATTACCTGAGTGCGCTTGCCATGCATTATGCGGCCAGTGGCGATGAACTCATCAAGGAACGCTTGGAATACGTGTTGAGCGAACTCAAGACGATTCAGGACCAGAATTCCAAGGATGCGAATTTCAAGGGCTATATCAGCGGCGTGCCCAACGGCAAGTCGATGTGGCTCAAATTCAAGAACGGCGATGCGGGTGCGCAGAACGGCTATTGGGTGCCGTGGTACAACATCCACAAACTTTATGCGGGCCTGCGCGATGCCTACATCTATGCGGGTTACGATCAGGCCAAAACGATGTTCCTCGCGCTTTGTGATTGGGGACTCACGATTACGGGCGGGCTGAACGATTCCAAGATGGAATCGATGCTCGGCACGGAACACGGCGGCATGGCGGAAGTCTATGCTGATGCCTATGCGATGACCAAGGAAAAGAAGTACCTGGACGAGGCCAAGCGTTGGTCGCACAAGTGGCTTTTGAATGCGATGGCAGCGAGCAATGATAACCTCACGAATGTGCATGCGAATACGCAGGTCCCGAAGGTGGTGGGCTTCGCGCGCATTGCGGAACTCACCGGCGACCAGACTTACGTGAAGGGCTCCGAGTACTTCTGGGACCGTGTCGTGAACAAGCGCAGTATCGCGATTGGCGGCAACAGCATTTCGGAACATTTCCCGTCTTTCGATAACCACAAGAAGTACGTGGAAGAGCGCGAAGGGCCGGAATCTTGCAACACCTACAACATGCTCAAGCTGACGGAACGCCTGTTCAACATGGATCATAGCGCCAAGCAGGCGGACTTTTACGAGCGGGCGCTCTTTAACCATATCCTTTCGACAATCCACCCGAAGCACGGCGGCTACGTGTACTTTACGCCCGCGCGCCCGCGCCATTACCGCGTCTACTCGAAGGTGAATGCGGCCATGTGGTGCTGCGTGGGTTCGGGCATGGAAAATCCTGCGAAGTACAACCAGTTTATCTACACGAAGGACGGGGACAATCTCTATGTGAACCTGTTTGCGGCATCGAACCTGAATTGGAAAGGCAAGGGCGTGAAAATCAAACAGGAAACTGCCTTCCCGAAGGGCGAAAGCGCAAAGTTTACCGTTACGGGTAGCGGCAGTTTTGATATGAAAATCCGCCATCCGTACTGGGTGAAGGAAGGGGAGTTTAAGGTCATCGTGAACGGCGATACCGTCGTGAAAAAGTCGGACCCGTCGAGCTATGTGTCTGCGGGTAAGTCCTGGAAGTCCGGCGACGTGATTGAGGTGCTGTTCCCGATGTACACGCACGTGGAAGAACTCCCGAACGTTTCGGATTACGTGGCCCTGCTGCACGGCCCGATCGTTCTCTCCGCGAAGACGGGGACGGCGAACCTGAACGGCCTCGTTGCCGATGACGGACGCTGGAGCCATATCGCTTCGGGGGCGCTTGAATCACTAGATCAGGCCCCGATGCTTGCGAGCAAGAAGGAAGATATTCCCTCGAAGGTCACACCCGTGAAGGGCGAGCCGATGCATTTCAAGGCGCCGTACCTGTTTGCAAACCAGAGGGATGCGAACCTGTTGCTGGAGCCATTCTACGAGGTGCATGATGCCCGCTACATGATGTACTGGATGGTGCTTACCGACCCCTCCATTCTGGAACGCCTGAAGAAGGAGCAGGAAGAAGCGCTTGCGCTTGACGAGAAGACGGTCGACAAGGTGGCGCCCGGCGAGCAGCAGCCCGAGGCGGACCACAAGATGAAAACTGAAAACTCGAGTACCGGAACGCATCAGGGTGAATTCTACCGCGATGCGGGCAAGTGCAGCGGTGGCGACGGCGGCCTTATCAGCTACGAATTCGAGACGAACAGCGAGGATTCTCTGAGCCTCATGGTGCGCTACTGGGGTAACGAAGGCTGCACCCGCGAATTCGACATCATGATAGACGACGACAAACTTGTGACCGAGAATATCTCGGGCAAGTGGAAAAAGGACGAGTTCGTAAACGTGGTTTATCCGATTGACGACAAGATGGTGAAGGGCAAAAAAGAAATCCGCGTGACGTTCAAGGCCTCGAGCGGCATGGTCGGCGGTATATTCGGGGTG
>CACXXH010000067.1 GCA_902771595.1 Fibrobacter succinogenes | reverse complement strand
GTCGTCGGCACCGGAATGCAGCCCGAGTTCGCCGAGGGAAAGCCCCATTCCGAGCAGCGATACTTCGATATGCGGGATGTTGTCGAGGAATATGCGGCTAAGGGCGAGCAGCTTGAGGTATTCGTCCCCGCGCACGTGCCGGATGGGGAACTTGTCGGTCTGCGGCTGGAAGGTCCATACCACGAAACTCTTGAAGCCCTGCGCTATATCCTGCGTTTCGCGCACGTAGTTCAGGTGTTCGACGATTTCTTCGGGCGTCTCGACGCTGCCGAACACGATGTTCGCGCTACCCGGAAGGCCCTTCTTGTGGCAGGCGGCGAGCGTGTCGCACCACTGCCTTGCGGAAAGTTTTTTGGGGCTGAGTATCTGGCGTATGCGGTCGCTGAGAATTTCGGCTCCCGCGCCCGGGACGGAAGAGAGCCCGGCGTCTTTCAGGATGTCCAGCAGTTCATCGAGGCCGATGCGGTTGGCTTCCGCGATGCGCACGAGTTCTACCGGTGAAAAACCGCGTACCTTCATGCCGAGCTCGCGGGTGAGCATCTTGAGCACGTCGGTGTAGTAGCTAAGCGGGATGTCCCTGTTCACGCCGCCCTGCAAAAAGATGTGATCTGCGCCCTTCTCCTTAGCCTCGAGGGTCTTTTGCCTGATTTCGTCGAGGGAGAGCACGAAGGCCTCGGGGCTGCGTGCGGGCCTGCAGAAACTGCAGAAGCTGCACGTGACTTCGCAGACGTTCGTGTAGTTCACGATGCGGAAGGCGGTATAGCCCACGCGGTTCCCGGGGTTCATGCGCCTGCGAATCGCATCGCCTGCATCCACCACGTCGGTCCACGGGGCGTTTTTCAATATGTCGAGCGTTTCCGCCGGGGAAAGGCGGGTGCCGTCGATTGCTTTTTTCAGCAGCAGGTTCATTGCACGGAGACTCAAATCCTATATGCTATTTTTCCACGTCGCTGGTGTCGAGGACCGGAATGTTCTTGTCTTCCTGGCAGAGGTTCTCTTCGCGGATCTTGAAGGTGAAGTCGACCAGGTTGTTCTCGAACATCTTCTGGTAGGGCTTCTTGGCCTGTACGCTCTGGAGGGCGCAGGTGCAGTAGTTGATGCGCTGTATGAGCCTCGTGTCGTCGGAGGGGATTCCCTTCGCGAAGACGCATTCGTGCATGATGGCGTATTCCATCGGGCGGTCGTAGCGGCCCTTGCATTTGTTCTTGAGGTCGGGCTGTGCGGCCACCTTCTCGATGATTCCCTGCGAAGGCACGTCGTTTATCACCTTGCAGGCGACGAACCCGCAAATGAAGAACAGCAGGCAAACGGCGGCGTTTATGAGGAAACGCTTGCCGCGGCTTATCTTGTTGTAACTGCGTTCGACGGCTTCGAACGCCTGGGTGGCATGTAGCCGGACGTCATCAAAATCGTTTTTAGCCATAGTCTTCTTCCAGTGTCCAGATTTCGGGGTATGTACGGTAGTTTTCGGCGTAGTCGAGCCCGTAGCCAACTACAAACTTGTTTTCGATGCTGAACCCGACAAAGTCGGCGTTGAATTCGACGGTGCGGCGCGCGCTCTTGTCGAGGAGCACGCAGGTTCGGATTTCGGAGGGCCCGCACACCTTGAGCGTCTCGCGGACCTTCGAAAGCGTGATGCCCGTGTCGAGGATGTCGTCGACGAGCAGGATCTTTTTGCCCTTGATGTCGAGCTTTTCGAGGCCGGATATCTGCAGCTGCCCGCTGGACTGCGTCGAGTTCCCGTAACTGGAGGCGCGTATGAAGCTCACCTGCAGTTCTGGGGAGGCGATACGGCGACACAGGTCGGCTGCGAATATGAAACTGCCCGAAAGCAGAGGGACGACGACGTCGAAACCGCAGGGCTTGATTTCTGCGGCGAGGGAGTCCAGGCGCTCTTCGATCTCCTTCGCGGAGATGAGCGGTTTGCTGGACATCTTATACATTGTCCACCTCGAAGTTGAGCCAGCCGAGCATGGGCTTGAGCGCCGCAAGCTTGCCGTTCGGGTCTTCCCTGAACTGCGTGTAGATGCGGAACACCTTGTTCTCGAGGCTCGTCTTGTCGATACCCAGGTGGAGCCAGTCGGCCACCGTGATGAGGTCGGTGATGTACTTGACGGTCGATTCGTCGATCTTTGCGTACACGTCGTCGATGAGCTTGCTCAGCTTGGCATGGAACATGCGGCCCGTGCCCCCGAAACTCGGGTTCGTGTCGAGTGCGTTCGCCTCGTCCATCAGATCCTTGATTTCGTCCACGAGCTTTGAATCGGGGCCTTCGAGCAGCTTGAGCGCTTTGTTGTGGATGCGCGCATTGAGCTCGAGAGAGAGGATCTTTCTCATGGTGTCGGGCAGCGTATGGTCAGGATCGGCGAGGCTGTCGATGGAAATGCCGTGGTTCAGTGCGAAGTGCGAGTACGATTCCGTGAGCTTCGTGAGGTGCTTCTGCGTGCAGAGCTTGTTGATGCACTGCAGGGAATCGCTCATGAGGTCGCGCATGCGCACCACGTAGGCGGTGGGGAACAGGCGGCGCAGTTCTTGCGTACTCATGTTCGGGTTTTCGACGAACTTGAGGCCGTTCTGTTCGACGGAACCCATGGCGACCACGATGTTCACGCGGCCGAGCGGGTCGGTGATGACCAGGTTCGTCGTTTCGCGGGATTCCGCGATAAGCTTGTCTTCGTACGTGACGCGCACGAGGGTCTGGCGACGACGGCTCGAGATCTTTTCCGCCTTCATGCGGGAATCCTTGTCGTCGTAGTTCTCTTCGAGTTCCAGGTGGAAAATCGCGGCGCGTTCGGCCATTTCCTTGAGGATCACGGGAACGTCGTCTTCGGCATAGCGGGTGAATACCTCGGCTCCGTTCCATTTGTGCTCGTTGCTTGTGGCGCGGGCGAGGATGCTCAGCACTTCGCTCTTGATATTGTGCCCGAAGGGGAGGAACGGTTCCATGAGCTCGATGGCACGCAACGCATAGCGCATGTTTTGCACAGGCTCGAGGCCTTCGATGTCGTTGAAGAACCAGCCACAGCTCGTGTAGCTGAATAGGCAGAACTTCTGGATTTCGAGGAGGCGGAGGGCCTTGGCGCGTTCCTTGGCGTCGTCGGGGTGCAACAGCACCGTCTGCAAAAAGTGGTCGGTGCGGGCCTGCTGTTCGGGGGCGACGAGCGTCTCGACGTAGGCGTCACGCACGTCCCACGGGTCCATGGTCGTAAGCCTTTCGATTTCGCGGGCGTAGACGTCGTCGGCCAGGACCTTGAGGTGGTCGAAAGCCTCGCGCAAGGGACCGCGCCATTTCTGGTTCCAGTCGGGCCCGCCGCCGGTGGAGCATCCGCAGTCGCGGTACCAGCGGCCCACTCCGTGGGCGCAGCTCCAGGCGCAACCTTCGCCGTGGAAGTTCTTGAGCATCACTTCGTGCTCGGGCGGGAACTTCTCGAGGAACCAGCCGTAGTTGACGGGCACCATGTTGTGCTCGGGAGCGTATCGGTTGAAGAGCCATGCGGCGCACATGTCACCGAAGGGTTCGTGGTGGCCGTAGCTTTCGCCGTCGGTACCGATGCTTACAAGTTGCGCTTCTTTGCGGTTGGCGTCCCAGGCGTCGGCGATGCGGCGCCCGAACGTTCCCGCGTCGCGCAGGAGGTGTTCGAACCCTACGGCCGAAGAAAGCCAGGGGTTGTAGAAGAATACGTCGAGGTAGCCGTCACAGACGGGCTTGCCGTCCTTGTCGCGCGGGTACACGCGGTAGGGGCGTGTCGTGTCGATATCGGTGTTGCTGCATCCGGTCCATTCTTCGGTACCGAACTTGCGGAATTTATCGGCCTGCGTAGGCGAGAGGATGGTGTACTTGATTCCCGCCTTGATGAGCTCCACGACGGTTTCGAGGTTGATTGCCGTTTCGGCAAGCCACATTGCCTCGGGCATGCGTCCAAAATGGAACTTGAAATCTTCGATGCCCCAGCGGATTTGCGTGCGCTTGTCGCGTTCGCTCGCGAGCGGCATGATGATGTGGTTATAGACTTGTGCAATCGCGTTGCCGTGCCCGAGCCTCTCGAAGCTCTTCTTGTCGGCTTCCTGGATGCGCCTGTAGGTATCGGGCGTGTTCGTGCGAATCCAACCCATGAGCGTAGGGCCCATGTTGAAACTCATGAATTCGTAGTTGTTTACGATATCTACGATACGACCATACGGATTAAGGATACGGCTTGCGGAATTGGGGCTGTAACACTGGCTGGCGATACGGTCGTTCCAGTCGTGGTTGGGGCGTGCGCTGGGCTGGTTCTCGATGACGCCAGTCCATGGATTTTCACGCGGCGGCTGGTAAAAATGGCCGTGGATGGTAAAATAGAGGGGGTGCTTTTCGCTCATGTTTGACAATATAGAAAATGATATAGAAAATGCAGGGAAAAGTAAAACGCCCGTACGGGAACGGGCGTCAGGTGGATAAAGTGGCGAAAATTCGCAAATAGGCTATCTGAGCATTACGGGCCTGGTAACGGTCGTTCCTGCGTATTTCGCACGGACGATGTACTTGCCTGCCGGAATCTGCGCGAGGCTGAAGGCGTAGCTGCCTGGTGCGAGAGTGCCGCGGAAGAGGGTGGCGATGCGCTTGCCGTTCATGCCGAATACGTCGACCGATACGTCGCCCGCCTTGGTCGTAGTGAGCGAAACGGAACTGCCGGCGATAGCGAACGAATGGCCTGCCTTGTCGGCCGTTGACATATGCCCGATTCTATGCGAGTTGGCGTCGAATACGATCTTGATTTCGGGAATCATTTCTTCGGTGTTCTCGAAACCGCGGCTGAAGGCATCGTACTTGTCGCTGTTGAAGTCCCAGAGAACCTGGTCGCCCGCCTTGAAGTTGTCGTACAGGATGGTGCCGGTATAGCCCGCGGCGTAGTTTGCGATGACGACGCTCAGGGTCTGGTTGCGGTCGGCGAAGCTCGAAATGTCGAAGGAGCAGGTGACTGTTTCGCCTGCGGGCAAAATGCATGCGCCGTTGTCGTCGTTCACCGGAGTCCAGGTCCATTCGCTTGTCAGTTTGAAAATCAGGTGCAACTGGGCGTCGCTTGTGCTCTGGTTCGTCGCTTCGAACGTGAATGTGCTGGCCTTGCTCAAATCCCATGTCTTCTGGTATTCGATTTGCGCATTGTCGCCACCGTAGGTCACCGCCATCTTGCCGTCGCCTCCTTCCTGGCTTATCGCGACGTCCTTGATTTTGATGGATGCCTCTTCTGCTGCGGCGAGAGCCTTCATGGCTTCGAGCGCGGGTTCTATGGTGTAGGTGTAGCCGCCGAACTGCGATTCGGTCTTGTCGCCGATGTACTGCCAGGCGAGTGCGCCCGCATAACCGCCGTCAAATGCCTTGCGGTAGCATTCTGTGGTGGAAATTTCGGTTTTTGCCGCGAAATTCGACCTGTAGGTATCGCCCTTCCAGCCGCTAGCCGGGAATTCACCGATAATCATCGGCTTGGAATCGTATTTGTATTTCGCAGCCATTTGTGCTGCCGTATTCACGAAGGGCGAAACGTCGTTGTTCTGGTAATACGGGTAGTAGTGCGTCTGGAAAAAGTCGAGCGTTCCCTTGGCTTCGCCGCCTGCGGCGATGAGTTCCGCATCGTTCCACCAGCTCTGATACTGGATATTCACGCTGCCCGTGGATACGAGCAGTTCCGGATTCGTCGCATGGATGGCTGCTGCAACTTTGTTTGTAAACTTCTGGAGGAGGGCCTTGTCGAGTTTCTTGGTCGTCCAACCCACGCTCGTCATGCCTTCGGGTTCGTTGAACACTTCCCAGGTCATCAGGGCCTTATGGTTGCCGATAGCCTTCACGACGGGAACGAGAACGTTGTCGATAAACGCTTTGGAGCCCTCGTCTTCGAACAGTTTTTCGTTCGCGGTGATGTCAAGTTTCTCGTTGTAGAGTCCCCACTGGTTTGGTTCCATCAGGTTGTGGCTGAAGAGGCACATCGAAACCATCACGCCGTATTCCTCGGCGATGTCCAGGGCCTTTTTCATGTTGGCGACAGTATTGGCCTTGGGGCCGGTCACTAGGTGCGTGCTCTGGTCGATAGTCGGGCTCTGGCTCATGTTGTTGAAGAGCCACCAGCGGATAGCGTTGCCACCCGCGGCGCGCGTGCCTTCCACGGCCTTGCGCCAAGCGTTCTCGTTCAGCGGGGAATCGCCTACGTCGGAGTTGTAGTCGCTCCACGCGAGGTTCGTGCCCGAGAAGAAAATCTTCTTGCCGTTATAGAGCAAATCGGTTCCGCTCACGGTGAGTCCCGGGGCGGCGAAAGCGCTTCCGCCGAGCAGTGCGGCGGCAAGCAGGGTCTTGAAACTATTTTTCATGAAACATCCTCATTCAGTTCCCATGAAAAATAAATAAAAAGGGCGAAAATAGGAGATTCTCGCCTTCGGGGTGTTGACAGGAATCCCCGGATTTGTCCACGCCTCTTGATTGAGTTGTTCTAGCGCACGAGTATGGGCCTTGTGGCCGTAAATTCGGCTTCCTTCACGCGTACGATGTAGCGCCCCTTGGGCATGTTCTCGAGGCTGAATGAGTAGCTGCCGGCCTTTATGTTGCCGTTGTAGAGCGTGGCGATTCGTTTGCCGTTCATGCCGAATACGTCGACCGAGACGTTGCCGGATTTTGCCGCCGTGAACGAGACGATATTGCCGGAGACATCGACCTTGGATTCTGCAACCGTGGGCGCCGTAGGCTTGATGGCGATCGGCTCCACCTTGTACTTGTCCCAGCCGGGCATGTCCTCGAGCGTGATGGTGTATTCGTTGTTCATCACGGTTTTCCAGCTTTCGGCGTTGTTGTCGTTCGCCCAGCCTTCCATGGCGTAGTCGCCGTACCAGGGCATGAACCAACTCCAGTTGGCGCCATCGGCCTTCATGCTGTCGGGGTAGGGGACGGAACCGTTTTCGGACAGGGTGACAATTTTCTTGGCTCCGTACATTTCCTTGACTTTCTCGAACGAGCTGATGAGCGATGCGTGGTTCGCTTCGCGCGGGTAGTAATAGTAGTCGCGGCCTACAATGTCCACGTATTCGTCGCCGGGGTACCAGTCCAGAGCATCGGTCGCCTCGTCGGTTGTCCACACCCAGATCAGGTTGTGCAGCCCCTTCTTGTTCACGAAGGTGTCGAACATGAGCTTGTACAGCGCCACGCAGGGTTCGGCACCGTCCGTGCCCCACCAGAACCATGCCCCGCTCGCTTCGTGCAGCGGGCGCCAGATGAGGGCGATTCCCTCTTTTTGCAGGGTAAGGAGCGAATCGGCGACAATTTCCATGTCGCGGACAATCGCCTTGTATTCGTCGCTTTCGGTCTTCCATTTCTTGGCTTCGGAATCGTAGGCCTTGGTGATGCTGAATTCGGTGTAGGGCGTGTTTCCGCTAGACTGCGTGTAGAACGCCTCGACCTCCTTCATCGGGTCTTTCCAGTGCCAGTTGAATGCGGGGATTCCGCCGGCCTTCCAGACGGTCTTCGCCATCTCGAGCGAGGCGTGCGTGTAGCCCTGGTACCACTGTTCTTCGGAGCTCTTGCCGGTGGTGTGCAAGAAGTCGAATCCCACGAGGGCCACGTTCTTGCCGCTTGCCTTGTTTATGTAGCTGAGTTCTGTCTGGGTCGTGAAATCTTGCGGGGTGTATTTACCGTCGTTTTCGAAGGGGCGTTCCGTCATGACTCCGCTGATGGTGCGCTTGCCGAAGTTCTCGAGGAGGAATCCGTAGAGCTTCTGTGCGCTTTCGGTCGGTTCGGGTGTGACGGGCGTGGGGCTGATATTCCAGGGGGTCGCCTCGAATTCGGTAATCTCGATGTAGTCGATCTGGACCCATCCCCAGGACTTCTCGATGCCGATGGTGTTCTTGCCCTTGGAAAGTTTGATTTTTCCGGCACCCTTGATGACCGTGAATTCGTCGGTGAGGCCGAAGCTGATCTGGCCTGCGGAATTGCCGTTCAGGGTCAGGTTCTGTATCTTGTTGGTACGGTCGGAGGGGAGCTTGTAGTTGATGAACAGCGTGTAGTAGCCGTCTTTAGGCATGTCGACATTGAACAGGAGGTTTCCCGAGCCCATGTCGACGTACTTGCCGCCCGATGCCTTCGCGTCGGTGAGCGTCTCGATTTCGTGGTCGTCGGCGGGGATGGCGTCTTCCGCCTCGTAGCGGAGGGCCTCGGCCATCGAATAGCCTGTGAATGTAATTGCGGATGCGGTCAGCAGCTTGAATATATTCATAGGGAATCTCCAGTACCTAAGATAATTTAATCAACAACTGGTCATCGTTTCTTTGACAAAAAAGCCCCGCGGAATGGGGGTATACTCCGCAGGGCTAGGGGTTCTTAAGGAGAAAATTACTTGATGAGCACCGGGCGGGTGGCGGTAATGCCTGCACCGTTCACGCGTACGATGTAGCGGCCCCTGGGCATGTCGGTGAGGCTGAACGCGTAGCTTCCGGCTCCGAGATGGCCCTTGTAGAGGGTCGAGACGCGCTTGCCGTTCATGCCGAACACGTCGACCGAGACGTTGCCGGACTTTGCCGCCGTGAACGAGACGATGTTGCCGGAGACGCTGAATTTCGATGCCGCGTTTGCCTGCACGGGCCTGATGGCGTCGGAACCGGGCGGAAGCACCTTGACTTCGACGAGTGCGCCCTGTTCCACCTTGATTTTCTGTGCGGTGTTGAAGTCGTTGATGAGCGTAGTACCGTCAACCATCACGTCGTCGTAGTACACGGTCCCGTTGAAGCCTGCGGCGAATACTTCGAGGTAGACCTTCGAGATGTTGCCCATGAAGTTCGTGTAGTCTTCGCCTTCCAGCACGACTTTGTCCTTGGCCGTAGTGGTGAGGTCGATTTCGCAAGTCGTGGAGTCGCCCGCGTTGATCCAGCAGCCGTCGGGCTGTGCCCAGGCCCAGTCCGGAGCACCGGTGAGGAAGGCGACCGTGAACCAGATTCCGGACATGGAATTGGTGTTGTAGACCTTCATCGTGAGCTTCTTGGCAGAAGAGAGGTCGGGGATGTTCTTGTCGAGGATGACGACGTTGCCCTTGGCGGTGTCTTCGCCGCCTGCGGAGAATTTCACCTGGAGCCAGCCGTTCGTGGCAAGGTCGCCCGGGAACACTTCCTCGATCTTGCGTGCGGTATCGAGCTTGCCGAGTTCATAGCCGACATTGCATGCGGCGACCGGAGTCGTGGAAATGGTGTACTTGTCCCAGCCCGGCATGTTTTCGAGGCTGATGGTGCAGGGGCTTTCCATGTTCGCCTTCCACACGGATTCTACGGTCTGGTCCAGGTACTTGCCGCTCCAGCTCTGGTACCAGGGCATCCACCAGGACCAGGTTGTCTTTGCGGCGGCCATGGCGGAAATATCGGGAATCGAGCCGTTTTCGGATACGGCGAACATCTTGTCGCTACCGTAGTTTGCGGTGAGTTCCTGGAATGCCTTGGTATACTTGGTGGTGTAATCCCATGCGTCGTAAATGTCGAGGCTTATCACGTCGTACTTGGTGGCACCCGGATTCCAGCCGGTATCCTTGGCGTATTCGGGGTTCCACACCCACACGAGGTTTTTGACGCCCTTCACGCCCACCATCTCGTCGTATATGAGGTTGTAGAGCGCCTGGAACGCGGCACCGCCCTTGGTGCCCCACCAGAACCATGCTCCGCTCGCTTCGTGGAGCGGGCGGAAAATTGCGGCGACACCCGCCTGTTGCAGGCCGAGGAACATGTCGGCGATTTCGTCGATGTCGCTCACCAGCTGCTTGTAGGTTTCGCTTTCCTTGTTCCAGGTGCAGTTTGCGGTGCATGCGGGGTCCGCGAAACCCTGCGTAAAGTCGAAGTCGGTGAATTCGTCTGCGTTGCCCGACTTGGTGTAGAATGCGTCAATCTTGTCGCTCGGGTCTTTCCAGTGCCAGGTGAACGCCGGAATGCCGCCCTGGTTCCACAGGTCCTTTGCCGCGTCGAGTGCCATCTGCGTGTAGCTTTGGTACCAGGAATCGCTGGCCTTCACGCCGGTTGCGAACAGGAAGTCGAACCCCACGAGGGCGGGGTATTTCCCGGTGCGGATGTTGAAGGTGTCCACATCTACGAGTTCCTTGAAATTCTCGGAATTCACGTCGCCCGTCATGACGCCCGAAACGGTGCGGACGCCGTAGTTGGTGGCGAGGAAGTTGTAGAGCTTCTTGGCTCCATCGGTAGCCCCTTCGGTGACGGGGGTGTAGCTGATGGCGGCGCTTGCCGTAACGGCTGCGGCAAGCCCGAGGGAAACGAAAATCTTTTGGATATCCATACACACGTCCTTTTTGTTTTTCTTGAAAATAGGTTTAGAATCGGCCAAGATAAAGGAAATTCCGAAGTGCACGCAACAAAACGTTGGACGGTTCGCAACAAGAAAACGTCCGGGAAAGGGCGTTTCCTGGACGTATTTGGAGGAATTTCTGCTGTTTTTTTTATTCTACGCATATTTTGCGTAGAATATAAGGCGCGAATGACCGGATTTACGAATGCTGCTGCGGTCTATTTTGAATGGAACTGGAGGCCGAATTCGAACACGCGCGTATCGCCGGGCGGGATGACGATGAGGCCGCGGTGATGGTTCAGCGCGTCGGGTTCCGATGTCATGGGCTCGATGGCGATGCTCATGCGGTCGGGTGGCGTGTAAATCTGGATGGCGTTGTACTGTTCGTTGCCGGTTTTTTGCCAGATGTCGATGCGGCCGGCGCTGCCTTCGAGTGAGACCGCCGCGCGTCCGCTTTCACGGACGTCCTGGGCGAGGCAGAAGCAGTCGTTGATGAATTCGTCGTTGATTTTGCGACCACCCACGAAGCGAGTGTCTTCCTTGAAGTTGCCGGTGGGGAGGTCGGCGCTGTCCAAGAGCGCGAGGTTCGTCTTGGGGAGTGTGAGGGTGAGGCCGTCGATTTTTTCGCCGAGCATAAAGTACGGGTGCCAACCTTCGGAATACGGCATGTCTTTTTTGCCGGTGTTCTTGACGCTGGAGGTCACGGTGACGGTTTCGCCGGTAAAGACGATGGTGTTGGTCGCGCGGAAGGGGAACGGGAAACCCGCGAAGGCGCCCGGCCAATCGCAGGTGAAAACGGCGGTGCAGCTTTCGCTATTGCTTTCGAAACTCTCGAATTTCCATTTCTGGTTCTGCAGGAATCCGTGGAGGGCGTGCGGGGCCCAGCTCACGTTGTTGATTAGTTTGTACGTGCTTCCGTTCCAGGTGAACTGGGCATAGGCGGTTCGCCCGGGGAAGGGACAGAGCCTGCAGCCTGCGTTCGTGTCGGGGCCCATCTTGAAAATGTCGTCGCCTTCGCGGTAGCCGAAGAGGAGGTCGAGGGGTTTGCTGCTCACGGGGACGCGCCAGGCGTTGAGGCCGCCACCGTAGCCCGAAAGGATTTCGAATTCGGCGCCGTCGTTGCGCCGGAGGACAAAGTTCTGAACCGTGCCGATAGGGCGGGAAATAATCGAGAAGTTGCTCATGATGCTCAAGATAGAAAAAAAGTGGAGAAGGAGCTTTTCCGGTACATCCGAATGTATATAAAGATGTTGTGAAATGCATGAAAAAGTCAAGTAGTTTAGTGCCATGTTTTATTTTTTTTTGGGGGGCGATATGGAATCCTTTTTTCAATCTTTTTATGTTATATTCAAGAAGAGGTTTACAATGAAAATAAAATCTGCAATCGTTTTTGCTGCTACACTGTTTAGCGTCATGGCAACTTACTCCTGTTCTGGTGATGCTAGCACAAACCGTTCGCCAGAAATTGCTAACAACGAGGTTCTTCTTCAGTTAGATTCGTTGTCGCCCTGTGCAACCAACGATCAACTGGACAGCATAGAAAATGTGGATACTCTTTTTATCGTTAGCAAAGATGGCAAGACTTCATTTGTATTCCCTGCACAAATAAGTTGGAGCCGAGATTCCATAGAGTCTATTGGGGTAGAAAGCAGGGGCGACACTTTAGTAGCGAAACTTCTCATCAGGGAAAATACGCCAGACATGCCGTTAGATTGTCCAGTTTGGGTATATTCCACTGTGAAGGGTTCTATCGACGAGCATTACGCGATTACACCCGTAGGCCCTGTACATACACTAATAAAGAAGTGACAAAAGAAAAACCGACAAGCCTGGGATTCCTATTTACTATTTTTAAGGCATGGATTCCCAGACGATTGTTGCGCCGATGACGCCTGCGGGCGTCAGTGCCGTTGCCGCGCTCCGCGTGAGCGGCACCCGCGTCCGTGACGTGGTTCGGTGCCTGTTCGGCGACAAGCATGCTTCTGCGCTTGAGCCGCGCAAGGCAAGTCTCGGGACTGCGCGCGACCCGCAGACAGGCAAGGTGATTGATAGCCTGCTGTACCTGTTTTTCGAAGGCCCGAATTCTTACACCGGCGAAGATGTGCTGGAACTCTACCCGCACGGGAACCCGCTTATCGTGCGCGACCTGCTGCAGGCTATCCGCGGTATCGAAGGTGTGCGCCTTGCGGAACCGGGTGAGTTTACGCGCCGCGCCTTCCTGAACGGCAAGATGGACTTGACTCAGGCGGAATCCGTGGCCGACGTGATCCACAGCGCGAACCGTGCGGAACTCGAGAATGCGCATCGCCTGCTTTCGGGGGCGCTCTCGAAAAAGATTGCGACGCTCGCCGCGCAGGTGAAGGATATCTCGGCACGCCTCGAACTCGATGTGGACTTTGCCGAAGAAGAGGCCGACCCGGATTTCGCGGGTTGGGAAACGCGATTCGTTTCGGTCCGTGAATCCATCCAGCAGATTTTGAACAGCTTCCACGGGAAGGCTTCTTTGAGCAGGCTCCCGCTGGCAGTACTCTACGGTGCGCCCAACGCGGGCAAGTCGAGCCTCGTGAACGCCCTCCTGGGCGAAGACCGCATGCTCGTGAGCAACGTGCCGGGCACGACGCGCGACTTTGTGGAAGTGCGCCTGTTCCTCCCCGGTGGAGAAGTCCGCCTCGTCGATACGGCGGGTATCGCGGACCGTGCGACCGACGAACTCGATGCGCTCAGCATGAAGAAGAGCAAGGAAATTCTCGAGGAAGCTGACTTGAAGATTCTCGTGGTGGACTCACTTGCCCCTGCGGGGCTGCGGAGTGACGAGGGTGACAATGATGCCGACGTGGTCGTTTATTCCAAGAGCGACCTGTGCGCAAACTCCAGCCCGAACGAACCGGCTGACAAACAAAACTCCCTTCAGGTTTCTTCCAAGACGGGCGAGGGCCTCGCGGAACTTCGACAGGCGATGAACGCCTCCCTGTTCAAGCAAACTGCGGACGCAGAAGACCTCTGGATTACGAGCGAGCGCGAAAAGGCTTGCCTCGAAGATGCCCTCGCGGGTGTCGACCGCGTGCTCAATTTGCTCAAGAACAATCCGGCGGTGGAACTGCTCGCCTTCGAAATGCAGCTGGTGCGCCGCGCCCTCCAGAGCATAACGGGCGAGATTTCGTCCGAAGACATTTTACAATCTATTTTTGCGGGGTTCTGCATTGGAAAGTAGCATGCTCAGCATTATCGGCGTCCTGATGGGCGTCTTCGCCTTCGGGACATACATGGTCCCGCTCAAAAAGTACCCGAACTATTCTTCGTGGGCGTTCCTCGCGGTAATGTCTGTGGGCGCGATCGTATGCTCGTCGGTTATCGCCTGCATCACGGGGCAGTTCAACCTGCAGCCCGTAGGTGTCGTTTGCGGGCTTCTCTGGGTTATAGGCGGTGCGCTCTGCTTCTGGGCGGTGCAGGCCGAGGCCGACCTCGCTGGTACGGGGCTGCGCTCCATGAGCGTGAGCATCCTGCTCTCGTTTATCACGGGTGTCACGCTGTTCGCCGAACATACGCTCCTCTACTTCTCGATTCCCGCCATCGCGTGTATGCTCGTGGGTATCTGGATTCCGGCGGGCCGCGTAAAGCACCTCTGGAAAAACTGGCGCTCGCTCCTTTCGGGCGTGGTATTCGGCTCGTACCTGATTCCGTACAAGCTCAGCAACCTCGGGGATATGGAATTTCTGTTCCCGTTCTCGGTGGGCGTTTGCGTGGGCAGCGTTGCCCTTTTTGCCGTCCTCACGCTCAAGCGCGGTAAACGCTACGACATGCCGGTTGTCCCGACTTTGTTCTCTTTCGGTGCGGGCGCGCTCTGGATGCTCGGTACGCTCGCCATCTTCTGGGCCATCGCTGACGACGGCATGTTCGGTTATGCGGTGGGTTACCCGCTCCTGCAGCTCAATCTCGTGGTGAACCAGTTGTGGGGCGTGTTCGCCTTCGGGGAATACGCAACGCGTACGGAACGCATAAAGCTTGCCGTGTCGACTGTCGTAATCCTTTCGGGAGCCGTGCTGCTTACGCTTTCAAAGATGTAATTTCCGTCTCGATCTGCTCGGCGGATTTCGTGTCTTCGTTGTAGATGGCGTTTATCTTCTTGCAGCTGAGTTCGAGCAGCTTGCGGGCGGGCTCGTTGTTACTCTGGGCGCGCAAAATTCTCAGGGCGCCGTCGATTCGCTTGACGTCCACCTGCGAGGGGTAGCTCTTCATGAAGTTGTAGAACAGTTTGACCTGCGCGTCGTATTCGTCGTCGTTTTCGCAGGCGAGCAGGAACGGGATGACCTTCACGTTCAAGAGGTTGCTCAAGTCGCCGACGAACGTATTGAGCGATGCGCCTTCGGGGAAGAGTTCCACCGTGTCCTTCATGATGTCTTCGTTGTCGAGGAACTGGCCGTTCTCGAACTGCGAAAGCATCTCGTTCAAAAGATCCATCTCGAGTTTTTTCGTCTGCTCGCGGTAACGCGCCTGGTAGTAGATGGGGAGCGTCGTGAGGCAGAAGTGGGCCTGGTTCGCGCCGATGAATTCACCGATAAAGTAAATGTCGGCGTCTTCTTTTAAGATGTCCTCTTCTTTCGTGAAGTTGCCGATGCGCGCCGGGATGGGAATGACTTCCATGGAGGAAAGTTCGCGCAGGCGGTCGCGCAGGGTGTCCACGTCGAGATTCTCGGGCATGTCGACGCCGTTCTCTTGCATGGACTCGATAAGGTCGTTGAGCTTTTCGTCGACGATTTTCTTCTTTTGGTTGCGGGACGGGACCGCCGGATTGAACGTGCGGAAATCTCCCTCGAGGACGAGCAGGCCGTTCTTTATCATGTCGTCGAGCGGAGAACTGTCGTCATCGCTATCGGGAGTAGGCAAAATCTTTGCGTAGGCGATCATCCTGCCGCAAAGTTTTTCGTCGTTTCCTTTTTTCTGTTCAATACCGAGCATGCATATAATATAGAAAATATGCCTAGATCATTCACTTGCCCTGTTGTCACTCTGGAGCCGAAGGCGATAGAGTTCAAGGCGTGTCTTCGGGTTCTTGAGGTATTTTCTATTATTGGCGTTATGGAACCGGCTACGTGGCAAAAGATTCTCGACCTGTGCAACAGGCTCTCGAACGTGACGTATGAGAACCTCACGAAAATTATACGCCTGGAATCTACCGGCAGTGCGACCGCGGCGCGCAACCTCGACGACAGCGACCAGAACGATATCGATACCTGGATGGGCGGCGGCACGTGCTTCAGCATGACATGGCTCCTGTACCAGAGCTTGCGCGACATGGGGCTTGAACCGCGTCTCGTGATGGGCCACAAGCGCAAGGAGAGGAATATCCACTGCGCACTGGTATTGCCCGACGAGACTGCGGAACCCTCTTCTCTCATTTCACATTCCACATCCCACATTTCACATTTCTCGTTCAAGGAATTCCTTTTCGATCCCGGCTATCTCATTTTCGACCCGTTGCCAATCCCGCTTCCGCAGCCCTTCGGCACCGGCGAATCGCTTTTCCCGCTCGTGCCCAACAGCGTGAGGCTCGTCCGGCCCGACATGGATTCCATGGAACTCTGGACCGGCGGTTCCCTCCGTACCGACGGAAAACTGAACTCTCCCATGAAGTTGCGTTTCGAATATCCGGTGGCAGGCGTGAGCGTCGAAGAATTCAAGCAGCATTGGGCCGAAAGTTTCTACCGCGAGATGATGACCTACCCGGTGCTGAACCGCCTCGACCGCGAGCGCGGCGTGCAGTATTACTACCAGAAGGGCAACCTCGTGACCCGTGATGCGAACGGGAGCCGCATGGAACGCCTCGATGAATCCGTCCGGGTGGAAAAATTGAGCGAAATTTTCAAACTTTCGCCCGAACTTGTGTCCAAAGCGCTCGGAATCCTCTCGAAATAGTCTCGCCCGCCCTTTTTTTATATATTAAGCTGTATAACAAAGGAGTATCCTCATGAAAAAGATTCTGGCCGCTTTCGCCATCCTCGCATCCGCCGCCCTCATTGCCTGCGGACCCTCCAAGCTCGAAATCCAGGAAATGTCGTCTGCGTGCGACGTGTCCATCGAAGTGGGCAAGGTGCTCGATGATACCATCAGTCTCTACGTGGGCAACATGTTCTTCCTGAATGCGAAGCAGACCGTGAACGAGGAACTCTTCCCGCTTTCGGCGAGCATCCGCGACCCGATGAACATTGACGTGAAGGGCCGTACCGACCGGATTGAGTCTGGCGCTGACTTCATCAACTACCTCCGCCGCACGGCGCCTAATGCGGTGACTTTCGGCATCGTGGTGAACTCTGCCGCCCAGAACGAAATCGGTTTTGACGAGGCAAAGACCGTGAACCGCCTGGTCGAAGTTTTCAAGACCCTCGAAGGCGGCTCCGTCATCCTGTTCCATGAGAAGGATGGCCAGCTGACCGACGCGAAGAAACTGTTCTAACTGTTTTTTGTTGGGTGAATTTGGTTTTGTACTAAATTGACGTTGCGAATAAACTGCGTTCTATTTCAGTTTCTTCAGTTCGTGCCGGAGCATGAGCGCGCCGATGATGGCCGCACCCGTGTCGGCGATGGGCTGCGCCATGAACACGCCCTTCAGTTCAAAGAAGTGCGGGAGCACGAGCATGAAGGGTATCAGCAGAATCACTTGCCTGCAGGCGTTCAGGAACATGGACCTGAGCGCCTTTCCTGTACCCTGGAAAAAGCTGCCCGAAACGAGCCCGAGCGGAATCATGAAGAACGCCGCCCCGAAAATACGCATGGCCCACGCGGCGACTTCTTGCAGCTTGAGGTCGGTGGGCGCGAAGGGGGCCACGAACACTTCGGCCTTCCACATCAGTATCGCCCACGCCACGAGCATAAAGCTCCCCGCGTAGATGAACGTGAACTTGAGGGTCGCCTTCACGCGGGCGTTGAGGCGCGCGCCGAAGTTGTACCCGATGATGGGTTGTGTTCCATGTACAAAGCCGAGCAGCGGGAGCAATATGAACGAGGCGATGCTGTTCACGATGCCGAATGCAGAAATCGCGAGGTCGCCGCCTGAAAGTGCCCCTGTGTCGTGCAGGCTGATCGCCCCGTAGGTGGTAAGGCTCCAGTTGAGTATGGCGTTCATCAGGCTGTTGCACACCTGCATAATGCTGGGTGGAATGCCGAGGATGATAATCTTCCTCACGTACGCGAAACGCAACTT
>CACXXH010000066.1 GCA_902771595.1 Fibrobacter succinogenes | reverse complement strand
GATCGCACCCCTCGCGGGTGCGTGAATTGAAACTCGTATGCCAACGGCCAAAAGAGAGCGCTGTAATCGCACCCCTCGCGGGTGCGTGAATTGAAACGGAAATCTTGCCGCCTTTTACGGTCAAGTCCAGCATCGCACCCCTCGCGGGTGCGTGAATTGAAACCTCGTCCGTCGGCTGTGTCACGCTGTTCCAGGATCGCACCCCTCGCGGGTGCGTGAATTGAAACCAGTATGCGGAATGCCCAAACATGCGGACCGAATCGCACCCCTCGCGGGTGCGTGAATTGAAACTTGTCCGGCGGTGATTATAGCGCATGGGATAAATCGCACCCCTCGCGGGTGCGTGAATTGAAACATGTGTAAAGTGTGTATATTATAGACGTAAGCAATCGCACCCCTCGCGGGTGCGTGAATTGAAACATCCGCTGGCTCATCGACAACTACCTGGAGGCATCGCACCCCTCGCGGGTGCGTGAATTGAAACCGAATTTCAGACATATACAAAGGCGCGAACGTATCGCACCCCTCGCGGGTGCGTGAATTGAAACCAGAAGCGCTCCGCTGAATCGCGCAAGCGCAAATCGCACCCCTCGCGGGTGCGTGAATTGAAACATCGTCATGCTTTACGGCGTGAATGTGGTCGAATCGCACCCCTTCGGGAGCGTGTATTGAAACAGGCTGAAGAATAGCACTCCAGTATGCTGAACATCGCACCCTTCACGGGTGCGATGTTGTCCATGGCAATGATTGAATCGAGGTTATACCACATTTTCAGCCCCCCCGTTTTCACACAAAAATCCTAGAAAACCATTTTATGTCATTTTATGACACACCCTAAATCTATATTTTTATTGTAACCTTCAACAAGGAGGCCTACAATGGCAAAGGATATCTTCTACGTCAAGGTCGAGACGGCCAAGGCGGCAACCGTCTACGCCTTCACCCGGAGCGAAACCGGCATCATGGACTACGCGGGCACGGCAACGCCATCCGCCGATGAACTCTCGCAGATGCAGTGCGTCGAAGGGAGCGCCTACTTCACGCCTTCGTGGTACACCTACCTGCCCAAGGAGCTGCAGGCGGAAATCACGGTATTCATACCGGCCGCCATCAAGGACCTGGATGCGAACCAGTATTCCTTCTTGCTGCACGTGGGCGCCCTGCTGCTCGCCGTACAGGAACGCGACAGCCTCCTCACCGCCGAACTCCTGCACCGGCGTTCGATGGTCTTCGCGAGCTTCACGCCGATCCTGCTACATATCCTGAAGCCCGTCGCGGCCGAGGCGCTTTTCGCATGGGTCTACGGGAACTTCAGCGGCAACGGCAACTTCAAGAACATCTACGCGGTCGACGCGCCCATCTCCACCGGCGAGACCGACACGGCGGCAATCCTCTTCGCGGCCGCACGCGACGCGCTCAAGCCCGTACCGCACAAGGAATCGCCCGAAGAAATGTTCATCCGCTACTTCGGCGAGGGCACCAGGCGTTTCGATTTCACCATCGGGATAGTCGGTACCGCGAACCACCCGTGGGTCGACGGTGTCGAGAAATTCGGGGTCATCTCCGATGCCGCAGTCAGCTTCCATTTCGGCGACGATCCTGCGGCCGCCGGCAAAAAACACCAGGAAATCTTCGCATCGCTCAAGACGAAGGTGCAGGCGGAACCGTACAACCCGCACGACCACAACGCCATCAGCGTGAGCATCGACGACCTGGAAGCCGTCCTCAAGGGCGTCCCGAGCAAGAGCAAGGCGGGCTATCTGCGGGCGACAGGCGCCGCCATCCTCCGCAAGGCGCGACCGAACCTGTACTGCTACGATTCCTCGCTCTGGCGCATCGGAGGCAATCCCGACTACTTCGAGAACGCCATCGTGGTGCGGATACGGTTCTAATAGTTTGGGCATGGCGAAAAAATGACTTTCGTTTTACAAAACTCCCTTGTTTTTCGATACTATTTATGCGTATATTGATATATATGCATAAATAGAAACGACAGTAATCACCGTTTTCCATCAAAAAACAAAGGAGTCCCCATGCCCGAAACCATCCAGGAAACCTATGCCGACTTTTGCAGGCGCCAAAAGGCCGGCCTGCTCATCGTCGACGAACAGCAGCAAAAAGAAAATGACGACCAGGAGGCGCTCCGCGACATCCACGAAAAGCGCTACGAGCGCAAGTACGACCTGTTCTTCGACAACCTCGACCTGATTCTCCGACACAGGGAAGAGATTCTCGCGACGCCCCGTTACGCGAACATCGACGCGCACTACGTGCTGGGAGGCGGCGGGCTGTATGTCGGCGAGCTCCGCACTGCAAGGCAGCTCAATATCGCCGGGACGCTCATCACGTTCAACCTCAAGCTCGGAACCGTGCTCAAGATCTGGGATACCGACCAGTTCCGCGCCCGTTGCGAATGCGGGGAGACAGCCGTCATCAGGCATTTTGTCGGGTCGCCGCTCTCGGGCGGGTCCAGCGCGACCGCGGTTTGCCCCAAGTGCAAGAAGAAGACCCATGTCGCGAACAGGAGCTTCGGCATGTACTACTTCTACGTGAAGGGGATGCTCGACGACGATATCGAAATGGTCGTGAAGAACCTTATCGGCAAATGGACCGTCGCCGAGGTGGAGCACCAGAAGAAGGTCGCCGAAGGCAAATGCCGCGACCCCAAAATCGCGCAGGACTTCAAAGGCGACAAGGAAACCTGCAGCCTCGAAACCATGCTGCAAGAACTACGCCTGAAGGAGTTCAAGGAATCGGGAAACTTTTAAGAAAAGGCGGTTAAAACAGGAACGAAAAAGCGCAGAATATGCAAAAATAATTCCTAAAACAGCCAATTTTCCGCTAAAATTATATATATTAGGAATGAAAAAGGTCAAAATATGCAAAAATAATTCCTAGAAGAGGCGATGTATGTACAAAAGGCAGGCCTATCTAGACAAATTGGTCCATTCCATCGGGAATGGCTTTATCAAGGTGATTACCGGAATTCGCCGTTCCGGCAAGTCCTTTCTGTTGAACACCCTCTTTTATGATTACTTGAAATACAATGTGACGGATGCAGAACATATAATCCGGTTCGCTTTCGATTCCGCCGAGGACCTTGAACGAATCGGCAAAAATCCGATTGAGCTGCAATTGAACAAAAAACAGGTGGATCCGACAAAGTTTATGGACTATCTGAAAACGTGCACCAAGGAAGGTGAACGGTATTTCTTGTTGTTGGACGAAATCCAGGAGCTGGGGGCGTTTGAGTCGGTCTTGAATTCGTATCTTCGGAAACCGGAATTTGAAATTTATGTGACAGGGAGTAATGCGAAGTTCCTGTCGAAGGATTTGATTACGGAGTTTGCGGGCCGGAGTGACCAGATTCATTTGTTGCCGCTTTCTTTCAGCGAGTTCATGGAAAATTTTTCTGGGGACAAGTACCAGGGCTTTGCCGAGTATCTGCTTTACGGAGGCTTGCCGCTAGTGGCGCAGGAGCGCGATGCCGAAAAGAAACGTCGCATTCTGTCGAGTCTTTTTGACGAAGTCTATATTCGCGATGTCGTCAAGCGGAATAAAATCAGGAACGAAAACGATTTAAGGGACTTGATTGATGTCTTGTCGTCGTCGGTGGGTTCGCTGTCGAGCGCAGAAAAGATAACGAACACGTTCCATAGCGAAAAGAAATCCAAGATAACCCGCAATACCGTAGCGAAATTTATCGATTATCTGGAAGATGCTTTCCTGATAAGTTCGGCTTCGCGCTATGACATCAAGGGCAAACGACATATCGGTGCTCCGAAGAAGTTCTACTTTGCGGATTTGGGACTTCGAAATGCGAGGCTGAATTTTAGACAGTTCGAGGAAACGCACCTGATGGAGAACGCCATATACAATGAACTGCTATATCGCGGTTTCAACGTGGATGTTGGCGTGGTGGAACTGTCGCAAAAGAACGAGAGCGGGTCTGTATCCCGAAAGAACCTAGAAATAGATTTTGTCTGCAATCTAGGGTCGCAGCGTTACTACATTCAGTCGGCATTTTCATTGCCCGACAACGAAAAGAGGGCCCAGGAAATTAGGCCCTTCAAGACGGTTCGGGATTCGTTCAAGAAAATTGTCGTCACAAAGGATTTCGTGCCGGCCTTCTATGACGAAAATGGAATTTTAACCATGAACGTCATTGATTTCTTGATGGATCCCAATAGCTTTCTTTCCCTGAAATGACATCACCCGCCAAGACGATGTCATTTGCTGTTTTTTATATATTCTCACCATGCTGCACCTGAAATTCGCGCTGAACCTGACAAACCTCGCCGACGAGATGATCGACGAGATTTCCAGGTGCTGGAAGAACCCGTTCGAGGCGCCCGTGGTGATTTTCCCGGACCCGAAACTGGAGCAGTGGTTCCGCCTGCGCTGGGTGCAAAAGAAGGGCGTGCTCGCGAACCTGAACAAGAGCACCATCGACCGGTTTCTATTTGACATCCTGGTCGGCGACAACGCGCAGCTCAAGAAGCTTTCGTCGGACATGCTCGCGAACGTAATCATATCGTACCTGCAGCAGAAAACAGACGGCAAGTACAATTACGAGCTCCTGGGCGACAGCGTCAAGGCGTACCTCGAAAGCGACGGCGCCATCGACGAGAACAGGCTTTTCGACTTCGCGAACGTGATGGCGGGGCTTTTCCTGGAATACGAGACGAGCCGCCCGAGCGGATTCATCGCCGATTCCGAGACGCTCGAAAGCGCAAAGGGAATTCTCGACTGCTGGAAGCAGGGAGACCTGCGCGACTTCTTCATCACGCGCGACGGGACGCCAGCCGCGAACGAGGCCTGGCAACGCAAGCTTTATTCGGCGCTGTTCCATGCCGATACCGGCGGGAAATCGCTGCTCACGCGCGTGTTCGAGAAGGCCGGCGAAAAGAGCGGCGAGGGCGGCGAAGTCACCTACCTCACGCTCCCCTACCTGTACGAGGCCTGCAAGGGCAGTGACGGGAAGGCGGAATTCCATTACCAGGGCGACCTGCCGGTATTCATTTTCGGGCTTTCGGGCATGGGGCAGTTCTACCGCGTGATATTGCAGGAATTCGCGAGCCAGCACGAGGTGTACGCCTATATCCAGAACCCGTGCATGGCCTTCTGGGAAGACTGCAGCGGCGCACGCAAGCCTATCGAAAGCATGCGGCCCGTGCTCCCGAAACTCGCTGCCGCGCCCGACGACGAAAGCGAAACTATCGACGAAGACGAAAACGAGCTCCTGCGCTACTGGGGCAAGGCGGGCCGAGACAACATAAAGCTGTGGAGCATCGCCACCGACTACAACTTCGTATTCGACGGCGATTCCATCGTGGACAGGAACCGCGAAATGCCCTGCGACACGCTGCTCCACAACGTGCAGTGGATGGTGGCGCACCGCAAGAACGTGTTCTGCGAAGACGCGGACATTCTCGGGAAACTCCCGTTCGAGAACGACAACTCCTTCGGCGTGACGACGGCCCCTTCGAAAATACGCGAGGTGGAAGCGCTCCATTCCCGCATCTGCAGGCTCCTTTCCGAAAAGGATGCGCAGGGGAAGCCGAAGGCGACCATCGCCGACATCCTCGTGGTATCGCCGAACATCGACGACTACCGCACGGCAATCTTCCAGGTGTTCGACCAGACCCGCGACGGGTTCCACGTCCCCTTCAACATCGTGGATTCCGCAGCCCGCGATTCGCACACGGCCAGCGCGCTCTCGACACTTTTCTCCATCCGCGAGAAGGGCACGCTTTCTAGGCCCGACTTCTTCGCGCTTGTCCGCAATCCCGTAGTGCAGAACGTCCGCAAGATTCTCCCCGACGAAATCTCGAACTGGGAATCCTGGGCATCCAACATGAACATATACCGCGACCGCATCGCCGACGACAACGGCGTGACCCGGCGCGAAGAATCCTGGATTACCGCGACACGGCGCCTGCTGCTTTCGAAGTTCAGCTACGGCGGCATCGAGACGGACGCGGGCGAAATCCAGCCCTACAGCGACATCAGCAGCGGCGACAGCAACTCGCTCTACCGCTTTGTCGACGCCATCGACTCGCTGGAAACCTGGATGGGCATGGAAGCGGACCTCACCGCGGTCTTCCAGTTCCTGGATTCATGGCTCTGTATGGGCAACCCGCCCAAGGAACTTGCCGGCGAGAGCGTCGTCTACCATTCGGTCACAGCTGCCCGCGAAAACCTGGAATACCAGTTCCTCGCCGGGAGCGAGAGCCTCTCGTGGAAAATCCTTTCGCAGACATTGCTGTATGCCGCGCGCGGCTCGGAATACAGCTGCGGGAACCTGTTCATCAACGGGCTCACCTTCATGAAGTTCGCGCCCAACCGGATTGTACCCACGAAGTACCTGTTCTTCATGGGCGCCGACGCGGCGAATTTCCCCGGAGTGCGCAGCACCAACACGCTGGACCTGCGCAAGTCCTGCCGCCCCTGGCCCGGCGACGACTCCATCGTGAGCCGCAACCGCTACGCGTTCCTCTGTCAGCTCATGAGCACCGCCGAAGGATTCTTCATAAGCTACGTGAACAAGGATTTGCAGAAGGACGAGGATTTCTACCCCTCCTCCATCGTGAACGATATCCGCGGATTCCTGAGGAACGCCGTCAAGGCGGGCTGTACCGAGGGGGGCGCCGTACCCAAGAACCTCTGGCCCGATTCCACCGTCCCGCTCGACGAGACGCGCCCGTGGGAAGAACTTTTCACCCGCCGCGAAATCCGCAACAAGAACACCTACCTGGAATTCGGCAACGACCGTGAAGTCGTAACCTTCGAGCCCGACCCGGAAATCGGCAACGACCAGCGGCTCCCCGAGCAGGCGAGCATCTACCAGTTCAAGGAATTCCTCAAGGACCCCTTCGAATTCCGCGTCGCCCAGATGATGCAAATCGAAGACGAGAAGGAAGATCCCGAAAAGACGGAATTCGAACCCGTCCTTATCGACAGGTTGCAAGAGACGATTCTACGGCGCATGCTCATGGCCCAGATGCTCGGCGTCTTCGAAAGCGACCGCCTGACAACCGAAGAAAGCATCCGCGCCTATGCACTGTCCAAGGGGCTGCTGCCCAAGGGAACATTCTGCGAGCGCATCTGGAGCGACATCCGCGACGAAGCCAGCGACCTCGCCGACTTCATCGAGACGCGGTACGGCGGGACCGGTTTCCGGTACGGGAAACGCACCATAGAACTCAAGATGGAAGGCTGGACGCTCCACGGGAACATCGCGCTGTACGCCCAGGACAACGGCAGCATCCACCTCATCGACACGGCGGGCGCAAAAATCCACCAGTACCATTTCCTTTCGGGCTATATCCAGGCGCTCGCGCTCATCTGCGAGGCCGGGAGAAAAAGCGAGCCCGTTCCTGAGATATACGCGGACGTCTATTCCAAGAAGGAATGGAAGGCCAAGCGCATCTGCCACACGCACGACAGCGCAGAGAAAACGCTCAACAGAATCTACCGGAAGATGTTCGCCCTGCAGACGGATGCAAACGGGAAATGGGAACGCTACAGCAAGGTGCTCCCCATCGACATGGTTTTCGAAAACGAAATCGAGGGTTACGGCGACTACATCAAGGCATTTGCCGACGAGAACAACTCCCCCTGGAAATACTTCGCGGGCAGCAAGCTGTTCGACATCAAGAAGGTATGCGGATTCGACGAAAAGGATTTCATGGCGACATGGAACAAGGAATCCCAGGACCTCAAGGAACTGACGCCCGGGCTGTGGGACCCCGAAAGCGATATGGGAGGCGCAGTCGATGTCCATGGCTAGACTTTTCAACATCAACGATTTCCATTTCGGGAACAATCTCTATATCGATGCCTCGGCAGGCACCGGCAAGACGTACACCATCCAGCAGCTGGTGGCAAAACTCGTGCGCGGAGAAAACGGCCACGCGGGCATCCCCCTGTCCAAAATCCTAATCGTCACCTACACCGACAAGGCGACCGGCGAACTCCGCGACCGCATCCGCCAAAAGATGGAAGACTGCCTCGCCGAAGAGAACGTGGAATGCTACCGCGAGGCCCTGCAGAACATCCATACGGCGCCGATTTTCACCATCCATTCCTTCTGCCAGAAGGTGCTGCACGACTTCGCCTACGAGGCGGGCTCATCCTTCGACCAGGACGTCGTCTCGGACGACGGAATCGAGACCCTGATACAGCGGCTCATTCGCGACAAGTGGTCGTTCGAAGCCCCATTCATGGAACTGCTGAACTCCACGGATTTCAAGATGGAACTCTTCGTCAAGAATTTCGTGAACGCGGCCAAGTACATGATGCAGAACCGCGAAGCGCAATGCTTCACGCCCGACTACAGTTCGCTCGACGGCATCCTGGAATGGACCCCCGGAGCACGGGACGCTTGGAACATACTGCTCAGCAACAAGGGCGCCACGGCCGTGCAGCAAAACAAGAGCAAGACGAGCACCGTAAAGCTGTCGGACTTCATCGAGGCGATTCAAGCCTACGACGGTACAGACAAGCTCTTCCCCGGGAGAAAATTCAACAAGAACTGGCAAAACATCTGGGATTCCGACGAACTGAACGACGCCGTCAACTTCTTCTTTGCCGCCCAGAAAAACGACCTGCAGAAGGCAAGCCTCAAGAAATACCAGGAATTCATTTTCGCCCACGTCAACGAACTTGTAGGGCTCTGGCAAAAGGAAAAGCGCGAAGGCAAGGCGCAATCCTTCAGCGACATGATCAACGATGTCCATAATTCCGTCGTGAACGGGGACGGCAGCCTGGTGCAGAAGCTGCGCGAAACATACCGTTACGCCATCATCGACGAATTCCAGGACACGAACCAGTTGCAGTGGGACATCTTCAAGTCGATTTTCCTGGATGCGTCCGAGAACAACATCGTCGTGGTCGGCGACCCGAAGCAGTCCATATTCTCGTTCCAGGGAGCCGACGTGGGCGTATACCGCCGCGCCATCGCCGAAATCGGCGAGAAGAACGGGCGGAGGCTCTCGACGAACTACCGCTCGAGCGACGATATCATCGGGGCTTGCAACGAACTTTTCCAGGGTGAATTCTTCGCGAACAGCGACTTCACGGATTCCGAGGTCCCGCCTGCCAACAGCAAGAAGACATCGCCCGAGCTGAACGGGGAACGTAGGGCGCCCCTGTGGATTTCGGGCATTTCCGACGAGTTCGAGTTCGCCGACTTCGCCGTCCGCAAAATCGTGGAATGCTGCGCCCCGAGCGCCAATGACCCGACAAAGACCGCACTGCAGGTTTTCGACAAGGACAAGAAGGTATTGCGCGATGTCCGCTTCTCGGATTTTGCCATCCTTTCGCGCACGCGAAGCGAGATGACCGCGCTCGAGACCGCCATGGCGCAAGTCGGGATTCCCTACACCCGCTACAAGGACACGAACCTGTTCTACGGGAAGGAATGCGCCCACTGGATTTCGCTTTTAAAGGCCCTCGATGCGCCCGATTTTTCGAGCTGGAACCGCAAATTCCTGAACGAGGCGCTCATCACCGATTTCTTCAGGGTGCCCCTCGAGTGCGTCGAGAACGAATCGTTCGTCTACCCGACCGGGCACGTAATGAACCTGTTCATAACATGGCGCCAGCTGGTAGCGAAAGGCCGCTGGGCGGAACTGCAAGAAAGCATCTACCAGGAAACCGAAATCGACAAGTTCCTGAGTACGCCCGCCACGCTGCAGCAACTCGCGAAAATCAAGCAGATAGGCACCTACATTTTCGACTACCTGTACAACAACCAGGTATCGCTGGAAGAAATCGTCAAGCACCTGCAGGGGCTCGCGAACTCTTCCGAAGACGTGGACGATGCCGACGGGAACCTTGTCGCCAAGGGCAGCGATTTCGACGCGGTGAACCTCATGACCATCCACGCCTCCAAGGGGCTCGCCTTCCCCATCGCAATCATTACCGGCGGGCTGCGCGGCGACAACTACCGCAAGAAACGCGAGCCCTACGCTTTCGACTTCTCGGGAAAAAAGCATATCGGGTTCGACGCCATCGTATCGCGCGAACAGAACAAGCTGGAAAACCACGAAGAATGGCGAAGGCTCATCTACGTGGCCTACACGCGCGCGGAATCCCTGATGATTGTCCCGCGGTACAAAATCTGGCACGAAGACGGCGGCGACGGGGAATGGAGAATCAATCCGGGCAAACCGTTCGCGTTCCTCGCAAATGCAATCGAGCGCATGACCAAGACCGAATTCGCTCGCATGCCGCAGGACGATTTCTACGCGAAGGCGAACGTGCCCGCTCTCAAGAAAATCGTGGCGCAGATCCTGCGCAATGCAAAGAAGGAAAAGCCCGACACGAGCGAGCTGCCGGATTTCGACGAATTGCAGCAGAAGGTGAACAGCGCCTGCATCTACCAGTATTCCTATTCCAGCCTCGCCGCCAAGAAGCGCGTGCTCGACGACATCTCCATCGACGGGAGCCGCACGAACCGCGAAGAACTCGTCGAAGGCGATACCGCCGGCGCCATCCTGATTGACGACGCCACAGCGCTGGTGCAGCCCTGCACAAGATACGATACCGCAGCTCCCGTCGCAAACCTGCCAGGCTACCCGCGGGGCGCCAACCTGGGCGACGCCCTGCACAAGGTATTCGAGAAACTGGACTTCGAAAAAGTCGGGAACCTGCCCAGCGAAAACGCCGCCCGCGACGATTCCGAGCTGCACGACCTGATTGTAGAAACGTACCAGGGCAACTCCATCCACATCCAGGAACATCCGGAATGGAGCGGGCTTACCGCAGGGTTCATCTGGAATACGCTAAACGCGGAGCTTCCCGAAATCCACGGGAGCGAGGCGACAGGGAAAAGCTTCAGCCTGAGGGAACTGCCCGCAGCGGCGAGGCGCGCCGAGATGGGATTCCACCTGGATAGCCACGACCCGGAGGATTCCCCCTGGGTGAACCGCCTCTGCAAGGGATTTATCGACCTGATGTTCGTACGCAAAGGCGACGACGGCAAAGACTACTACTCTATTCTGGACTGGAAATCCGACGTAATGGACGACGCCGACTATAGCGACAAGGACGCCCTCGCGCAGAAAATCGAAGAGGAATATTCCGTGCAGCGGGTACTCTACAGCTACCTGCTCATCAAATGGCTCAGGCAGTTCTTTGGCGACATGAGCGAAGAAGAAATCTACGACAACCATTTCGGCGGCATCTACTACGCGCTGGCACGAGGCACCAGGGCGCAAACCAGCAACGGCATCTATTGCCAGACATGGAAGAGCTTCGCCGACCTCGAGAAGAGCTACATCAACATCACGGCCCTCATGAAGAGCAGCGCAAAGGAGACCGCATGACGACTGAAAACGCGAACGTCAACGGCACCGTAGCCGAATTCTTCATGCTGCTCCGCGAACTGCGCGGGATTTCCCCTATCGCCGAGAAAATGCACGGCCTGCTCTGCGCCCTGCAGCAGAAGCCGCACCTGTCGGGCGGCGCGCAGAAGGTACTGTACATCTACCTCTCGCTACTCGAAGACGGCAACACGCGCATCCCGCTGGATGCCCGCCTGCTCCACGCCAAATGGGCGCAAAAGTGGGAAGGCCTCGTGGTGCAGGCCGAAAGCCGCGATGCCCTGAAAGGCTACAAGCGCACGGAACCGTACCTCGATGCCGGAGCGTTCCTGCCGGTTATCCGCGAAGGCGTCGAAGACATCGCCTCGGGAAAGTACACGCGGATTATCGGGAATGACGCTACACCGCTTCGCCTGCAAGAGGCGCACGGATGCACCTACCTGATTTCGGCGAAACACCTCGAAGACAAGGGCCATATCGAAAACATCTTCGTTTCGGGATTTTTCAAGGAGGCTCCCCTCGGCAGTTTCGCAGTACAGCAGGCCAAGGATTTCGTGCACGGCATTCTGCGCGAAGGCTCCCCCATCCATTTCGACGACCGCCAGGCCGAAGTCATCGCCCGCGGAACGGCACAGAACCTGATTATCACAGGCGGGCCCGGCACCGGAAAGACGACCGTCATCGGATTTTTGCTGTGGAAGCTTTTTGAAAGCGACGCCAAGTACCTGAACTGGGACATATACATGGCGGCACCCAGCGGGAAAGCGGCCGACCGGCTTGCCGAAAGCATGGAAGATACCCTGCGCGAAATCTCCGAACCCGAGCGCAGCAAGAATCCGCGATTTGCGGACAAGCTCGCAAAGACATCGAGCTACACGCTGCACAGGCTCCTGAAATACAGCGCCCAAAAGGGCGGATTCACGTTCAACTCGAGCAACCCGCTGCCCGAAGAATCCATCTACATCATCGACGAAGCGAGCATGATAGACATCTCGCTGTTCGCCGCATTCCTGCAGGCGCTCCCGCCCAGCGGAAACTTCAAGCTGTTCATTCTGGGCGACCCGAACCAGCTGCCATCCGTCGACGCGGGTGCCGTTCTCGGGAACATCCTGGAATTCGACCGCAATTTCGTGGTGAAGCTCGTACGTTCCAACCGATTCAACGACGAATCCCGAATCGGCGTACTTGCCGGAAAAATCCAGCGGGGAGAAAGCATACCCTTCGATGCGGCCGCGTTCGATACCCGCGGGCACTACTGGGAGGCAGGCGACAGCGTCCATCTCATCGACCTAAACTGCGGACAGAGCCTCACGCGCAGGGAAGAACTCCGTGCAGTCGAAGGCCTTATCCGCAAATGGACCCAGAAGTTCTTCGCGCCGCTCCTCAACCTCGCCACCGCAGTGAACCCGGACGTTCCCGCAAAAAGCGCGACGCCCGAGCAACTCGAGACGCGCGAGAAACTCTGGGATACCGCAAACCAGGCGCGCATCCTTTCGGCAGAGCGGCGCGGCAATCGCGGAATCGAGACTTTGAACCAGATTGTCTCCGAGACGCTCTCGCACAGCACGGAATCGCGGTTCGTGGGCCAGGTCCTGATATTCAACCGCAACCAGAACGAATTCAAGCTCTACAACGGCGACACAGGAATCGTGGTGCAGTCGGAACGCCACGGGCAATTGTTCCTGATGCTCAAAAAACAGTCGCAGTTCGTGTTCTACCCGCTTTCGCATTTCTCGGAAGACTGCCTGGAAAGCGCGTTCGCGATTACCATCCACAAGTCGCAGGGGTCGGGCTACCCGAACATCATGATGTTCCTGCCTACGCGCAAGGGGCACCCGCTGCTGAACCGGCAAATTCTATATACGGGCGTGACTCGCACCAAAAAGCAGAGCCTAACCATTGTTGCGACACCCGAGACGTTCAAGGCCGCCTGCGAGACTGTCATCGAGCGCGACACGGGAATCGAGTTGTAACTCAATGTCACCCTGGAGTACGTCAACACGATAGTCTCCAAACAACCCGTAAAGGGCCTGTTTGGTACCCATTTTTTAATTTGACGTTTTTTTCCTCAAAACTCAGATAACCGAGCTAGGCAAGGCACGAGCCCCCGTAGCGTACTAGTCGTACGTGAGGGAGCGAGTAACGCCGATTAAGCGATTGTCCGTGAACGGAAAAGGCTCGTATTAACGAGCCTTTGTAGTGAGAGCGAGTGAGAAACCGGAAGTCCAGTCCCCAATATGACGAACGAGCGGTCGCTATATGAGTTTTTCGACCTTGCTGCAAAGCTCTTCGGCCTCCTCCGCCGTCGGCGCTTCCGCAATCACGCGAATCACCGGCTCAGTGTTGCTCGCGCGCACATGCACCCAGGACTTCTCGCTCCCGAGCCAGAGGCCGTCGCGTTCGTCCATGGTCCAGCCGGCAAATTCCGCCTTCACCTTCGGGAGGATATCCGCCACCTTCTTGTCGCCGAGTTCGAACTTCTTCTTCGGCATCACGTAGGCGGGGTTTTCAGCCACAAACTTCTCGGGGCCGCCGTCATGGTGCGCCATCCAGCTGAGCACGAGAGCCGCAGCCACCAGGGAATCGCGCCCGTAGTGGAGCGCCGGCAGAATCACGCCGCCGTTGCCTTCGCCACCGATAACGCAGCCGTTTTCGATCATCTGCAGGCTCACGTTGATTTCGCCCACCTTCGCACGGCTGAAACCGCAACCGTATTTCGCGGCGACATCTTCGTTCATGCGGCTCGTCGAAAGGTTCACACAAACGCTTCCCTTCTTCTGGGCGAGCACTTCGTCCGTCGCGATGGCAAGCGTGTACTCCTCACCGATACTTTGTCCCAAACCGTCCACGAGAGCGCAGCGGTCGGCATCCGGGTCCACAGCAAAGCCCACCGCACAGCCGTTCTTCTTCACGGCTTCACGCAGGTCGCCCAGGTTCTCCGGAATCGGTTCCGCACCGCGCGGGAACGTGCCATCGGGTTCGCAATGCACGCGCACCACTTCGCAGCCGAGCTGTTCCAACAGGCGCGGCACAATGTAGCTGCCCGCACCGTTCACGGCATCCACGGCCACCTTAAAATGTTTCGCCTTGATGGCTTCCACGTCCACAAACGGAATCTTGAGCGTGCCATCGATATGAATGCCGTCGGCATCCGGAGCCACCTCGTACTTGCCCATCGTGCGGTAGTCGGGATAGCTGAAGTTGTCCGCATCGGCGAGTTCAAAAAGTTTCTTCACGTCGTCGGGCCCGAGGAAGAGTCCCTTGCTGTTGAGGAACTTGAGCGCATTCCATTCGAGCGGGTTGTGGCTCGCGGTAATGATGATGCCCGCATCCGCCTTGAAATGCACCGTCAAAAGTTCCACCGAGGGCGTCGTCGAAAGGCCGACATCCACCACGTCCACGCCGGAGAGGCGGCAGATGCCCGCAACAAATTGCACGATGGCATCGCCGGTGGGGCGACTGTCACGCCCGATAACCACGCGCTTCGCTTTCGTAATCTCGAGGAAGGCGCGCACATGGCTCTTGAGCACCTGCGGGGTGAGGGTATCGCCCACGATACCGCGGATACCCGAAATAGAACGCATCAGTTTAGACATCTTGTATACTCCGTTTTTAAAATTTTCGCGACCCGATTTTCCGCAACGCGATTTTGCGCGACCCGATGTTACGACCGTGGCAATCTCAAGCCTTAATTATCCAAGTTCCGGAACGCACGCGTAGAACACGAGCGGTTCCTCGTTCTCGTTAATCAGACTATGGCTGTGGCCCTTCGGGCAAAAATGGCACTGGCCCGCTTCCACGTATTCCACGCCGTCATCGAAGAGCACCTTGCCCTTGCCCGCGACAAAAAACATGATCTCGCTGTTGGTCTCGTGCTTGTGGAACCCGATAGATGCTCCCTGCTCGAGCGTCCCGTGCATAATGCGCGTCGTCCCGTCAAAGTACATCTTCGCCTTGTATTCCTTCTCGCCGCCCTTGAAGTTCGGCAGCACCGTCGTTTCCATGCCTTTCAAATCGATAATCATCGTAACCTCGTCTTTCAAAAAACTGAAGGCGTCATGAAAAATAGCATTTTCTGGCGCAGGCCGCGCGCCGGCACAAAAGCGTTTTCAGGGCACAAGAATCAAAGCCTGCTGTTCAGGAATTCGAACATCTTCCTGTAGGCGTTGTCGCGGGCCGACAGGTGCGAAAGGAACAGGTCGTGGAGGCCGCCCTCTATTTCTTCGAGTTGCACGCTCGGTCCAAGATTGCGGCCATATTCGCGGATATGCTCCACGTTCAGCACACCATCGCAACGGGTATATTCCTCGCTCCAGTCGTCATCGATAAAACTGCAGCCGCTGTGCATCACCAGAACCGGAGGCGAAAGCCGCAAGCCGGCCTGCACGCGCACATGCCCCTGATGAATGGCGCGGAGCCAGCCAAAGTCTATCGGGAGACTCCCGCGAACCTTCAGCTTCGAATCGTATTCCCACTCGCCATAGTCCGCCTTCAAGAGGCTCTTGTCGTAGTTCTCGTTCTTGCTGCGCGGAATTCCCAGATTCGGGAAAATCGCCCCCACCGCCGAAAGTACAGGAGCGCCAATACGGCGAATCGGCCACACGTAGTTCATTTCCAAGAAGGGGCTGTTCAATACGATAGCCGCAAAGCCAGCACCGTTTTCGCGGTCTGCCGCATAAAGACACGCAATAAGCCCGCCGGTGCTATGCCCCACAATCACCAGCGGCACAGAATCGCCTTCGATTTTACGAATAAACTCAATCGCAGAATCGAGTTCGGCATAGTACTCCCGGATATCGCGGAGTTCGCCCATGGTCTCGCCTTCGCGATACGAACGCCCGTACTTGTGCAGGTCTATCGCATAGAAGGCATAGCCCGCGGAATCCATCTTTTCGGCAAGGTTCCGCTGGAAGAAATAGTCGTTGAACCCGTGGATATACAGGGCAGCCGCCTTACGGACATTCGCCGCCTGCGGACCGATGGCAGAATCGGCAACAGAACTGTCGGCCTTCACGGAATCGCGTGAACCGGCAAGCGCCACGCTGCCCGCCATAGGGCCGCAATACCTCACAATCGTCGCATGGTACTGCGCACTGTCACCTGCCTCAAAGGGGTAAATTACAAAAGGTTTCCCGAGGAAAGGGTCTTCGTGTATGGTATTTTCAGGTCTGCCACACTGCGGCAATCCCGATGCAAGGGAAAAATGTACAAGCGCAAATGAAACCAGAATAACGGCAACCAGCGCAACTTTATTTTTCATATCCATTCTCAATCATTTTTTATTTGAGCGCCATAAACCTAGAAATTTTTTCAGACAAACTGAATTTATGCTTGGCATTTTTTTCTTCGACAAATGTATAACTCGTCTGGCCGAACCCAAACTGCAGCGAAAACGCGAGGGTGCGCCCGTCAAGGCCCTCGGTCTTTTTCGGCGAACTGTTCCAATAGTATTCCGCCTTGAACCGGACATCCTTCAGCATTGAGCCATCTTTTATCCCGCGGTCGGAATCGAAAAAGATATACGTAACTGCTGCACCGACGCCGAAGTTCGGAGTAAAGATGCTCTTGACGGTAGAATCTTCCACAGAGTACCCCGCCAAGTTCATAATGCCGTACAGTTCCAGGTCGCCGTGTCTATGAACAAACGGTCTAATTCCGAGACTCACCAAGAACGAGACATCACCCGTCAACGACCTGTCATACTCCTTGCCATCGTATATTATAGTCTCCTCGCCATC
>CACXXH010000065.1 GCA_902771595.1 Fibrobacter succinogenes | reverse complement strand
ACGCTCTATCAGGCTGAGCTACACCCACCAGGCCGATTTTACCACAAACCGAAGGATGCAATAAATGAGCCTAATCCTAGAAGTAAGTAGAATGCTTCCGTAATAATAAAAACTTTTGGATAGGCTTTTTTATGTAAGTTACCACCGCGTACAGGTGTGCATCCGTAGATAATGCCTTGTAAAAAAAAACAAAAAAGACCAAGGCTTAAAAGCCGAAAAACTAATGGCTTGTCACCGTCCTTAAACATAAGTAATGCAGCTAAAGATATCACCACTCCCAATATGGATAAAAAAGAGTAGCCAAGAGGAGTGTTCTCATTTAGTTTATCTTCCAGTTCCTTGTTTAGGTCCTCAGCTGCAGGAATAGTTGGAGGTATCTTTTCTAGCTCTTCTATACGGGCTTCGACTATTTTTAATCGTTCATTGGATGCGTCTTTTCGTACGACATCGACAATATCGTACAAGTCGTCGAGCGGTAAGGCTCGGATTATTTTCTCGTAAGCAATAAGCTCTTTTTTTGAAAAGGACATATATTGCTGCCCGATTCTGTCAGATCAATTTTCTGTCCGCAATCCACTTGCGCACGGCTTCTTCGGCGCGGGCGGCAAGGATTTCCTTCTTGTTCTTTTTCTTGAGGCCTTCGTGGTGGGGGAGGAGCCCGAAATTGAAGTTCATGGGCTGGAAGTCCTCGTTCTCTTCCACAAGGCGGTTCATGAGCGATGCTATGCAGCTCTCGTCCGGGAGCGGGTCCGCATGCCCGTGCAGAATCGTCTGCGCCATGTTCCAGGCGGCATACCACCCGGTGGCGACAGCCTCGGTGTAGCCTTCGCTGCCGGTAATCTGCCCGGCGAACCATGTGGGCGGAATGCCCTTGGCGCATTCAAGATCGGGGCGCAGGCGCAGCGTGGCGTCCAAAAACTTGGGAGATTCGATGAAGGTGTTCCTGTGCATGCAGCCGAGGCGCGCGAATTTCGCATTGCGCAGGGCCGGGACCATCGTGAAGATTTCTTTCTGCGTGCCCCACTTGAGACGCGTCTGGAAACCCACCATGTTAAAGAGCGTCTTCTGCTTGTTTTCGGCGCGGAGCTGGATGACGGCATACCAGAGTTTTCCGTTGTTGCCTAACCCAAGGCCAATGGGGCGCATGGGGCCGTGACGGAGCGTCTCGTAACCGCGGCGGGCCATTTCTTCGACGGGCAGGCAGCCCTCGAACAGTTCGTTCTTCTCGAAGGGGCGGGGCTCCACGGCTTCGGCTTCGCAGAGTTTGCGTACAAATTCGGTGTAGGTTTCCTTGTCGAGCGGGCAGTTGATGAAGTCGGCCGTTTCGCCCTTCTCCCAGCGGTTCATGTAGAAGGCGTGGTCGAAGTCAATGCTGTCGGTCTCCACCACAGGGGCGATGGCGTCGAAGAAATGGAGGCGCTCGCTACCCAGGCGCTTGAAGATGTCGTCGGCGAGCGCGTCGCTGGCCAGCGGCCCCGCCGCGACGAGCGTGGGGCAGTCGCCTTCGAGGCTCGTGACTTCTTCGCGGTGGAGCGTGATATTTTTGCTCTCCGCAATCTTCTTTTCGACCGATTCGCTGAATATGTCGCGGTTCACGGTCAGGGAATCGCCTGCGGGGACTGCCGCCTCGCGGGCGGAATCGAGCAGGAAACTCCCGAGCATCGTGAGTTCCTGCTTCAAAAGTCCGTGCGCGCTCGTGATACCCAGCGCCTTGAAGCTGTTCGAACAGACTAACTGCGCGGGCCGCATTTCGTACAAATCAACCTTAAAACCGCGGCTTGCCAACTGCAAAGCCGCTTCGCAGCCAGCAAGGCCGCCTCCGATTACGCGTACACGTTCGTTCAATTTGCTACGACCTTCCGGTAGCTCTTCGCATTTCCGATCCAGAGCTTCACGAGCAGTTCCTCGAGCGAGGCTGTCGATACCATTTCCGGGTCGGCATCCTGGATTTCGTCCGAAATCAGGTTAGCCTGCGTGAGGTTGAGCATCCCGTAGTACATGGCTTCCATGAGCTGCGACGCAAATTTGGGGGAGACGTTCGCGACGTAGTCCATGTCGTTCAGGGGAGGCAACTGGTTGTTGTCCGGGCTGAACTGGTCCAGGTTGTCCATGGTCCACATGTCGGCGGCCTTTCCCATGTCGGGACTGGGCGCTATCTTCTGGAGTTTCTCCTGATAAGCTTTCCACTCGACATCGGTCGTCTTGCCTGCCTTGCGGACAGACTTCAGGAAGGACAGGACCGCGTAATAGAGGTCCTTTTCCTTCTGATTCACTTCTCTTTGCGTCGTCGGGGCCATAGCAACCTTTGGCTTAGTGGCGGAAATGCCTCATGCCGGTGAACACCATCGCGATGCCGAACTCGTCGCACTTCTCGATGGAGAGGTCGTCTTTCTTGGAACCACCCGGCTGCACGATGTAGCGCACGCCTGCGTCGTGGGCGGCTTCCACGTTGTCCGGGAACGGGAAGAAGGCGTCGGAGCCCATCACGACTTCGCCGAAGACCTTCTTTTCGAGTTCCTTGAGGCCGGCTTCGTTGATGAGCTTGCCGTTCTCGTCGAAGAACGCCTTGGCTTCTTCCATGCGGGCGACGTTGTCGCGGACGCGCGGCTGGCACAGGCGGAGGTTAGAGTCGATGCGGTTGGGCTGGCCGGGGCCGAGACCCATCACCTGGAAGTAACCGGGCTTGTATTCGTAGCCCATCACGATGGCGTTGGACTTCGTGTGCTTGGTAACGAGCCAGGTAAAGCGGGCGAGGTCTTCCTTGTTCTTCGGGAACTGGGCCTTCGTCACGCATTCAAACTTTTCGTAGGTGTCCACGTCGCGGTCCTGAACGAGCATGCCGCCGATGACGTGCTTGTACACCTTGCAGTGGATTGCCTTCTTGATTTCGCCCACTTCGAGGAGACGGATGTCCTTGGACTTGTTCTTCAGGAATTCGAGAGCGTCGTCGTCGAAGGCGGGGGCGAGGAGGATTTCCACGAACTTGCCCTTGAGGAATTCGGCCGTGTTGAGGTCGACCTTGCGGGTCACGGCGATCACGGAACCGAACGCCGACACCGGGTCACCTGCCCAGGCGGCTTCCATGGCTTCGCGGAGGCTTTCGCCGGTGGCGAGTCCACAGGGGTTCATGTGCTTCACGATCACGACTGCGTTGCCGTCGCTGAATTCGCGGGCCATTTCGAGGGCGGCATCGGCGTCGACGATATTGTTGTAAGAAAGTTCCTTACCCCAGAGCTGCTTGGCGGTGGCGAGGCTTGCTTCGGTGCAAGTCGGGTCGCGGTAGAAGACGGCGGACTGGTGGGAGTTTTCACCGTAGCGCATCGGCTGCGGGTCAACGAACTTAAGAATCAATTCTTCGGACATATATTTTCCTTTGTGTTTTTCTACCCTAAATATAGCTTTTTTTAGCAAAAAAAACTGCGGAATCCCGTGAGCGACAAAGCCACAGGCGTTAAGCCGTGGTGGTCGCGAAAGCACTTTGACCACTTAGCGCTTTAGCGCTTACGTGGGCATGGTCCCCCTTGCGGGGAGAGTGAATTGCCGGAGGTTCTTATACCCTAAATGATGAACGAGCGGTATCAAAAAGCCCCGTGGAATGAATCCATGGGGCTTTTGAAGCGGCTCGGTTGAACCGCCGTTTTATGCCTGTATTACTTGAGCGTGATGCGGGCGGACTTCTTGGCGTTGCCTGCCTGCACGCGGACGATGTAGCTGCCGGCGGTCAGGTTCTCGAGGGAAACCGTGTGGGTGCCAGCCTGCATGTTCTCGGAGACGCTCTTGACCGTGTGGCCGGTCATGTCGAACACCTGTACCTTCACGAGGCCGGACTTGGACGTCATGATGTTCAGGTCGTGACCCTTCGCGGCGATCCTGAGGCCAGTAGCCGTACGGACGATGGACTTGATGCCGATAGCCTGGTCGACGCACTTGAGGTCGTCGATGTAGAGGTAGTCGAATTCCGGCTGGAAGGTGTCTGTGTATCCCTTGGCTCCGATGACTTCCCAAGAAATCTTCTTGATGTTGGACCAGTTCAGGTCGACCTTCGTCTGTGTCCAGGAGGGCTGCTTGAATTCTTCCTGCTTGAAGTTTACGAGCGTCCAGTCGCCTGCGTCCAGCAACTTGCGGTTATGGAAGGCGAAGTCGGTAACCTGACCGTCCTGGAGCTTGATGGTGTGGGCGGCGCCCTTGTAGCGGTAGCTGATGACCGGGCAGTTGCTCAGGTCGATGCCTAAAGAGGTGTCCGCATTGGTGTTGAGGCCGAGAGCGACGAACGGATCGTATGCGTAGTCGCCTTCATCCCAGTGAATTCCCGTAAGTCCGACAAAGCCTTGCGTGCCGTTGGTCGGGTCGGCAGAGCCCGGGAACACTACCACGTAGCCCGGAAGATTGGGATCGTAGACGTTGGTAATGGAGGATTTGCCCAAAGATTCGTTGTCGGTGTAGGCATACCACGTACCGGTCGTGTTGAGGACTTCGTTGCCGTCTTCGACATCGTCGATGACGAGGAGGTCGGTAATCACGACAGAAGAAGAGGATGCCGGAGGAACGACCACGGAAGAACTGGAGCTCGGGGGAGTGACGCTGGAACTGGATTTTGCTGCGGACGAAGAGGTCGGCGCGGCAATTTTTCCGGAGATGGCGGTAATGGACAGACCATCGCAGCGCACGTCATCCACGAAGAGGTAGTCGAGCGAAGGCTGGTTCTGGTTGTCCGGAACGTTCTGCACGCCCTTGACTTCCCAGGCGAGGCGCTTGACCTTGCTGAGGCCCTTGTCCTTCAAGTTGAAGTGCTTGTCGTTGTCGCCCCAGTCTTCCTGGTTGAACTGGTCCCAGGTGAGTTCGACTTCCTTCCATTCATCGGAGGCGTCCTTGTTGACGTGGTGGAAGTTCCAGTTGGTCACGAGAGATGTTTCGAGACGGAAGTTGTGGCTGGCGCCCTTGAACTTGTAGCTGATGGACTTGCAGGCGCTCATGTCGAATTCGGCGGTGTCCTTCGTGAGGTTCAGGCCGAGGTCTACATACGGTGCGTATTGATACGTTCCTCTGGCGAGCTTGATTTTCTTGAGGCCGACCATGTAGTTGGAGGTGTTCTTGCTGCCTTCCTTGGGCAAGAGGACGTCATAGACAGTCTTGCCGAAATCGTTTTCCCAAGTGCCGTTGGAGATGGAAGACTGGCCAACGCCATTGTCGCCGTTTTCGTTGGCGTCGGTCCATGCAGACCAGAAACCACCCGTGTAGGCATAGCGGTCGTTGTCTTCCATGTCGTCAATCATGTCGGTCTTGGTGCCGTTGGCGATACCGGTAGAGAAGCCGCTCTGCGAAGAGGAATTGCCGTTTTCGAGGCCGCAGTCGGAATAAGTCATGTTTTTGTTCATCCAGCCCTTGACCATGTTTCCGGAATTGGAATAAGAAAGACCGTTGTCAAGGTTGATCTTGTTGAACGCGGCAGAACCTTCGTTCACGCCGGAAGCGGACCAGTTAGCCCAAGAGACTTTTTTGTCGTTCATCCAGTTGATCCAAGCCTGGCTGGCACTCTGGTTGGCACCGCCGTTACCGTTGGCGTTGACGGTTCCCCATTCAGAAGCGAATACGGGAACGTTTTTTCCAAGGGCTTGGTTTGCGCGGTTAGCGTAATCGCCGTTGGCAGAGTGGGAATCTGCGTAGAAATGGAGCGTACAGGCGTAGTTCTTCTTGCTGTCGCTGATGGATGCGGAAGCGCACTCTTCGGGGTGGCTGGACCATTCCGGGCTGCCGATAAGCACGAGGTTATCGGAGTACTTACGGATGGCGTTAATCACGGAATTGGCGTGGGAGGCGACCGTGCCCATGCTTGCGCCGTCCTTCGGTTCGTTCCACACTTCGAAAATTACGTTGTTGTAGGAGCCGTATTGCTGGGCTGCGTATTCGAAGAACTTGACAGCATCGCTCGTGTAGCCGTTGCCACTTTCGATATGCCAGTCGATAATCACGTAGATGTCGTTTTCGATGGCTGCGTTAACGATGTTCTTGAGGTATGCCTTCTGGAGGTCTTCACCACCGGTAAGGTAGCCGCGGCCCTTGTCGAAATCTTCATTCTTGACGCCCATGGCGAAGCGGATGACTTCGATTTTCATGTCCTTGACCATGAGGTTCACGGCTTTTTCCGTATAGAAAGCCGTAGCGCTATCTGCTGCGGAACTCCAGAAAAGGCTCATGCCCTTGACCTGGACCGCAGAATTTGCGTATTGGGGGCAAGTTCCGGAAAGTTTTCCGCCGTTTGCCTTGAGTTCACCGTACGTGCTCACCGGGCCGATACGGTTTGCGCTAATGGCCATGGCTGATACTGCAGCCAAGCCTAAAATTGCTAATACCTTTTTCATTTGACATCCTCTTTTTATGGTTTACACCATCCCGCCTTAAAAATAGATTCCTTCGCTAAAAAAACACGTAATATTATAAATACAATTGAATTACTCCCTTTTGTTGCTACTATGTAAATTCGAATTTTACTTTGGACGGGGCCTTATGTCGCACTTTTTGTTATATTGAACAGCAAAGGGTTTGTTCCATGAATATTAGCGATTTTTCTGCCTGGTTGGATGGCCTGCTCGAACCGCATGCCTTCAAGGATTACTGCGTGGATGGACTATGCGTCGAGGCGTCCGACAAGGTGACCCGCGTGGTGACGGGAGTGTCTTTCCGTGACCGCCTGATCGATGCCGCCATCGAAAACAAGGCCGACTGCATCATCGTGCACCACCCGAACGGGTTCTGGCAGGGCGAAAACCGCGTGCTTGTCGGGAAATTCGGCGAACGCATGCGCCGCCTGATGCAGAACGGGATTTCGCTCTACGGATACCACCTGCCTCTGGACGGGCACCCCGAAGTCGGGAACAACGTGCTTATCGCGAAGGCCTTCGGGCTCAAGAACCTCGAGGGGTTCATACGCGAGGGCGAGCGTACCGTGGGCTATGTCGGTGAATTCGAAGAGCCCGTTTCTCGGGAAGGTTTCGTGGAACTTGCCTGCGGCGTGTTCGAGCATGGGGTGCAGCATGCGCTCATGTACGGCAGCGAGACCGTGCGCAAGGTTGCCATCTGCAGCGGTTCGGCCGCGAGCGCAATCGGGGAGGCCAAATCCCTCGGGTGCGATACCTTCGTGACCGGCGAAATCAAGGAGAACGTCCCCATCACCGTGGAGGAACTCGGGTTCAACCTTCTCGCCTGCGGGCACCACCGTACCGAGATTTTCGGCGTGAGGGCGCTGGCCCGCAAAATCGAGGCCGAGCTCGGCATTCCGGCGTCTTTTGTGGATATCGACAACCCCGTTTGATATGGTAATAGTGTTTGTTTCTTACAAATTTCTTACTTTTAGTAGAAAATTGCCTTTTTCCCCTTGAAAACAAGGTTTTACTTTTTTTGGGGTTGTTTGTTTCGGAAAGGTTTTACTATTTTCACCCCCGTGAAGTTCATTAAGGCAAACATACACTACCAGAACTCCTCCAAGTCGGTGACCCTCAGTCTGCCGGAATTCCTGTTCCGCGGCCACAAGGTGATTCGGGCTTTCGTTATCGTGGGGCTACTGCTTTTGGTGGTGCAGTTCGCGGCTACCTTCGTGTACGACGGCGTGCTCGGTCATGTTCTCAAGGCCCGAGTCGATCTCGACAAGCAGATGGCCCAGATCGAGGGGACGCTCGATTACCTGGACGGAACTTCGACGGTTTTCTTCAAGGATGAACAGCGCGTACACTCGAAGTTCGCTTTGACCCTTCCCGACAAGGAGGCGCGCGAACTGGGTACCGGTGGTCCGATTGGCCCGGATTCCTTGCTGATGCGCGGGACGTCCCCGGTTTATGAGCGCATGACGCTTCTGCGCGAAAATGCGGGCCGCATTCAGAACAAGCTTGAAATGAACAGCGCTTCGTTTGCTTCGCTTTCCGAATATGTCGGGCAGCAGCAGTCCCGCTGGCGCTACATTCCTTCCATCGCTCCGACCAGCGGCCGTTTCGGTTCTCCGTTTGGCCTGCGTATCCACCCCGTGACCGGCGTTGCCCGCATGCATCAGGGTATCGATATTTCCAACGAGCGCTGGACCCCGATTTTCGCCTCCGCTGACGGCGTCATCGAACAGGCGAAGTTTAGCCCCTCCTTCGGTAATTACGTGGCCATCAACCACGGCAACAACCTGAAGACCCGTTACGGGCACATGCAGATGCTTCTTGTAAAGCAGGGCCAGCTGGTCCGCCGTTACCAGATAATCGGTTACATGGGTTCCACTGGTATGTCTACCGGAACGCACCTCCACTACGAGGTCTGGGTCGGCGACCGTCCCGTGAATCCCGTTGCCTATATACTTCCGGGCGACTACTCGGTCGACTGATATTCCGCTACGCTCCAGTTAGGCGGCGTTCCTCCGGGACGGCGTGCGGGATAAGCCCCTTCGGGGGATTTCATGAAATTATTGCCTTGGCTCGCGGTTTCCGTTTCCGCGTGCCCTTATTTTGTCGAGTTCTTTCCGGACCCGGTGGACGTGCCCGACAAGGAGGGGGAGTTCGTCGAAATCCGGCTGGATTCGGCTTTTGCCGCGGATTCGCTTGAGTTCTTTGTGGACGGGAAGGCGGCTTTTGCCGTTCCGTACCCGGAGGGGGAACGCTTGGTCCTGGTCCACGACAGCGCGTACTGCCCCTCGGGGGGCGGTGTGGCCTGCGCGGTGACCGCGGTTTCGCTCCCGAACTCTCGTGAATGCGCCTGGAAATTGCGGGCGGGGACCTGCGCGGATTCGGCGCTGCTGCCGGCCCCGAAGGCGGGGAAGGCTTTCCAGAGGCGCGGGGAGACCGACGACTGGGTGCTTGCGACCGCGACTCCGGGATATGCGAATGCGGACTACGAGAGCGGCATACGGGATTGCGGGCTTGTTTCGGTGAGCGCGCGCCTGGAGGGGGCGGATACGGCGGTCGGGCGCGTATTCCATGTGGAGGGGTGGCTCGCGGGCTGCAAGCGCGCCGACCTGCGGGTGAGGTCGCAGGACATGTCGACCGGCGTGTGGCGCGAGGAATCGCGTGAGGTCGCGGGAAACTTCCGCCTGGAGTTCCCGGCCCGCGGGAGCCTCCGGCTATACCTCGGCCTGCCCGAGGACGATTTCCCGTTGAACAATGTCGTGGACACGCTGCTGCTTGCGGAGGGGCGTTCGCCCCTCGTGATATCGGAGGTGCACCACTGCCCGCAGGAGCCCGTGCCCGAGTGGGTGGAGGTCTACAACGCCTCGCGCTCGGTGCTCCCGCTTTCGCGCCTGCGCTTCTGCGGCAGGGGAGGCGTCTGGGGCCAGACGATGGATTCCCTGTCGCCCCTGCAGGCGGTCCTTGTGACGAAGGATTCCGCGGAACTGCGCGCGCATCTCGGGTTCGGTGACGTGCGCATCGTGCAGGTCGCGATGGGTTACCTCAACAATTCGGGCGGTTCGCTTTCCCTCTGCTTCGACACGCAGGTCGTTGACAGCGTCTCCTGGGACAAGTCGAGCGCGACGTGCCCCGAGGGGTTCAGCCCGCTTTCGGGGGCGCCGGAAAATACCCCGGGCTTCGTCCCGAAGTCAGGCGCAAAGGCCGAGGATCCCTTCACGCTGGTGTTTTCTTCGCGCGTGGTCCGGGCGAAGGGGCCGCCCCTGCGGGTCCGCGTGGATGCGAGCGACGATGTGGTGCTTCGCCTGCTCGATTCCGCTGGCCGGGACGTGTGGAAGACCGTGGCGCCGGCGAATTCCTCCGCTTGGCACGACGTTCCCGTGAAAGATCGCGGGAGCAGGGGGGTGAACTACGTCGCGGCGAGGCTCGGCGATTTCGAAAAGGTGGTGGGAATTGTTCTGCGTCCGTAATTTTTCGCTCGGCCTGTTCCTGGTCGTCGCGCTCTGGTCGCAGGGCGCCTGTTACGATTCGCCCGTCCCGTTCGGGTCGGGAGTCTGGGGGGCTCCGGAAGGGCTTCCCGGCTGGAATTCCACTCCGGCGAGGCTTCCCGCCACCTCGGTGGGCGTCTCCGGCTATATGCGTTCGGGCGACATGGGGGAATGGGCGCTCTCCGCGGCGGGGGAATGGAAAATGCGTCGCTTCAGGGGCGCGTTCCTCTACGGCTACTATTCGCTCGACTCCCTGTACCGCGAGTCCGGCGCCATGCTGGAACTTTCCGCCTCCTTCAGGTACCTTGTTGCGGGCCTCGGCGCGGGTGGCTATGCCGGTTGGCTGCCGGGCGATGCCGCCTGGGTTCGCTACCGGTTCAAGGCGGGGATGTCCGCCCTGGTCTCGAAATTTACTTTGTCTGCTATTTGGCTAGGGTTTGCGGACGAGGCGCCGGAGCTTCCCCGGGCGGCCGTCCACTGGAAACCTTCCGCGATTTTTTCCGCCTTCGCGCAGACGGACTGGGAGACCGTGACCGTCGGTACGCTTCTCCGCTTTGCATGGGGGAGTATCTCCACTTCGTACGCGTTTCCCGGATTCGGGTTTTCGCTGGGGGTGTCCGTGGAATTTGCCGGCTTCGGGATAGGCGTGAAACACGGCTCTTCGGGCCTGATGCCGGACTGGAACGGGGTCTGGGTTTCGAAAATGCTGAAAAAGTGACCCGCATGTGCTTTTCCCGCTGTCTCTTTCGCCTTTTTTTGTTTATTTTGGGGGTATGGACAAATCGCTTCCTGTTGCAGACTTGGGAATTGACTGGGTCATCGTACTTGCATTCCTGTGCGTCATTTTGCTAGTGGCGTTCTTTATCCTGATATTCCTCCTGCGCGAGGGAATCAAGAAGCAGCAGCTTTACGAAAATTTCAGCGGGAGCGTGAACGAATTCATCATCGTCTTCTCGAGGAGGCTCGAGTTCCTCTACGGGCTCCCGATGTACATGTCCGACCCCTTGTTCCGCTGGCTGAGTTCGGGAAGCACGTTCCAGGACCTGCTGAGTTCGAAGGACTGGGCCAGGATGAAGCTCTATTTTGACGAGGTCGAGAAGCACCAGAACATGTCCTTCGTGTTTTCGCATGACCTGGAAGACGCTTCCGCGAACGGGGACAAGGGACGCACGCAGTGGTACGAGATGAAGACCGTGCTCGAATATGTCTCGGTGCAGGAATTCCGTTACGTCTGCTTCATCAAGAATATTTCAAAGGAAAACGAGAACCGCAAGGAACGCGAAAGGATCCAGATGCGCCTGGACAACCTGTTGCAGAACACGGGCGATTTCTTGTGGAACTTCGAGGTCGAGGACCGCAGGTTCAAGTTGCTCACGCCGCTCATGGACGAGGAACACAGGGTGGTCCCGCAGTCGACGGGCTATGTGGAAATCCGCAAGATGATGCCGGAATCCGATCTCGAGCTCCTGAATACCATCTTGAATGCACGAGTGAAGGATTACCACACCTTCGGGTCCAGGGGCGATCCGTTCGAGACCATCAAGGTCCGCCTTTACGGTACGGACAAGACGCTCGTGTGGTACTGCTTCCGCGGGCGTCTGGTGACCGATGAGGACAACCGCCTCGTGCTGCAGGGTTCCGCCCGCCGCATGGACATGGTGCTCGACAATCTCGTGTTCGGCGACGACAAGGACGCCATCCTTTCGGCTGCGCTTTCGTTCCCGGACGTGCGCATCTTCTGGGTGGACAGGGATTTCAATATCCAGGGATGCAACCAGTCCTTCGCCGCGGATTTCCAGATTTTGAACCCGAAGGAAATTTACGGCAAGAGCCTCGATTCCGTCGTGAGCAGCAAGATCTTGCCCTATATCTCCAAGATACTTTCGGAAGTTTTCGATACCGGCAGGAGCGCCGCTTGGAAGGGCAACTTTATCAAGGCGGAACGCCTCCTGATGCTCAACGCGGTTCCTATCCGCTCGAAGGACAATATTACCCATACTGCGCTCGGCGTGTACATGCTCCTGGACAAGGACGACTTCCCGAACGCGGATTCCGAGAATTAACAAAACTTTTATAAAATGAAAAAAGGAAAAGATATGAAGAAGACTATTGGTATGATGATTTGCGCCGCATTCCTGTTTGCAGCTTGCAACGAAGCGAATGCTGAAAAGAAGTCCGCTCCCGTGGAGAGCGCGAAGCCCGCCGCAGCACAGCCCGCTGCACAGCAGACAGTTCCGGCTCCGGAAGCACCGAAGGCGCAGATTACCAATGTCGACTGGGCGAAGGCTCTCGAGATGCAGAAGGCCGGTGCCGTTCTGATTGACGTGCGCACTCCGGGCGAAGTTGCCGAAGGAACCGCCCCGGGATCCATCAATATCCCGCTTCAGGAAGCCGAACAGCGCCTCGCCGAATTCCCGAAGGACAAGGATTTGCTTATCTTCTGCCGCAGCGGAAAGCGCAGCATGGCGGTCTCCAATTTCTTGATCCAGAACGGCTACGAGCGCGTGTTCAACGTGGTCGGCGGCTTCATGGCCTTCCCGAAGAACTAATCGCTTATTGCGTGCGGAACATACCGTTTTTGCGCGTATGAGGCGCGCGATATTTTATGCCGGTTGAAGAAATCACGAACTACATGCGGCTTGCGCTAGAGCAGGCGTTTTTCTCCATTGGGACGAGCCGGCCGAATCCTGCGGTTGGTGCCGTTGTCGTAAAAGACGGAATCGTGGTGGGGAAGGGGCGTACGCAGCGCCCCGGGAGCGCCCATGCCGAAGTCATGGCGCTGCGTGACGCGGGCGAACTTGCCCGCGGCGCGGCCATCTACGTGACTCTGGAACCCTGCTGCCATTATGGCCGCACCCCCCCCTGCACCAAGGCCATCATCGATGCCGGCATCAAGGAAGTTTATTTCGCGCACGCGGACCCGAACCCCGTGGTGCGCGGCAACAGCCGCAAGATTCTCGAGGAGGCGGGTATCCGCGTTTTCGAGGGTGTCGAGGCCTGCATCGCGGCGTCTTTCGTAGATGCGGAAGACGGTGGTTGCGGCAGCGGCTGCAGCGTGTTCGGTTACGATGCCTCGGGGCGAACGGCCGGCAAAGTCGCGCCTGGTTCGGGTGCCGGGATTTTGCGCCCGCAGTCCGAATTCGAAATCGAGGGCCGGAGCGTCTTTGCCGAAGTGGAACGCTACTTCGAGGCTTACGATTATTTTGTGCGAAACAAGCGCACGTTCGTTGAAATAAAGTCCGCCGTGACGGAATCGGGATACATGGGGGTGGCCTTGCCGGACGGCGCGCACGCCCCGCTCCGCATTACCGGACAGGGCGCGAACTGCTGGAACCATGAACTGCGCGCGATGAGCGACGCCGTGCTCGTGGGGGCGGGAACGCTCCTTGCCGATAATCCGTCGCTCGATGTGCGTTTTGCCCGCGGGAACAACCCCGTGAAAATCGTCTGGACGGGGCACCGCGTGTTTTCCGAGAAGGACGTGCGCGGCCTGAAATTCTTTAAGGCGGGCGCCAATCTGGCGGACGGTGCCGGCTCGAACTGCGCGGAAAGTGCTGCTTCGAATCTTGCTGATGGCGCATGTCGCGAGGCGCGGAACGCCATCGTGTTTTCCCTTGTGGACCAGCCCGCCGTCGCATCGCTCCCGCATGTCGAAACCATCCGGCTTTCTGCCGGAACGTTCTCCGACTGCTGGGACGAAATGCTTGCGGAACTCTCCCGCCGGGGAATGCACCGCCTGATGGTGGAACCGGGCGCGACCCTTGCGCGTCTTCTTTTTGAAGGCAAAGACGCTCCCGAAGGCGGGCCCCTCTGGAACCGCCTCGACTTGTGGCGTTCTACGGATGCGCATGCGGAAGCCTTCCTGGACGGCGATACAGAAAAATCGGGAATCCCGTGTCCGGAACTCCCGCAGAATATTGTCGCTGCCGAGTCTGCGATGCTCGGCCCCGACGTACTTACTGTTTATTACCCGCAATAAACATCGCGCGACCCGCTTTGTCATCCCGGACCTGTAGAGCCTGCCCCGGGCTTGTTCTTAATAGCCACTTGTAGCTTTGCTGCTTAGTGGATATAATCCTCGGAACGGGGACGGGGGGATCACAGTGCCTTGCCGGAGCTTTACTTCACGACAATCATCGGGCTTGTTTCGCTCAGGAGGTAGTTCCATTCCTCGCGAATCTTCTCGTATTCGCTCGCGTCGGCGTACAGCGCGAATGTCGTCCACTTGATGGAGGACTGCGCATTCGCGTTCACGTTCTTCTCGAAGCTCACGTAGTCGGGATCGCGCGGGAGCGGCTTAGCGCCCGAGACGTCCACTTCACGCCCGTCGGCGGCCTTCACCGTAAGGCTGAAGGTGAACTGCGTTTCGTGCGGCATGCGGATGGGGTGGTGGCGCTTGTTCACCTTCGGGAGCTTGAACAGGCTCCTTTCCCACACGTTCGGGAAACGTCCCTTCATCTCGTCGCCCTTGCCGAAGTAGCCCTTGGAACCGTATGTGGTGATGAGCACGAGCGGCTTGTTGAAGTCGGCGAGGTTCTTGATTTCGACCTTCGAAATGTTCACGTCGGGCACGCCCTGCGCCATGAAGTCTTCCATCAGCTTTTCCTGTTCCTTGACTTCGCGGCCGTAGAACTTGTTGCGGATGGCGCTCGCGAACTTGCCCGAGAGGGCCACGGAATCGCGGAACTCGCAGGTGCCGTCGTTTCCGATGAACAGCTTGTGGTCGATCGCAATTTTGTGTTCCTGGTCGTCTTCGAGGATGGGGGTCTGCGTCACGCGGCTGTTTTCGCCGTCGATGATGAGGGCGACCTTGCCTTCCATGTCAAGCGGTACGGGGCGGTCGTTGCCCGTCTTGTCTGTTGCGTCGACCCACATCTCGTCCACCTTGCCCTGCTTCGGGATAAAGAGGATCATGTGGTTGAACTGCTGGATGGTGGGGAGGCCCGAGAAACCTTCCTCGGTCAGGTGGATGGCCGTGAGGTAGCTCTTGATGCCGATGGTCGCAAGCATTTCCTTGAGGAGGAGCGCCATGTCCTTGCAGTCGCCGCGGCGTTCCTTGAGGGTCACTTCCGCCGTCTGCGGGATGAGGCTGTGCCCACCGAAGCGTATGTCGCGGTAGCGGATGTCGTGACGCACGAAGTTCACGATTGCCTTTACCGCTTCGTTACCGATCTTGTTGCCCTTCACCTCGAACGCCTTCTCGCGTACGCTTACCGCCTGCTTGAACTGGTGCTTGATGAGGTTCTCGTAGTCTTCGCCCACTTCCTTCCACTGCTGCTTGCCGGTGAGCATCAGGCCGGCGCCGAAGTCGCGGTACACGGGCATGTAGAGTTCCTTGCGGATGACGACGGGCAATTCCATCTTCCATTCACGGCCGCCCTTGATGTTCTCGCGTTCCAGCGGTCCGTATTCCTCGGTGGTGTAGGCGTTCGTGTCGGCGTACACGCGGAACGAGGTCTCGCCGACGGGGATGTCCTTTCCGGTCATGAAGTCGGTATAGGGAATCATGCCCTTCGCTTCGAGGTTGGTGCGGCTGAACTGCAGGTAAACGAAGTCGCCCGGCGCGAGTTCCGAGAGCGGGAAATGCGCCATCTGGCTTTCGTTCTTGCCGCCGATTTCGGTCGCATAGGTGATGTAGGCTCCGTTGAGGCTAGCCTTCTGCTTCAGGTTCCAGTTGCTGTCGTAGACCTCGAGCGCGTTCAGGTAAATCCTGTCGTAGCCGGGCAAGAAGTCGAATGTGAATTCGCGGTAGATGGCCGCTCCTCGGGTATCGAGGATTTCCAAAAGCATTTCTTCGCTCTTGACCCAGGGCTGGTTCTTCTCGGCCTTGAGGGCCTCCTTCCTGTAGTGCATCACGGCGGGGAAGTCGCCATCGACGGCCTCCTGCTTGGCCTTCGGGCGCAATAGGCTCTTGAGGTTCGCCGTGCGCTCCTCTACCGGCGTGATGGGCTTCTGCAGAGTGCGGTTGTCAGCTTTGCCGAGGAATGCCTTGGTGGCGCTCAGGTAGCTCTTCGCGTCTTCGTTGTCGGGCTTGAGCGAGAGTGCCTTGGTGAGCGCCTTTTCTGCTTCGCGGTAGTTGTGCGAGTAGAAGAGGATCTTGCCGTGCATGGTCCACAGCTTGTAATCGTTCTTGTCTTTCAGGAGCGTCTCTTCGCTGATGGCGCGGGCTTCTTCGTAGCGGCCCAGGAACACGAGCGCGTCCATGAGGGTTTCGCCCAGGTCCTTGCTCATGCCGAACCTTCCGCGGATGCCGTAGAGGATTTCGACGGCTTCGGCGTACTGGTCGAGGCCCATGTAGGTCTTGGCGAGGTACACGCCCAGGCGGCTGCTCGGCTGCGTGTCGAAGAGTCGCTGCACCACGACGAGCGACTGGTGGCGCTGTCCGAGTCCCCAGAGCGCGTCGCTCAGGTTGATGACGTATTCGGGGTTGTTCGGCGTGAACTGGAGAGCCGCTTCCGCGCATTCGCGGGCGTGGCTGTAGTCAAAGAGCACCTCGTACATTTCGCCGAGAATCGAGAGGAGCTTCCCGTTCTTGCGCACCAACGGCATCTGGCTCGTGAAGTAGGCGATGCCCGGGCCGTAGAGTTCCTTCATCTGGTACACGAATCCGCAGTTGATGAGGTAAAGCGGCTCGTCCGGGTCCATCTTGTTCGCGCGTTCGAAGTAGCTGAGGGCCACGAGCGGCTGGTCTTCGAGCAGGCGCAGGATACCCACCTGGCTCATCACGGCGGCGTTGAACTTGTTCTGCTTCTTGTCGTTCTTGATTTCGGGCACGGCTCCGGTCTTGAGCCCTTCGACCGCGTTGTCGATGACCTTCGCGTATTTCTTCTGGGTGGCGCCCTGCGTCCAGGCGGCGATGAGGATGCCGCGGCCGTTCTCGTAGAAGAAGCGTCCCTTGTAGGCGAAGTCGAAGTTGCCCACCATGTGCGTGAGCGTGAATTCCTGGGCGTAGGTGTTGCCGGCCTTCACGCGCCTTGCGTCGATGGTTTTGTTGTTCGGGTCGACCCCGAGGCGGGTGAGGAGCACCTTGAACATGTCGTCGCGGCTGATTATGTCGGCCGGGAGGATAGCCCCGTACACGAAGAGCGAGACGTCTTCGTCCTTGTTGGTGAGTACCAGGTCCGGATCGTTGTTCTGTTTAGCGATGCCGTTCCAGAAGTGCCACAGGGTGTCCTTCGTGCTCCAGGTGTAGCCGAGGGCTGCGGAGGCATGGTTCTGGATGCGTTCCGGCGAAAGTTCCGGACCCTGCTCCACGGCAATCTCGTTCAGGGAGAATCCCTTGAAGAATTCCTTCCACTCTTCCTTGAGCTGTCCCTTTTGGGGAACGTTGTCGGTCGCTGCGAGCGTGAGCGTGTAGACGCTTCTGCCGTTGCCGGTGACGATGCCGCACGCCTCGTAGGGTGTGTCGTAGCGCTTGCCCGCGATGTCGAAGAATGCGCCGGTGGTACCGAACGCCTCTTCGGGATTGAGCTCGCTGAGGCTAGCCTTCTTGCCGCTCGCTTCCAGACTCTGCATTTCCATCTGGGCGCGGTCCATCAGGTTCATCGGTTCGCCGTCGTCGAGAGCCACTTCGCGGAGCACCGCCCTGCGGCCCGTAGTCGCGTTGTAGAACTCGTAGGGGGCGCCGTCTTCGCCGCCGATCATGGTCCAGTCGCCGCCGGGGAACTTGAAGCTGAAGCCAGCGTTGCCGATGGAGCCTTCGGGCAGGCGTTCCGTGCGGGCGCTAGCTGTCGATACCGCGGGCTCGTCGTAATCATAATAGTTCTGGGCCGCGGTGGCGGGGGAGTCGCTCTTGGGTTCCGGGTTGGTCAACGGCTCGCCGTTTCCGGCGCAAGACGCAATAAAGAACAGCATAAACATGCCCGCACTCAGCTGTGCGAGTCGGCCGCAAGAAACGGGGGTACAAATAAAGTTTTTAAACGCAGAAATGTTCATGGGAGCAAAAATACAAAAACGATTTGCTTCCGCCCTGTATTTTTTATTCCCTGGTGGAATATGCTGTTTTGATGGTAAAATTATTTTTGCGCGGGGCGGGTTTCGGGGACTTCGCGGGTGGCGAACCGCCCCTGCCGGTCGAGGGCGGTTTTCGGGGGGCCACGGGGGCTAAAAAACCGTTTTTTCATCTTCCGACTACACAAAGACCCCTGTTTTTTGTATCTTTGTCGCCAGCAAAGCACCACCCTGAAGGTGGCTAGCAATTCAACAATAAACAAAAGGATCCAATAATGGCTCTCAAACTCGGTATCAATGGTTTCGGCCGCATCGGCCGTATGGTGTTCCGCGCCGCCGTGGAAAACTTCGCAAACGACATCCAGGTTGTCGGTATCAACGACCTTCTCGACGTTGACTACCTCGCCTACATGCTCAAGTACGACTCCGTGCACGGCAAGTTCAACCACGACGTGTCTTTCGAAGGCAACTTCCTCATCGTCGATGGCAACAAGATTCAGGTGTTCGCCGAAAAGGATCCGACCAACATTACTTGGGGTGCCCTCGGTGTTGACGTTGTCGTGGAATCCACTGGCTTCTTCCTGACCGACGAACTCGCTCGCGCCCACATCAAGGCCGGTGCCAAGAAGGTCATCATGTCCGCTCCGTCTAAGGACTCCACTCCGATGTTCGTGTACGGTGTGAACCACACGACCTACGCTGGTCAGGACATCATCTCCAACGCTTCCTGCACCACCAACTGCCTCGCCCCGATGTCCAAGGTCCTCAACGACAAGTTCGGCATCAAGCGTGGCCTCATGACCACCGTTCACGCTGCTACTGCTACGCAGAAGACCGTCGACGGCCCGTCCAAGAAGGACTGGCGCGGTGGCCGCGGCATCCTCGAAAACATCATCCCGTCTTCTACGGGTGCTGCTAAGGCCGTGGGTAAGGTTCTCCCGTCCCTCAACGGCAAGCTCACTGGTATGAGCCTCCGCGTTCCGACCTCTGACGTTTCCTTCGTTGACCTCACTGCCGAACTCGAAAAGCCGGCTACCTACGAAGAAATCTGCAAGGCCATG
>CACXXH010000064.1 GCA_902771595.1 Fibrobacter succinogenes | reverse complement strand
TTGTGGTATTTTACTGTGTATTTTTGTGGTATTTTGCTGTGCGTTTTTGTGATGGATGGCTGGCTTCAACCCAGACTTTGGTGGGCTTTTACTGTAGACTTTGGCAAAATAGGCTGCTTTTTGAAAACGATAAAAATGGCGAAATTCGAGCAAATTTGGGAATTTTTATAAAATGTATTGCATTTGTGCTTACAAATGTGTATATTTAGGGCATGAACAAAACTGCGAATCTATATGCTCGTATAGAGCCCGATGTAAAGGAACAGGCTGAAAAGGTCCTGGACGCCTTGGGCATTCCGGTGTCGAACGCAATTAACATGTTCTACAAGCAAATCATCTTGCAACAGGGGATTCCATTCCCGTTGAAGCTTTCGCAGGCTCCTGAAAATGCCGCAAATTGGAGTAAGGAAAAACTGGATGAAGAACTTGAGAAGGGCTACGCAGACATGCTTGCTGGCAGAACCAAACCTGCCGCTTTGTATATATCTGAAGCAAAGAAAAAATACAAGAGATGATTTTTGAAGTTCATCTTTCCGCTGTGGCGCAAGGTGATTTGGATGGCATATTTGACTATATTGCCATTACTCTAGCGTCGCCTAAGGCGGCCATTGATTGGATGGATAAGGTCCTGGAATCACTCAATTGCCTGGCGGAATTTCCAGAGATGTACGCTCAATGTCAAGATGAGCCTTGGCTATTGAGAAATGTGCGGTTTATGCCGGTTGACAATTACAAGTTCTTTTATCATATCGATTACAATACCAAGAAGATTGTCGTGTTACGCATACTGTCTTTTCGACAGAATATTCTTTAAATTGTCATTTTTTGACACTTCATGAATGTATATTTAGAGTAGAAAAAATATAACACGGAGGTGTCTTATGGACCAGAAAACCATTCGCGTCATGGGTGTCGGCAACATCAAGGTCGCGCCTGATACTACGAGGCTTCGTTTTAGCGTGGAGTCCACGTACGAGGAGTACGAAGAAGCGTATGCCGATGCTGCAGTCGGCAATGGCGAACTGCAGAAGGCTCTCCAAAAACTAAAACTCCCGAAGGAATCCCTTAGGACTTCCGATTTCTCGATAACGAGAAACAGGGAATGGAACCGCGATAAGGGCTGCTATATATACGATGGCTTCAAACTAGAACAGAACCTTGCTCTGGAATTGCCGTTAGACAGCGTCCTTACCTCGAAAGTCATTGCGGCATTGGGAGTCGCCTGGCCCGAACTCGAAGTGAAGATTTCCTTCATCAGGAAGGATGTGCACGATGTCAAACTGCAAATTCTGGAATCGGCCGTAAAGGACGCCCGCGAAAAAGCGGAGGTCATCGCCAGTACGCTCGGCCACAAGTTGGGCGGTATTGTCAATGTCGATTACTCGAAACACCGTTTGGACATTCATGTCCACGAAGAAGATCTTTGCTGTTGTGCAATGGAAGCCCCCCAAAGTGATGGTTCTATCGACTACACTCCCGAAGATATCGAAGCCGGCGATACCGTAGAAACCATGTGGTATTTGGAGTAAAGGAGGCCCTTATGCAGGCTGCAGATCGCGTAAAAAACTTCGTTGAAAAGTGGAGCGCCCTATTGGATGAAATTGATGCGGATGAAACCCGCGCCAAGGTTTATGCATTTGTTGACGATATGCAATTTTCGGAAGATTGTGAGAACCTTGGTTTTAAAATGGATTGTTTCGAGAGTTTTGATGCGAAATACAATTATGACCCATCGAAACATTCTAAAAAAAGATTCGAAAAACTGGTTGCCGACTGCGATGATTTCCGCATCTTGGGCAATGCGATTTTTAGCCAGTGGCGCTATTATAACCACTGGGCATACGATGTAAAGGCTGAGTTTAAAACACGATGGTTTAGGATCGCTTTTAAAAGGCTCTCAGAATTGGCAGGTTAGCGTATGACTGCTCAGGAATTGATGAAGTTCTTCAAATATTACAAGGGAGAGGGCGAGAATCCTTTTGTTCAAAAGGATGAGAATGCCGCTCTTTGGTGGGGTGGCGAAGAACTGATTTTCAAACAGCAGGAAAATGATCCCGATTTTTGGGACGGAATAGAAGAAATGTATGACGAGGCCCAGAAGGAAGGGGTATGCACGGGCCTGCTAGTGGATACTAGCGTACCAAAGGAGAAGCGCATAATAGTGTTTTACCTTGACCTTTGGCATGGCAAATGGTTCCCTTATGATTCTTGGGATGAAATCAAAAAGTATTAGTTGCCTTTTACCGGGTAATACGCCCCGTGTGCGGCCTTGCTCGGAACGCTACGGCCCTTGAGGTCGGTGGTGCGGTCCTTGCAGCGGTCCGTCGCGCAGTTTGCCTTGACGTTGCGTTCGGCGCGGTTTGTAATGTGGCCCTTCCCGATAGCGGTTGTCCCTTCATCCACGGTTCCTTCGATGGGCTTTTCGCTCCCGTCCAGGCTTGCCTTGTAGGGTATGGTCGCGCCTTCCAGCAACTTGTCACCGGTGATGGTCAGTTCAGGCGATTCCTTGTCGCCGATTTCGATACCCGAGACGGTGAACGTGGCTTCCTTGCCGGGCAGGAGCCCCTTGAGCGATGCCGAACTGCGCACGCCCTTCACGGTCACGTAGGCGTTGTGGTACAGCGGGGCGATGCCGATGTTTTTTACACGAACGGCGGCCGAGACCTTGTTGACCGTATAGCCCGTAATCTGGAACTTGTAACCGGCGTAGGAACTGGCCTCGTACACGCGGCTCTTGGTGGCGTACTTGCCTTCGGGCGCGTCGTTGCCGATTACGTACGTCATGTGGTACTTTTCGGCGGCCTTTTCCCAGGTGACGCCGTAGAGTCCGGCGGGGTTCAGGAACTCGTGCTGGTCCTTGTCTTCGTAGTAGCTGATTTCACCGCCGGCGGGCGAGGTCTTCCAGCGGGTAGTGTCGAGGGCAATCCAGTTCTTTTCGTTGTCGCCTTCGCCCTGCGAAATGTCGTGCTTTTCGTGCATGAACGAATCGTCGAATACCCCGAAACCGAGCGCGAGCAGGGTCTTGTTCCCGGCGATGGGCGTATAGGCCTTGTCTGCTGCGTCAATCGAGATGCTCCAGGGAGTTTCCTGGAAAAGCGTGTCGAGGTGCGTCAGGAATTCGGTCTGGTAGTCTTTGGTCGGGAAATTTGTGCCGAGTTGAAGTTTGGTACCGTAGATGTGGTATTCGGCCCAGTGTCCGAAACCTGCCTGCACGAAGGCGATACGCGGGTCCTTGTCGTATTTTGCGGCGAAATCGGCGTAGAATTGTTTGTAGAAGTACTGGAGTGCCGTGCTGCTCCAATCGGCGTAATAGGTGGGCCCGTCTCCGCCTGGATCCTCGGAGAAGGTCTCCATATAGTTGCTATTTGTCATGAAGTAGTTGGGAACGGCTGTCGCACCTTTTACATTCTCGGTGCAGCCCGATGCGTTCGTGATGGTCGCGCTCGGGTACTCGATGCGGAACCGCACGATGGCCTGGTGCCCGCGGCTCGCGATATCGTCGAGCATCTTTTCGAAACTGCTCCAGTCGTAGTCGATCTTGTCGTCGGTCTTGCCCTTCACCACGGCGCAGGGGAGGCAGTACGAGAATTCGAGCGAGATGGATTTTTGAAGGTCCTTCTGGTCTTTCGCCTGGTCGGGCCAGAACACGATGCCCTTCATGGGTTCGAGCGATTCGATGCTCTTGTTGAGGGCAACGGAACGGTCCGCCGCGAACGAACTTGCTGCGAGAATCGCCAGCGCGGATGCTGCTGCGCATGCATGAGCCAATTTTTTCATACCACACTCCATTTGAAAAGATTAAGTTATACTAAATCCGCAAAAAATTATTTGACGTCCAGCCGGATTGTCGGTCTTTTGCCGACCACCTGTTTCCCGAGGGCGTCCACTTGCCTGCCCGAGGTGCCTTGCGCTCGGGGCTGTGATGCGGCCCGGTTCCTGCGAGGCGAAATTGTGTTTGTCGAACCGTCACGCAACACGACCGCGATGCTGTCAAGAATCGGGTTCCCGACTCCTTCGAGGTAGTCGTGCGAGACTTCCCAGACCATGATGCCCGCGTAGCCGTTTTCCTTGACCCAGCGGCTCTTGACGGCGGAAGAATGCGGATCCTCGAAGGTGATATAACCGGTTGAAGATATGCCGTAGGGTTCTACGGAGACGCTGTCGAAATGGTATTCCCATTCGGTGTTCGCGACGATGTCCTTGTACGCGACCTGCTTTGCGGTTCCCTTGGTGAAGTCGGTGCCGGGGCCTGTGGCGCCCTTGAATTCAAAGCCGAACGAGGGAATGCCGAAGACCATCTTTTCGGTGGGGACCCCGCGTTTTTTCCAGTAGTCGCGGGTTTCTTCCCACGACCAGGTGGTGTAGCCGTCGTGCGGGTAGAGCGGCGAGTCGAACATGGCCTTGTCATCCCAGTCACCGGTGATGTCGTAGGTCATGAATCCGAACCAGTCGAGGTTTGCGACGAGGACTTCGGGCGTGAAGAAATTCCCGTAATAGGGCGAGCAGGGAAGCGCAGCGGAAAGGCTCTTGTTTTTAGGGAGGGCGGCGCGGAGCTCGGTGAGCAGCTTGTTGTAGGCGATGGTGTCCGCGTCGGGCACGGGATGGTATTCCCATTCCCAGTCCATGTCGAGCCCGTCCAGGTTGTGGTCGGCGACGAACTGCACGAGGTTCGCGACGAATTTGCCGCGGAGGGCGTCGTTCGATGCGACCGGTACGAAGTTTTCGCTCTGTCCGCCACCGCCGAGCGATACGATGACCTTGGTGCCGGCGGCGTGTGCTAGCGAGACCATTTCATCGAGGGCGCTGGGGTCTTCTGCGGCATCTCCGCGCAAACTTCCGTCCGTATCCGGTGTGATGAAACTCCACAGCACGTGCGTCAACTTTTCGTACGGGACTTTATCGACAGTATAGGCGGGCTTGTGCCACTTGCCCCAGTCGGGGTAGTAGCCTATGAACAGCGGCTCGGCCCACGCCATACAGGCGGAGGCTAGGGCAAAAAACAGGAGAGAAGAGGCTTTCATGCTCCTAATATATCCTTTTTTGGGATGAATAGTCCCGTATTGGCCAGAAAGGTCCGGCCTGCCCCCATTTTCGGTACTCGAAGCCCCGTATAAATTGCGTTTTTTCTTGAAATAAAGCGTTTTTTTGGCTTAATTTTGAGGCATGAATATCAGGAAAATATCAATATTGGGGGTGGCCGGTTTCGGCCTTGTTTGCGGCATGTCCGCTTGTTCTGGGGACTCCGGCGTTGAACCGGATGGCTCCGATACCGGCCTGGAAGGGCAATTGAGCAGCGGAGCCTTTGTTCCGGGCAGCGATGGCGTGTTCGGGTCTAGTTCTTCGATTGACGGCGTACCGTATTCGCAGGCTTTGCAATCTTCTTCATCGAAAAAGGATGACGGCTCGCATGAGGGCCCGCTTCCCGGTGAAGATCCGGGAATGGTTCCTGTCGATACTCCGCTCGCCTATGTTGGCAATTTCCCGGTGATTTTCTCCGAAGTTTCGCCCGAGAACGCGAACTTCAAGGATAACGACGGCAACGACCCGGGCTGGGTTGAACTCTACAACACATCGGACGCTCCCGTGAGCCTCAAGGGCGTTGCGCTCAGTAACGATGCGAAGTTCCCGCGCCGCTGGGTGTTCGGCAATGCGACTATTCCCGCCAAGAGCTACATGATCGTGTTCCTTTCGGGCAAGAACTACGCCGACTATGTTGCGCCTTCCGATTCCGTGAACATGATCGGTACGGATTGCAGTTCCGAAGCCTCTGCTGGCGGTTTCGGCGCTTTCCCCGGCATGGGCGATTGGGGCGGCGGTATGGGAGACTTTGGCGGTGGCAACTGGGGTGGTGTCGGTGCAGGTGCCGGAGCTGGTGCTGCGACTGGTTCTACGGATAACGTGACGAACTTGCCCGGAAGGTCTTCCCTGTGCTATAGCGATGGTGGCCAGAATGTGGTGGGCGCCGTGATGAAGGTGGCCCAGGGCGGTGAATATTCCCGCGTGGTGGTGAAGTCGAACTCGAAGCCCAGCAGCGCTGACCAGCTCGTGGTGCGCGGGTTCATCACCAAGAACCACAAGATTCGCCTGAACTTCAAGGAAGGCGACGCAATGAGCGACTGGAGCGGCAAGAACCTCCGCGGTACGGGCGATTCCTCTGCGGTGTACTACGTGCGCCTCGGTGAAAATGCCAGCGGAGTCAAGTTTTCGCAGGTTTCGGCGACCACGTTCGCGACGGAAACCCAGGGCAGCGAGACGACTACCCTCATGGTGACTTCGTACATTGCCCGCAAGCGCGGCCATGAACCGCATACGACGTTCAAGGCCGAAAATTCTGGTGCGCTCTTCCTGGTTAACGAAAGTAACGGCATTCTTGATTCCGTGTCCTATTCCGCGGTTCCGACGGGAGCTTCCTGGTCCCGTGACAATGCGGGCAAGTGGGGCTTCGCCGCTCCTTCGCCCTACGGCAATACGGCGGGCGAGGTGTTCGCGGAACAGGCTCAGTCTGGCGAGGTGAACATTCCTCCTTCCGGATTCTATTCTTCTGCGGTTACGGTGACGTTCCCCGCGGGCACGCGCTGCGAACAGGGCGGTACCGAACCTACCACGAATTCTCCCGTGATGCAGCAGTCCTTGACCATCAACTCGACGATGGTGCTGCGCTGCCGCAATTTTGCCACGGGCTCGTTCCCGAGCGAGGAAATCGTCCGCACTTACGTGTTCGAACAGATGCCCTCCCTCCCGACCATGTTCGTGACGACCGACCCGCTTTCGATGTTCAGCCAGGATTCTGGCCTCTACATGACGGGTAATAATGCTGCCATGATGGACCCGAAGAAGGGAGCGAACTTCTGGAGCAACCGCGAACTTCCTGTGTATGTGGAACTGTTCGAAAAGGGCTCTCCGCAGAAGCCTGCGTTCGCCATCAAGGGCGACTACAAGATTACGGGGCAGTACAGCCGCGCTAAAGAAAAGAAGTCGTTCGCCATTACGCTCCGCGAGGAATACGGCGACAAGCGCCTCAAGTACAACCTCTTCCCGCAATACCCGGAACTCAAGAAGTTCAAGGCGTTCTCGCTCAGGAACTTCGGAAACAACAGCGGCGACGACTACGTGCGTGACCGTCTGGGTACGTCGATGACGGAAGGCCTTGACGTGGATTACCAGCGCGGCCGCTATGTCATCGTGTTCTACAATGGCAAGTATTACGGCATACATGACTTGCGCGAACGTAATAACGAGTATTACTACGAGACCAAGTACGGCCACGATCCGAACGACATCGACCTTCTCGCGACTACGGCCAACGGATCGAATGAAGTTGCTGCCGGTTCTGCGGCCGATTACAAGGCGATGATAGACTGGCTCCAGAGCAACGAGCTTTCGAGCGACGCGAACTACCAGAAAATTGCCGACCAGATAGATGTCGACAACTTCATGAACTATATGTCGGCGGAAATGTTCCTGAACAATAGCGACTGGCCGCACAACAACGTGAAGAAGTGGCGCGTCGCAAGCCAGAAGAGCAAGTGGAAGTGGTTCCTGTACGATACCGACTTCGGTTTCGGCGTGAGCTACAATACGCAGAACGGGAACGTGTTCAGCTATGTGACCAACCCGAACGGCACGGGCAATGGCATGGGCATGATGATGCCGGGGATGCAGCAGGGACAGCAGCAGTCGACCAGCGGTTCTATTTCTGAACATACGATTCTCATGAGTCGCCTGCTTGGGAACGACGGCTTCAAGAAGGCCTTCATGAACCGCTTCTGCGTGCTCCTTTCCATGAACTTCTCTGCCGACAGGCTCCTGAAGCGCATCAACGACATGCAGTCCGAGGTCGAGCCCGAGGCTGCTCGCGATGCGGGTTTCTGGAATTACAATTCCTCTTCGATGTCGAACAACCTCCAGACGATAAAGCAGTTCGCGCAGAACCGCCAGCAGGCGATCCGGAGCGATATGCAGCAGTTCTTCAGCGTGAACGAGGCCGTCTCGGTGACGCTCTCGGTGCAGGGTTCGGGCCGGATTCTCGTGCATAACCTCCCGCTGGACCAGACCCCCATGACGGTGGACTTCTACAGGGGTGTGCCCGTGACTGTGACTGCGGAAGCCTCTTCGGGAGCCGTGTTTTCCGGCTGGAGCGACGGCAACACGAATGCCACCCGTACGTTTAACCCGGGCGAGATCACGAGTCTTTCGGCGAACTTCCGCTAGTAATCAAATTTTCTTTGTGTGTAAGCAGGCGTGGACCTTCGGGGCCGCGCCTGTTTTTGCGTTTTGCGGGAGGGACTATTCCACCTTTTCGGGCCAGGGATGCTTGGGGTAGCGGCCGCGCAGTTCCTTGCGCACTTCGGCGTAGGTGTTCTGCCAGAATCCCGTCAGGTCCCAGGTCTTCTGGATGGTGCGGAAATTCGGCGCGAGGATGTCGTAGCGGACTTTGAGCTTTCCTTCGGCAATCTTGTGTTCGCCGCGCAGTTGCATGAAGTCCTCGATGCGGGCGGAAATTTCCACAAGCACGCCGTCAATGCTCTGTACGGATTTGCCGTCGTCGCTTGGTGCTACGGCCTGGTAGCTGTAGCGGGCGCGCTTTCCGTTCGGGAGCACGTAATGGTCGGGGAATGTCTTGTTTAGCCAGGCGAGCATGGACTTTCCGAAGTAGTCCTCGACAATGTTGCGGTAGCGGTCTTCGTTGATGTCGCGCAGCAGGAACTTTCCGCTGGTGAACTCGTCGAAAATCAGTTCCGTGTCTTCGTCGTTGAATTCGGGGAGCCCGTATTCGGGGTAGAGTTTCGCGGCGAGGCGCATCTTGGTGAGGAGCGTCTGGATATCCTCGGTGAGGTACTTGCCGCTCCAGTTTTCCTTCTCTATTTTCTCGCTCCAGGCGTCGACGGTAAGTTTCTTCAGTTCTTCGAGGACCTTGGGTGAGGCTTCCTGCGTGAGGATTTCCTTGCGCGAGAGTTCGGTAACGGTACCGTCGGTGTTTTCGCTTTCGGATATTTCGACACCGATAAACCTTTCCTGCCCGCTGCGCCACAGCAGTTCGTAGCGCGTGGTGGCGTTTTCGCCTGCAAGCATTTCCTTTGCGATTGCGGCGTAGAGGTTTACCTTGAGTTCCGATTTGGTCGTGCCGGTACGGAGCATCGAGAGCGCGAGAATCGCGTACGGCGGTTCGGCGACCTGCAGGCGGATGACGTTCTGGTTTGCTAGTTTGTACGCACTTCCGCTCGGAGTGGCGAGCCTGTCCGGGAATGCCTTGAGGAGCTGCCTGCAAACGAAATTTTTAACGGCAGGGGAGGTTGGATTGTCACCCTGGAAGGAGTCCGTAGGACGACTGATAGGGTCCATGGATTCGTCACACCGCAGCCGCGAAGCGGCAAGTGTGTCCACTCGCAAATCCTTCTCGCGGTAATCCCGCAACTGCCGGAGCGTAAAGCTTACTTCGCGCGGGACATTGATGTTCTTTGAAAGCGTGTCGGCGGCGAGCGTCAGGATGTCGTAGGCGACCTTCGCCTTTTGCAGGAATTCCGTACCGGAGTGAATCCAGGCGAGCGCTGCGAGGAGCAAGTCGGGAAGGTCGTGCGGGCCGTTTGCGGTGGCGAGGAGCAGCGCGAGCGGGATGCTCGAAACAGGAGTGCGGATGGCCTTGAGCCCGAGGGGCGTGATGGCTCCATCGCTGAGCATCCCGAAATCTTCGAGAAGCTTCGTGGCGGCCTGGGCGCGCGCTTCCGGAATCGCCGTCGGCAGTTTAATGTCACCCTGGAAGGAGTCCGCAGGACGACTGATAGGGTCCATGGATGCCCTTGTCTCGCCTTCGGCTCGACTTCGGCATGACGTTCTTTCGTCACTCCGTTGCTGTGTGGTCGCCCCCTCGTCACACCGTTGCCGCGTAGTTGCTCCCTCGTCACACCGCAGCCGCGAAGCGGCAAGTGTGTCCATGGATTCGAGTGCAGCCTTCTGCAGCAGCAGTTCCGAAGGTTCTATCTGCAATACTTCGGGGACGATTCCTTGCGGCATGCGCTTTTCGGATTCTTCGCTCCAGAGGCGGATGGCGCATCCGTTCTGCGTACGGCCGCTACGGCCGCTGCGCTGGATGGCGTTCTGCATCGAGATGGGGAGCGTTCGGAGCACGTTCACCTTCTCGCTGTCGTCGTAGAGGCTCACGCGTTCGATTCCGGAGTCGACGACGCCCGATACGTTCGGGACGGTGATGGAGGTTTCCGCGATATTCGTGGTGAATATGACCCGCGGGCGTTCCGTCACTTCGAAAATGCGGTCTTGCGTTTCTCGGTCTTGCCCTCCGTAGAGTTCCAGGAATTCGGCGCAGTTGTTGCCCAGCGCTTCGGAGGCGGCGCTGTGGCAGCGGGCGATTTCAGCCTTGCCCGGCAAAAATACGAGAGTCGTCTGCCAGATGTTGTTGCGGTAGAGCGTCTTTAGCGCCCGCACCACTTCGGCGTCAAGGCCAACGCCCGAAACGAGCGAGTTGCCTGTGGCGGGAGTCTGGTTGATAATCTGGACGGGGTAGAGCGGGTGGCCAAGGCTTAAGCACTTGACGCCGAGAACCGCTTCGAGTTCCTCGCGGTTCAGCGCCGCCGACATGACAGCAACCCGCGGCAAGGCCCCTGAGCCAGTCGAAGGGCCGTCCATCTTTCGTCTTTCGTCTACCAGCGCAGTGGTCTCTCGTCTAAAATACGCAAACAGCAAATCCATGTCGGCCTTGCGTTCGTGGTATTCGTCGAACACGATCCAGTCGGCGTCTAGTTTGCCGTGCAGCAGTTCCTGCAAAAAGTTTCCGTACGTCTGGAATAAGATACGCGTGCCTTCGCTCTTGCAACTGTCTTGCCTGAACTGGTAACCGACAGTCTTGCCGCAGGGCTCGTTGTGCAGCTTCGCGGAGAACTGCGCCAGCGCGAGGGCGGCGATGCGGCGGGGCTGCAATACGACGACGCGGCCCTTGCAGTGCTTGCTTAAAAAGTAGGGAATGAACAGCGACTTGCCCGACCCCGTGGGCGCTTCGATAAGCAGGTTGTTCGACTGCGCAATCGCAGCCTCCAGCTTGTTTTCTTCTTCCGCTAATGCAAGGTCGTTGTAGGTCATGATTCGTGAGCCGTAATCGACTCGTCTTAACGAGTCTTGTTGGCGAGAGTGAGACGAGACCGGAGGTGTCTATATTGCATTTGAGTCGAACGGTCGCGATGGGGCGTTGCGGGGTGTCCCCGCTAGAAGGGGTGGCGAGCAACAGCGCTAGCGCTGTGCGAGGCAGGGGAAGGCGTTCCCCTACTACTACCTCGGGTACTTCAGCTTTTCGCCGGTGGCGGCGTCGATGTAAGGCGGCTTGCCTTCGCGGAACTTCTGGTTGATGACCAGGTTCTCGATACGGCGGCGCAGGCCCTGTTCCGTTTTGCAGAAGAAGTACACGACCTTGTTGGTGCCGGGCACGAGGAACATGGCGAGCTTGTACTTTTGCTTCACGGCGCGGCGGAAGAACATCATGTCCTCTTTCTTGGGCATGACGAGGTTGCTGCCTTCCTTCGTTTCGCAGATCATGTCGGCGTCGGCGAGGAGCGCCTTGGACTTCTGCTTCAGGGCGGCGAAGTTCGGGTCGGTATTCTTCTTGATGGTTTCAAGATTGAATGCGCCACCGCCTTCCTTGAGGGCCTTGCGGAGCCCGCGGAATGCGAAAACGGCCAGGACCACGACGACGACGGCGATAATCCAGGGCCAGTAGTTTGCGAGAAATTCTAACATGTTCACCTCTTTTTTGCGGGGCTAATTTTTTACGCGACTAAATATAGAAAATCGGATGCCGGTTCGTGGCCTGCGAAGCCGTGTTTTTCTTTTGAATAAGGTCTTATTTTCTATATTCGGTTCTATGTTTCGCCTTTTGAAAAGAAATGCCTGGATTATGGTGACGATTTGCTTGGCGGGGGGAGCCTTTGCCGAACCCGCTGCGCCCGCGGCCTGTCCCGAAGGTGCCTCGGTTTCGTCGGTCTCTTTCGAGGGGCTCAAGCATACGAAGTCCCGCGTGGTGGAACGCGAACTCTTGAACCGCGTGGGGGAGGCGTTCTCGATGGAAAAATTCGAGATTGAAAAAGCCCGCCTGCAGGACCTTGACCTGTTCACCGAAATTACCGTCTCGTGCGACAAGGTTGGTGAACTTGCCGAACCGACTTCCATAAAGCTCACGTACCATTTCAAGGAAATATTCCGCTGGATTCCTGCGCCCGCGGGCAAGAAGACCGACCGTGACGGCCTGATGCTCGGCCTTGCGCTGGCCAACATCAATGTGCTCGGCGAAGATATCCGGCTCGAAGTCCAGTACCGCACGACGGTCGACCCGTTTTTCGACAAGAACGAATACGCCCTCTATGCGAGTTCCCCCTATATGTTCGGACTTCCGCTCGGATGGAATTTCGAATTTCTCGTGACCGACAGTTACGACAATATCCGCGGATTCCAGGAAAACAGCATCTTGCTGGACATAGATCTCGACTACAAGTTCCTGCCGAATCTTTCCCTGTTGGGGACCGCGGCCTATCGCATGTTGGACGGCATGGCGAACCTCCCCGAATTCGGTCTTGGCTTTGCTTTCGATTATCGCGACAGCAAGCTCGATACGCGTAACGGCGTGTACTTCGAATACATGCTCACGCACGTGGGCGAGGGCGAAGAGATTGTCGCTTTCTGTGCCGGGGATTACGAGTTTGCAGGGTCCTGGGATGACCCTTGGGACGGACCGGAAGACAATCCGAAAAACTGCTGCGGGAAATCCTGCGGCGAGAACTACTGGGAACTCCTGACGGATGCGCGTGCCTACAAGACCTTCGGTCGCTTTGTGACTGGTGCGACGGCGCTTGTGCGTTACCGCCCGGGCGAAGTGAAGTTCTTCGATTACTACTACCATGGCGGCGCCAATACGTTTCGCGGGCACGAGGCCGATTCGGGCTCGCTCGGGGTTCACGAGGCCCTGCTCACGCTCGAGGAACGCTTCGTGCTCATGGAAAGGCATGCCGCGAGCATTTGGGGCATAAACTTCTTCTATGGGGTGCAACTTGTGGCCGGCTTCGACGGGAGCCTGCTCTGGGACAAGGGCCGCCCCGGCTGGGATAATTACGAGGGTGCCGTCTATGGCGGTATCCACCTGGTGATTCCGGCGCTCGACCGCATCCGCTTCGAGGTGGGCTACAGCCCCGACAGGGGAGAACCGGTGTTTTACTTCGGGCTGTTCGACAAGGTCACCTCTTCCCGCTGGCGTAGTAGATAAAGCGACCGCTTGTTCGTCGTTTCTGGCGTTGAAACCTCCGGATCCTCACTCGCTCTCGCCTTTGACGGCTCGTCAATACGAGCCGCCTCCGGCTCGCGGAGACCGCTCGTTCGACGTTCCAGAAAACCGCTTCGCCTTGACTATTTGTTATAAAAAGGTTAAATTTGTGTTAACAATTTGACCAAAAAATGAAAAATAGGCCCGACGTCGAGCCTTCGGAGTATAAATGGCAATTAACTATCTGGATCTCCCCATCGGACGCAAGTACCCCTACGAAGTGGACTGCGTCGTGGAAATCGGCAAGGATACCAGCCTCAAGTACGAGTATGACGAACGCCTGCACGTGTTCCGCCTGGACCGCTGCCTGCTCAGCTCCATGAGCTACCCCTGCACTTACGGTTTTATCCCGAGCACCAAGGCCGACGACGGCGACGCGCTCGATATGCTCATCTATAGCCCCGCCTCGATGATGACGGGTTCTGTGTGCACCTGCCGCGTAATCGGCGCCCTCGACATGACCGACGGCGGCAAGAAGGATTACAAGGTGCTTGGCGTTCCGACATTTAACCCCAGGCCCATCAAGGACATAGGTGATGTCGACCAGATGTTTTTGCGCATCACGCGCAACTTCTTCCAGAACTACAAGGAACTGGAAGGCAAGGACGTGCAGATCGGCGAATGGCAGGATGCCGCATTCGCCCGCGAACGCGTGGTTGCCGCCCACAGGGCTTATTTCCAGAACCAGGTGCAAGTGCCCGAGTCGTTCTACCAGGAACCAGAGAGCGCGGAACACCTTCCGCCCGACGAATTGATTTAATATTGGCAGTCTTTTTTGCCTTTTTTTCCTCGGGCTGTTGTCTTTTCGAAGATTTTTAACTTATATTTGTGAAACAACGTTTTTTTCGCTTTTATAATAAGGAGAAACAATGAAACGATCCCTTTTAGCAGTTCTCGCAGCGACTCTGTTGCTGTCTTCCGGTGCTTGGGCCGGGTTTAGTGTTCATGTTGACAACAACAGAAGAACTCACAATCCGCCTCCTCCGCCTCCTCCGCGTGAACGTCTCGAATGCCGTTTCGAGAAGCCGGATTGCCGTCCGCGTGAACATCATTACCGCGTCGACTACCGCAACCGTCGTCCGATGGTTGAAGGCCGCTGCGACCGTGGTGATGCCGAAGGCCGCTGGGATTACTTCTGCAACGACGGTACCCGTTGGATGATTGTTGACTTCCACCGCAACCATCCGGGTCGCGTGGACTGCCTTGACCCGCGTCGTGGCCGTATGTTTGCTGCCCGTAACGTGCGTGAATGCGTCGATATCCACGACCGCTAGTCCGGTCTAGACACAAGTCTAATGACGCTTTCCCAGTTCATGGGAAGGCGTTTTTTTGTGTGCCTCGGCAGGATTGAAAACGGCCATCTCCGGTTGTGGAAATGGCCGCCAAATTTTACCAGTGAACTGGGTCGCCCACGTGCCGTAGCTGGGGCGCTTGCTTATGCCGAGAAGTTCTTCCCGAGAATCGCGGAGACGTTCTTCAGGATGCCTTCTGCAACGTCGGGCTTGTTCATCGAGTAAACGTGCACGTTCGTGATGCCGTTTGCGTACAGGTCAATAATCTGGTCAGTGGCGTAGATAATCCCTGCCTGCTTCATGGCCTCGGGATCGCTTCCGAACTTGTCGACCAACGACTTGAAGCGCTGCGGCATGAAGGAGCCCGAAAGCTTGATGGCGCGTTCCACCTGGTTCGCGTTCGTGATGGGCATGATGCCGGGGAGCACGGGGCAGTTCACGCCCGCGTCGCGCAGCTTGTAGAGGAAACTGAAGAAGAGGTTGTTGTCGAAGATCATCTGCGTGGTGAGGAAGTCGGCGCCCGCGTCGACCTTCTCCTTGAGGTGCTTGATGTCCTCGGCCTGGTTCGCGCTTTCGGGGTGCTTCTCGGGGTAGCATGCGGCGCCGATGCAGAAGTCGGAATCGCTTTCCTTGAGTTCGCGGATGAGTTCCACGGCGTAGTGGTAGTCGCAGTTGTCGCGCCCCTTCTCGAGGAGTTCCGGGGTGAGGTCGCCGCGCAGGGCCATCACGTTCTTGATGCCTGCAGCCTTCATTTCTTCGATGCGCTGGTGCACCGTATCCTTGCTGCTCGAGACGCAGGTGAGGTGGGCGAGCATCGGAATTCCGAACTTCTGCTTGAGGTTCTTCGCGATATCGAGGGTGTAGTGGCTCACGCCGCCGCCCGCGCCGTAGGTGACGCTCATGAACGCGGGGCCGAGCGCCGCGATGGCTTCCGTTGCCGTCCTGACGCTTTCGAAACTGGTTTCCTTCTTGGGCGGGAATACTTCGAACGAAAGGCTCATCTTGTCTTGCTTCAGGATATCGACGATTTTCATGTCACCTCGCGGTTGTTTTTCGTGGCCCGGTCCACCACGTTTGGTTTATGCAAATATTTTGATATATGCAAATATAAAAAAATTGGTGGGGAAAGGGGGCGTTTTTTTCAGAAAACCAAAAAAAAGAAGGGCCCGGCGAGGCCGGTCCCGTTCAAAATGGCGCAATTTGCGAGATTTCGGCTATTTCGCGGTTTCTCCGTCGAGTTCGGTATAGGCCTTGCTGGCGGCTGCGCGGATCTTGCCGGCGATGGCTTCGTCGTAGGTTCCGGATGCCTGGAGGCTCTTGACGAGTTCCTCGACGAGGTTCGCGTTGAGGGCCATGACTCCATAAACTTTGAAGTGGCCGTCTGCGGTGGTTTCTACCTGCACGTCGGTAAGGGTGGCGCCGCTCATGTGGGTGTCCACGACGGTCTTGGAGGTGGTCTGGAAGTGCTCGGCGACCTGGTCGTTCACGTCTTCCTTGAAGTTTTTGACGAGAGCCTTCGTCTGCGCATCGATTACCTTGGCGAGGTCCACGCGGGCGTTCTGGTCGGCCATTTCCAAAGCGAGTTGTTCGTTGGTGGAGACTCCGATGCCCATACCGGCGGGAATGTTGTCCTTGAGGTATTTCTTCTTGAGCATCTGCATTTCGATGAGCTTGTCTGCAGATTTTTCTTGCGGGGTAGAGCTACAGCCGATCATGAGGAATGCCGCGGCGATGGCAACAATCAACTTCTTCATATATAACTCCTTTTTTTTGTTTTTCCCTTCTTGGGCCAACGTGAAGTCTTTATGCAAAAATATTTTAAACAAATGACAAAGTCAAGCCGTAATGGAAAAAATCTTGTTTTTTGGTGATATACGGCGATAATTGCGGAATAAAGCGAAAATTCGGCGATTTAGAAGAACTTTCCGAGGGCGACGATGGCCGCGGTCCTTGCCCTCAGGCGTGTTTTCCCGAGGCTGATGGGCGTCGATTTTCCGCGGTTGAAGTTCTTTACGGCTTCGATTTCCCGGGGCGAAAAGCCGCCTTCCGGCCCGATGAGGAGAGCGGTCGGGCGCTCTATGGAGGGCGCTGCCTTTTGGCCGTCGATGTCGCAGAGTACGAGGTCGCCTTCGTATGCGGAAAGCCACTTGTCGAATTCCACGGGGCCCTCGATTCGAGTGAGCCACGGCTTCCTGGATTGCTTGAGGCTCACCAGGCTCTTGAGTTCGGCGCGGCGTACGAGCTTGTGCAGGTCAGAGTTCTTCGGTTCCTGCGAAAAGTCCGTCCTCAAGAAATAGATTGTGTCAATTTCTGTCTGCGCGGCGTGGAATACGACTTCCTCGAGCGCGTCGTCCTTGAGGCAGGCGATGGCGAGGCTCAGCTTGGGGCGTTCCGTACCCGCAGTCTCGAAACTGTCGATGCGGACTCTGCATTGCTTGGAATCGGCTTTTACGATAATCGCATCCGCATAGTGGCCGTTCCCGTCGGAAAGCTGCAACGTGTCGCCCGCGGCTGCACGGCATACGCGCACGGCGTGGCTGCTCTCGTTTTCGTCGAGGTCGAATTCGCCCACTGCAATCTGCGGGCAGTAGAAACGGCTGTCGGGTGTTTTCATGCAGTACAAGGTAGAAAATTTTCTACATTGGTGCTCATGGAACACAAGTCGGTAAAAGCCGTAGTCTTCGATTTGGACGGGACGCCGGTCTATTACCTGAGCAACAACACGAGCAAGTCGCCCGTCTTTTACGAGAATCGCTTGAAGGTGATGGGGCTTCCGCTCCGCGACGATTCCATCATCTCGGCTTTGTACCTCTCGCTCGATGCCATCCACGAGAAGGGCATCAAGAACGTGTTCTTTTTCGCGAACCCCGAAGTGTACGAGTGGTTTGCCGCGCAGGACCCGAGCCTGAACCTGAATCCGTCGGTTGAGGATACGGAACTCGTGCTCGTCGCCTACCACAACAGTTTTGATTACCGCGAACTCTGCGAACTCAGTTTCCGCGTGCAGCGCGGCATCCCGTTCTGGGTCACGCATACTGATTTCGTGTGCCCCGATGCGAACGGCCCCGTGCCCGATATCGGGAGCTTCATGGCGCTTTTGAAGACGGCGTACGGCGTGGAACCGGAACGCAGTTTCGGAAAACCCAACCCGGCGATGCTTGCGGGCGTGCTGAAAAATTTCGCTCCCGAAGAAATCCTGTTCGTGGGCGACCGCCTTTATACGGACTTCGAACTCGCGAAGCGCGCCGGCTGCAGGTTCGTGCTCCCGCTATGCGGCGAGACCAAGCTCGAAGATGTAAAAAAACTCGAGACCAAGCCCGAGTTCATCGTAGAGAGCGTCAAGGATATCGATTTCGATAGCTTCTTCGCCGGAAAGATTTAACCAAATCGTCATGCCGCAGCACCGCAGCGCTGTAAGCGCAAGCGTGCAAGGGCATCCATTAAGACTTCTTGCGCCTGTAGGCGGCAAAGACTCCGAGCGCGATGAGGAGGATTGCCGCAAACGCGCTCACCTTGATGCAGGCGTGTAACGGCTTGCTCCGGTATTCCATGCGGACTTCGGATTTGCCCTTCGGGATCTCGACGGCGCGGAGCGTGCCGAATGCCTTGTAGACCTTGGCGGGTGCTCCGTTCACGGTTGCGTTCCAGTAGGGGTGGTAGTTGCCAGCGACGACCATGAAACCCGCGCGGTCGCTTTCCACCTCGAACACCTGCGTGTCCATCTTGGGGCTTGCGACAAGCTTTGCGTATCCGTTCGCAATGCCGCCTTCGCCTTCATGTTCGGGCTTCTCGGAGAGGATCACCGTTTCGCGGTAGTAGAAGCTGTCGTCTTCGGGTTCGGCCTTCGGCTGTGCCGCTTCGGCTGTCTGTTCGGGTTCCGCCGCTGCGGTTTCAGTTGCGGTCGAATCGCTTGCTGCGGCCGTTGAATCTTCTGCGGCGACAGGAGCGCTCTCTTCAACTTTGGGCTTGCGGATGGCAGCCTTTTCGCGGAGTGTCTTGATGGCGCTGGCATCGTCCATCGTCACGGACTGCCCATAGATATAGGCTTCGCCCATGGCCGTCTGGATAGGCATGAATGTCGTTCCCTGGCGGCTGTCGAAGATGATGGCGCCGATGTTCATGAGGTCGAGGAATGGATGCGCGGCTTCGGGATTGTTGATGTTCAACAGGTAGTTCGCGTTCTGCTGGCCGCCGCGGAATTCACGGTAGGTTGCAAGCTCGTTGTCGTGGAAACCGTCGGCGTTGCGCAGGTGGTACTGCGGGAAGGCGTTGGCCCCGAGCGCCTTGTTGCGCGAAAGCGAAAGCACGCGCGGCGTGTTGAGGGAATCTGTCTTGTACGGCGCCTTGAATGCGCTTACGACCGGGTTTTTCGGTTGCAGGTATTCGTTTGCGGGAACGTTCTGGATGAACGCCCCGTTGATGAAGAACAGTTCTACCGCGGCGGCGACGGCGAGAATGCCAGCCTTGTAGGCGATGGAGCCTTTCCAGCGGAAAATGAACAGCGTTATGCCTGCAATGACGAGGATGAGGACGAATCCCGGAATCACGGTGCCCGCGGTCGCGTTCATCACGATCTCGTTGAGAGGCTTAAAGTACGGGCCGGCGACCGGGTCGGCAAGCAGGTCCTGCCCGCTCATGAGGAATGCGCCGATGGCGGTGAACCCGAGCACCACGCAGGCTTCTACGATGCGGTTGGAACCCGGCAGCTTGGCCTTGTAGGCGTCAATCAGGTTGGCGAAGGAGAATTCCTTGCCCTGGTCGTCGAGGTTCATCACGCCGATGCAGGTGATGCCGTACAAGATGCAGGCGACAAGCCCGACAGGTCCGATGAACGTGGTCCAGTTGTAGCGCGCGATGACGACCAGCAACAGGAGGATGGCGAACATTGCGGCGCCGTGCGTGAGGGCGCGGATGTTCTTGGCGATGTCTTGTTCCTTGTCCGTAATCGCACGGAGTACGGGGCCCGCCATCATCACGAGCAGGAGCGGGAGCCAGAACAACGCCATGCCGGGGGCGCGGAAATTCTTGACGCCGGGGAGAATGGCATACCAGAGCTTGAAGAGCGGAGAGTGTGCGCCCATGCCGTAGCTGAGGGCGAGTATGGCGCCAACGGCCCAGAACGTGGCCCAGCGACGCTTGCCGGGCAAGAACAGGCAGAGGAATCCGAGGAAGGTGAGGAGCGCGCCCGCGTTGTTGTGGTCGAGCTTGAAGCTGTTGTGGCCCCAGTAGAACGGGCTTCCGGAGGTGCCCATCTTGCGGTATTCGTCCATGGTGACGTTCACGAACGAACTGCCCTTCAGGTCACCGCTCTGGGGATCCTGCTCGTACACGTCCACGCCGATGAATCCCGGCAGGAGCATCTGTGCGAGTTCTTCCTGGTGCAAGGACCAGCTGACGGCGTGCCCGTAGTTGGTGTGGTCGCCTTCGCCGCGGACCGACTGCGTGGTCGTGTACAGGTAAGGCGGTATCAGCTGGAAGCAGGCGAGCGCAAGCCCGAAGGCGAGGCCCGCGGCGGCGAGCCCGACGCGCTTCCCGCGGGTGGCGAACGTCTTGCAGTGGAATGCGGCTTCGTACAGCGTGTAGAACCCTGCGCCCCACAAGAAGAGGTACGTGAGCTGCAGGTGGCTTCCGAGAATCATCCACGCGATGGAAAGCGCGAGTACAATCAGGTAGGGGAGGCTTCCGTTACGGACAACCTTCCTGATGGCGAGGAGGGCGAGCGGCGCGATGGCGAAAACCATCATCTTGCCGTCGTGTCCGCCGTAGATGTAGGTGAAGTATTCCGGCGAGAAGGCGTAGAGGAACCCGAGGAGGGCGCCCCACCAGCGGTTGCCCGTGAGGTTCCAGGCGAGTAGCATCGCGCTCATGAAGGCGACCCATACGGTGAGCATGAACTTGAAGCCCACGGCGCGTGCGGGGTCCATCAGGAACTGCGTCCATACCAGCGGGTGGTAGGCGTCGGCGAACAGGGCGTCGATCGTAGGCACGCCGCCCAGGCGGCTGTCGTCCCATTCGGTCACGATGGCGTTTTCGGCGCGCAGTATGCGGCTGCCGATGCCGTTCAGCTGGTCGCTGTTGAGCATCAGCTGGCTATCGTCGAATGCGAACCCGCGGAAAACGATGAGGAGAATTGCGAAGAAAGTAGCGGCCATTACCGCAAAGAAAACAGGCTTCTTGTTCAGGAAATTCATGTCCTGAAATATAGATTATTAGTCGCTAGTTACTAGTTGCTGGTCACTAGTTGCAAGTCGCTGGTTGGTTGTTGTTTGAAATTGATGAAACAACAAAAACCGAAGCCGAGGCCCGGTTTTGATATCTAAGTGAATAGAACTTGCTTAGTCGGCGGTGTGTTCGTCGACCTTGTTGTACTGGATGAGGCTGTAGATGCCAAATGCGGAAATGACACAGACGGCGGCAATCACGATGATCTTGATAATTTTAGCCATAAAGAGCCTCCAGCGGTTGTTTTTGCATTAAAATACTTTTTTTTCGATGAAAAGCAAGCGTATTTTTATAATTATGGTATACTATTGAAAAAATCCGCTACGATTTTGTTAGAATCATGCAGATGACGGGGAGCTTCTTGTCCACCTCGTTTTCGCTCGGGATGATTTCGCTTTCGACGATGGTGCAGTTGAACTCCTTCACGAAGAATTCGAGCTGGTTCTGGTCGAACCCGAGCCATATATGCCCGTGAGTCGTGCGGAAGGATTCTTCCTTGTGCTGCGCGAGGTCGAGGAGGGCGAGCGTTCCGCCCGGTTTCAGGATGCGGATGGCTTCCTTGAGTGCGAGCCGCGGGTCGGTCGCATGGTGGAGCACCTGGCTCATGAGCACGAGGTCGGCGAAGTTTTCGGGCAGCCCCGTCTTCGTCATGTCCGCTACCTTGGGCGTAACGTTCTTGATATTCTTCTGCTTCAGGATTTTCTGCAGGCCGCTGATGACTTTCGGGTCGCAGTCGAGCGAGGTGACTTCCTTGCAGCGGTTGGCGAGCATCAGCGAGAGGTCTCCGCCTTCGCCGCAGCCGATGTCCACGGCGTTTTCGAAGGGCTGCATGAGCTTGCTGAACAGGCTAATCTGGGCCTTGAGGCTTCCGCCGGCCTGGTCGAGCTTGTGGATTTGTCCCTTTGTCTTGTCGGTGCGTTCTTGCAGAACCTGTTCGGCGCGGCAACGGAGCACGTCCTTGTCGGGCAGTTCGCCGTAGGCGTCCCGGATTACGGAGAGGACGCGGTTACTCATCAGGAGTTCTTCGCTCAGACGGTAGTAGGCCTTGATGCCGTCGCGGCGGTCCTTCAGGAGCCCGCAGGCGGAAAGCTTGGCGAGGTGTCGGCTGGCGTTGCTCTGGTGGATATCCAGGATGTCCTTGATTTCGTTCACGGTGAATTCCGCGAGGTCGAGGAGCATCAGAATCTTGAGCCTCATCTCGTCGGATACGGCGTTGAAGAAATCCATCGTCGATGTAATCGGTTCACGTTGCATAGTGCAATCCAATATAATTAATTAACTTTGTCGGGTGTTCTTGCGGAATCTGAAATGGTATTTTTTTGTCGCCCTCCTCGCGGGTGCGGCGTATGCGCAGGTTCCCGATACTTTGGCCGTAGACCCGGTGCCGGAAAGGAATTTCATTGAAAGGCATTATGACTTATCGCTTGAAAGGGACCTCCCGCTCACGTTCCTTTCGGGCTTCATTAGCGTTTACGGCGACTACAGGCTCCACAAGATGGCCGTGAATACCGAAATGAGGGATGTCTCGGACCTCCTGCCGTGGGACCGCCCGGTCGCGGGCCGTTACTGCAAGGCCTGCGCGGATGTCAGCACCTGGTCGGCCGCTCTCGGGGTGGCGCCTCTTGCCCTGGGGGCGTTCTCGTGGTACAAGGGCGATGCTTCGGGCGGGGATCTCGCTGCCTACACCTTGATGCTAGCGCAGGCGCTCGCCCTCCAGAACGGCGTGAACCTGCTTGTGCGGACCCTCTCGTTCTGGCCGCGCCCCTACATGTACGCGACCGAAGGCGACGGCGCGGAAGCGGCATCCGCCGCGGAGGGCGAGGCGTACGGGAGTTTCTACAGCGGGCATGCTTCCGCCGCGTTCACGATAGCCGTGTTTACCGGCGAATGGTTTTCCGAATTTTATCCGAATTCCAGATACAAGTCGCTCGTGTGGGCGACCTCCCTTTCGCTTGCCAGTCTTGTCGGGGTGTTGCGTGTTGCCGCCGGCCGGCATTATCCGACCGATGTAGCCGTTGGAGCCCTCGCCGGGGCGGGAATAAGCCTCGCCGTCATCAAAATTCACAAAAAATCGGTACGAATTGGCCCAGTTTCCCTGGCGGGCGTCTGGGCTGGCCCCGAAGGCGCATCCCTAGCTTTCGTTTTCTAGCGAATAGGCGAAAATGGCGAATTTGATATAAATCATAAAAAATTTTTTGCATGCTCCTTTTTCGGTTTGCGTATATATATTACAAAAAAAGTTAAAACCCCTCAGAGGTGTGGAATGTTGAGTTTTGTCGGCCGTTTGGCAGTGGCCTTGATCGTTGTTACAGAAGTATCCTATGCGGATTTTTCGATTCGTGATAGTCGCGACGGAAAAATCTATAAGTCGATGCCTTCGGGCAATTTGAACTGGTTTACAGACAACCTTTCTTTTCAAAAAAGTGTTTCTTTCAGGGACGGCGCAAAAAATGCCTACTACCGCCAGGCGGACTGGTCCGCTTCGTGCCCCGCTGGCACGCATGTTCCCGATGTCGTTGAATGGACGGCCTTCGCCAAGGACAGGTTTACCGGCCCCCGCAAGCTGTCGAACGTGAAGTCTTTTGCCGGCAAGACGCGCGGATTCTATGACCTTGCCGATCCCAAGCACAAGATCCAGGGAAAGGACGCCGCGTATTTCGCGTTGAAGGATACTAACGGCGTGCGCGCCATGATGCTCGATGTGAAGCGCGGCAACTCGAAGGTCGTGAACCTCCCGCCCCAGGCCGTGGTGACGGTGCGCTGTGTCTCGGAACGCGACCTGTATGCCGAAAAGTTCGTCGACCGCAAGGAGATGAAGATGACCGACCCGCGCGACAACCAGAAGTACAAGGTGGAGTTGCGCGACGACAAGTTGTGGATGCAAGCGAACCTCAAGTACAGCCTCTCCAGCGCCAAGCAGTGCCTGCTCGAAGATTCCGTGTACTGCAAGAAGTTCGGCCGCTTCTATACCTACAACGAGGCGAAGAAGGCTTGCCCCGTAGGATGGCACCTGCCCGATGACGGCGAGTGGCGCGACTTCCAGAAGGACCGCGCGAAGCTCAACTGGGACAACCTCGGGCGTGGCGGTTGCAAGGATTGGGACGGCTTTTGCAATAGCGAGGCGACCGGGCATTACTGGTCCTCGACTTCCATCATGAAGAACACGGGACGCTCGTGGGAATTCAGGCGCCTTGCAAAGAGTATCGACCGCACGGACCAGAATGTGCAGAAAGGTCTTTATGTACGTTGTGTAACGGAGTTGAACTGATGAATAGGAAAATAAGCTTGTTTAAAATATGCGCGGCAGTTTCTGTCGTAGCGTTCTTTGCGGCGGGCTGTTCCGACAATTCCTCGGGGAACTGTGCAGGAAGCTGCGTCGATTCTGGCGATACCATCGAAATCCAGATTCCGGGTGACGAACATACGGAAAATGTGAAAGTAGACTCGAAAACGGATGGCACGGAAGATGCTGGCGATACCAAGCCCGCAAGCAGTTCCAGTGCCAAGGCTCCGGCTTCTTCTGCGGGTGAGGCTCCTGCGGCATCGAGCACGGCTGAACCCGCGTCGAGTTCCGAGACTGCCTCGGGCGACTGGCGAGACTATTGCCTCGAGGTCGTAAACGCGAAGCGCGCTACCGAGGACCTTCCGCCCCTCGCGCGTGCGAGCGAAGAACACGAAAAGTGCGTGGTCAAGCAGGCCGCTGATGACATGGCGTCGGGCAAGGGTCATGCGAACTTTGGCGATTGCAACGAGTTCGCGCAGAATACCGGCCCGAATGTGGTGACGTCGAGGTACAACACTCCCGAAAAGATTGTCGATGCCTACGTGAAGATGATGTGGGACGACGAGAAGAAGCTCGTGACGAGCGGCGAACGCGACCCGAAAAAGGATTCCGATTACAGCTATATCGGGCACTACCTGAACATGAAGAACACGTCTTACAAGTCGCTCGCCTGCGGAATCGCATACAGCGAAGACGGCTCCAAGGCCTGGTTCAACATGAATTTCTATTGATTTGCATGATTGTCCCCTCCTAACAAAAAAGGCCGTCGGCGTGGATGCCGGCGGCTTTTTGTTGGAGGAGAATCTATTACTTTATCGTCGTGGTCAGGCGGAAAGCGAAGGCGACGTCGCTGATTTCGTTCGCGCTGTAGACGCTGAACTGCAACTTGGTCGAAGCAATCTTCTTGACCCAGGCGACGGTCCATGCCCAGTCGTCGTAGGTGTGCTTCGTGTTGTTCTTATAGAGATTGTCGCGCTTGTCGATGAATTCCCATTCCACCATGAGGTTGCTCATGAGCATGTTCAGGATGCCACTCTTCGGCGCGAAGTCAAGACCCAGGTAGAACGGCTGGAAGTAGATGCCCTGCATGTAGTAGTATTCTTCCGGTTCGAGATAGTTTTTCGCGCTCTTGTCGAGGTCGTCGTCCTGAGTGTAGACGCAGGAGTATTCACCGTAGGCACGCAGTTCGGGAATGATGTTGTAACTGGCGTAGGCGGCCAGACGGTGCGTCAGGTAGGCGGTGTGCTGCATCACGTCGAGTACGTTGGAACGGTAGGCCACCTTCAATTCGAGCGGGAAGGTGAACTTCATGTCTTCTTCGATGCGCACGTAGCCGTGGTCCGCTTTGCCGTCCTGGATTGCGAGCATGGCGTTCAACTGGCTCAGGCCGTGCTTCCATCCGAGTTCCAGGGCGTTGTGGCTGTAGTCGCGCGACCAGAGACCGCGCTTGGTCAGAACCTTGTCCACGTAGGTACCGAAGTGGGTGGACTGCGACCAGTCCGTCTTCCAGCGACCGATCTTGAGGTTCAGCATGTCCTTTTCGCCAAGTTTCCACTTGTAGTTCGCCCAGTAGAGGTCGGCGAGAATCTTGTCGTACGACTTTTCGCCGATCTTGTTGCCGAATTCCGGCGCGTAGATGCGCAACATGATGAGGGCTTCCAGGTTTTCACCCTTGTACTGTCCGCCAACGTTGGCACGGATCCAGCCTTCGTCGATGTTGGTGGAGTCGTTGGCGATAGACTTGACGACCTGGGTCTGAACGTTACCCTTCAGGCTGAAGTCTCCGTCAAGGGCGGAAGCGAATGTGGCCATACCCAATACCAGGGCGGCAGCAATCTTGCTGTATTTCATGAACTCTCCTAAAAATTGGACCCTTAAGCATTGAAATGCTTGTATTTGATGAAAAAAATAGAATTATGCGCCGTTTTTGGAAACGAAAAAATCTTCTTTTCTACTTTTTTTGTGTCATTTTGTGCCGATATTATATATTTTTGGGCGCGGATGTGTTGAATCGCCCCGAAAAACGTTCCGGGGATCTCCTTCGAGGTATATATGAAAGAATTGTCCGCGGTCATCGCACTTTCCGTGCTTGCCTCCGTGTGTACAGCCCCCTTCGCCGCAGAACTTGCCCCTAACAAGACCCATGCGGTGCTGAACGTGACCTACACGAACTACGATGACGTTCCCCAGGCCAAGAAGAAGCTCGTCTTCGTGGGCCAGAGGAAGCCGAAGAACAAGATTGCGGTCACGACCGACATGTACGGTGAAACCGCTTTCCTCATCCCGCGCGAGGACACGTATACCATCCTCTGCGAAAGCCTTACCGGCCCCTATGAATGCGGCGAGACTCCCTATGTGTCGCATACGGCGAGCACGGGCGGCATTACGGTGCTGTTCGACGATACGCGTGCGGAACTGACGGGCGTGAACTTCAAGGCGGGCAGCGCGGAACTCATTCCGAACTCTCTCCGCACGCTCGACAACGCCATTGCGGGGCTCAAGAGGAACGCGAAGGCGAAAGTCGAAATTGAAGGACACACGAGCAGCGAAGGCAGTGACCAGCTGAACCAGAAGCTTTCCGAAGACCGTGCGAACAGCGTGATGGAATACATGATTCGCAAGGGAATTTCCAAGGACCGCGTGACGGCCGTGGGTTACGGCTCGAGTCGCCCGAAGGCGGACAACGGCACCGAGGCGGGCCGCAAGCAGAACCGCCGCATCGAGATTCGCGTCGTGAACAAGGACGAGGTGAATATTTCCGAAGAGTAGCGGACTAGCCGACTCTTGTCCAAAACGATTTATCCCCGGCATAGTCCGGGGTTTTCTTTATCTCGTGAAAGATGAACGCTAGATGGCGCGGATGCCGTCTTCTTCGATAGCGATTTTTCCGTCGCGGAAGAGGCCGCCGATAATCTTCTTGAAGGTCTTTTTCGAGATGCCGAATTCCTGGCGAATGGCTTCGGGGTCGCTGTGGTCGCCGTAGGGCAAGAATCCGCCGGCTTCCTCGAGCTTGTGCATGATGGCGCTCGGGCTGTCGCTCTGCATGATTCCCTTGTACCCAACGGGCGTGAGGTTCAGGGTGATTTTTCCGTCGGCAGTGAACCGCTGGATGAATCCCGGCATCGTGTCGCCGATATAGATGCGGTCCATGCCCGGGGTCACCTGCAGCCTTCCGGTGTAACGGTAGTCCACGAGGCATTCCACGTAATCGGGCGTGACTTCGTATGCGGCGAGCTGGACGCGCTGACCCACATGCAGTTCACTCGTGTCCATGTCCAAGAAGCTCTTGATTTTTTCGGTCGCCACGAGACGCCCGCTCTTCTCGTCTTCGAGAATATAGACGACGCAGCGGTCGCCCTTGCGCAGTTCCCCGAGCTGCTGCTTGTAGGGGAGGAAAAGGTCTTTGTTGAGGCCCCAGTCCAGGAATGCGCCCACGCGGTTCACGTCCTTCACGGTGAGGACTGCGAATTCGCCTACCTGGGCGAAGGGCTTGTCGAGAGTCGCGATGGGGCGGTCCTCGGAATCCATGTAGACGAACACGTCGATGATCTCGCCCTCTTCGAGCGTGAACTGGTTCTTGTTGCCCGGGAGCAGCACGCGGCCGCCGGTCTCGAGTTCGAGGTAGAAGCCCTGGGGCATTACGGCGTCGACGCGCGCGCGGTTGATTTTTCCGATTTCCATATTGGTCCTTCCGTCCTGGTGATTTGCCGCGACCATCCGCGACATGGTAAATATAGAATTTTAGGGAAACTGCTTGCCATCGATTTCAGCGAGGGGCAGGTCCTTGCAGCGGCGAATAAACCTCAGTGTCTCCTTCTCGCCTTTCTCGGCCAGCATCTGCAACAGGAAGAGGAGCTTCTTGTAGGTAGTCTCCGTCATCTTTTCTTTAGCGGTGCTCTTCGTGAGGTAGAGCAGGGGAGACTCTTGCGTGTAGCTTTCCTTGTTGTACGTCTTGGAGGCGGCTATGCGGTCGCAGAACATTTCCTTGATGTAGCGGTCGGGCATGTCCATCGGCACAATTTTTTTGCTTGCCATCTCGTAGTCGTACCAGAATTCGAAATGGTGTTTGTTCCTGCCTTTGTGGTGCATCCACGCGAGGCTCATTCCCGTGTCGCGGCGTTCCCCGTTGTTCGGCGATTCCTTGCCGCTGTAGTAGCGGGCTCCCGGCAGGAACTCGGTGGGCGAGTACTTCGAGAGGTCGTGGAAGAATCCCTGGAATCCGATGCCTGCTTTGAAGCACAGGCGCACGACTTCGTGGCGGTGTCTCGTAATGGTGATGAAGTGCCTTACCGGGTGAAATTTCATGCGGTAAACGATAGGAAATTTTGCGGGCGCGCGTTTTGTAAATGTTGGGAAAACACGTCCCGAAAAACACGAATTTTACATTTTTAGATATGTAAAAAATAATATAATCCGTGTTTTGTTGTCATAAGTTTTCACTAATTTGTATTACACTTGTTAATTTATACATATGGGAATGGACTTCAAAGATTCTGCCGTCTTCGCGACGGCTTTTCAGAAATTGCTCATAGGAGTACGGCGCAATACGCTGGTTACGCAGACGGAGTTGTCTAAGTCTGCGGGGCTTACACGTCAGTCCATCTCGATGATGGAAAGCGGCAAGCGGGTGGCATCGTTTCAAACATTCTGCGTGCTGGCGCAGGGCCTCGGTATTTCGCCGGTTGAACTGATGCGTCGGTTCGTGCGCATTTGCGAGGCGGAATCGCTTGCCCGTCAAGGGAAGGTCGAGTCGCGGAACAAGGCGATGGAGTATATCGTGAACTTGCGCGCCCAGTGCGGAGAACCGGACAAAAAATTGTGACACTTTTATATTGGTAAAACGTTTAATTTTGAAACATTTTGTTTGAGTGTTTTATTTTTAAACACTCTCCTGCGAAAATTTGCCTGTTTGGCGCCTTGTTTTACCCAATAAGTGCAAAAATCGTGCCGAAACGGGTTTGGCACACCTTTTGCTATTAAAAGGGCGAACAAAAATAGTCCAGTTTGGACCAAGGTTTAAACAAAGGGCCCCGCGAAAGCGGCCGTCCGCAAAAAAGGAAAAAGTAAAATGATCAAGCCTTTAGCAGATCGAATCGTTGTCAAGCCGGCCGAAGCCGAACAGAAGACCTCCTCGGGTCTCTTCATTCCGGATAACGCCAAGGAAAAGCCCATGCAGGGCAAGGTCGTGGCCGTGGGCCCGGGCCGCAAGAACGACAAGGGCGAAATCGTCCCGATGGAAGTCAAGGTGGGCGACGTGGTGCTCTACGGCAAGTACAGCGGCACCGAAGTCACCGTCGATGGCGAAAACTACCTCATCGTGAAGGAACCGGACGTCATCGCGACGCTCTAATCAAAAAGTTTTAAATAAAAAAAGGAAAAACAAAAATGGCAAAGCAACTCAAGTTTGATGTGGCGGCTCGCGAATCCCTCATGAAGGGCGTGGACAAGCTCGCCAACGCTGTCAAGGTAACTCTCGGCCCCAAGGGCCGTAACGTGATGATCGCCCGCTCCTTCGGTGCCCCGAACGTGACCAAGGACGGCGTGACTGTCGCTAAGGAAGTGGAACTCGAAGACGCCTACGAAAATCTCGGCGCCCAGATGGCCAAGGAAGTCGCCAACAAGACTTCTGACGCTGCCGGTGACGGTACCACGACTGCAACCGTTCTCGCTCAGGCTATCACTCGCGAAGGCTTGAAGAACGTGGCCGCCGGTGCAAACCCGATGGACATCAAGCGCGGCATGGACGCTGCGGTTGACGCCGTCATCAAGGAAATCGGCAAGATGGCCGTGAAGATCAACGGCAAGGAACACATTGCCCAGGTCGCTACCATCTCTGCGAACAACGACCCGGAAATCGGTGACCTCCTCGCCAACGCCATGGAAAAGGTCGGCAACGACGGCGTGATCACCATCGAAGAATCCAAGACCGCCGACACGGTGCTCGACGTCGTGGAAGGTATGCAGTTCGACCGCGGCTACCTCTCTCCGTACTTTGTCACCAACACTGACAGCATGGAAGTCAGCCTCGAAAATCCGTACATTCTCCTGTACGACAAGAAGATTTCCACCATGAAGGATTTGCTCCCGATGCTCGAACACGTGGCAAAGCAGGGCAAGTCTCTCCTCATCATCGCCGAAGACGTCGATGGCGAAGCTCTCGCAACG
>CACXXH010000063.1 GCA_902771595.1 Fibrobacter succinogenes | reverse complement strand
CTCGTGAAGGCGGACTCAAATTCTAGTGAGGTACACTTTGGAACGCGAAGCTCAAGTTTCTGAATTTGAAGACAAGGTTGTACACATCAACCGTTGCGCGAAGACCGTCAAGGGCGGTCGCCGTATGTCCTTCTCCGCTCTCGTTGTCGTCGGCAACAAGAACGGCAAGGTCGGCGTTGGCCTCGGCAAGGCTAAGGAAGTTTCCGAAGCTATCCGTAAGGGTACCGAAGCCGCCCAGCGTAACATTGTCGAAGTGCAGCTCCTCGACGGCACCATCCCGCACGACATCGAAGTGAAGAGCGGTTCTACCCGCATCCTCCTCATGCCGGCTGCTCCGGGTACTGGCGTTATCGCCGGTGCTGCCGCCCGTGCTGTTCTCGAACTCGCCGGTGTGCGCAACATCCTCACCAAGATTCACGGTTCCTCCAACCCGAGCACTGTCGTCAGCGCTTGCTTGGAAGGCCTGAAGTCCCAGATGAACAAACAGGACTGCGCCAAGCTGCGTGGTTTTGAAGCCTAAGGAGTAATACACAATGAAGAAAGTTCGTATTACTTTGATCAAGGGTACCGTCCGCCGCCTTCCGGTGCACCGCGCCAACGTGGCCGCTCTCGGTCTCCGCAAGATCGGTCAATCTGTTGAACATAATTTGACCCCCAGCATCCAGGGCATGATCAATGCCGTGGCTGACATGGTGAAGGTCGAGGAGATCTAATAATGGAACTCAATACTCTCAATCCTGGCAAGGCCAAGGTCGTCAAGCGCAAGCGTATCGGCCGCGGTCCGGGTTCCGGTTGGGGCACCACCGCTGGCCGTGGTCAGAAGGGTGCTGGTGCTCGTAAGAGCGCCAAGGCTGGTCGTGTCGCTTTCGAAGGCGGCCAGATGCCTATCCACCGCCGCATCCCGAAGCGCGGTTTCAAGCATGCCGGTATCGAATTCCAGATCGTGAACCTCAAGCGTCTCGCTTCTGCCAACGTGGCCGAATTCGACGCCAAGGTCCTCTTCGATCTCGGGTTCATCCGTAACATCGAAAAGCCCGTGAAGGTTCTCGCCTTCGGTGCTATCGACAAGGCAATCAACGTCAAGGTTAACGCCATCAGCGAAAAGGCCAAGTCCCTTATCGAAGCTGCTGGCGGCAAAGTCGAGATCGTCTAATGGAAGCTCTCAAGAAAGCCATAGATGCGTTCGTCAATGCGTTCAAGATCGGGGACCTGCGTAAGAAGTTGCTCTTTACGCTCGGCGTCCTCGTCGTCTACCGCATTGGTGCGCACATCACTATCCCCGGAGTAAACGCCGCGGTCCTCGCGGAATACTTCAAGAGTTCGAACAACTTGTTCGGCATGTACGACTCCTTCACTGGCGGTGCGTTTGCGAAAGCGACCGTGTTCGCCTTGGGTATTATGCCTTACATCAGCGCATCCATCATTATTCAGTTGATGGGTTCGGTGATCCCGGCTATCCAGATGCTCCAGAAGGAAGGCCAAGAAGGCCGCGCCAGGCTGAACCAGTATACCCGTTACTTTACGGTGGCTCTCGCCGCCTTGCAGGGATGGGGCATTTCTGTGTGGCTTTCCAACCTGAAAGTCGGTGCAGTCTCCGCTCTCGCGGACGACTTCGCCTCCGGCGCAGGTAACATCGGCTTCCGTCTACTTGCTACCCTGACCTTCACCGCCGGTACGATTTTCGTGATGTACCTGGGCGAACAGATTACTTCGCACGGTGTAGGTAACGGTATTTCTCTTATTATCTTCGCCGGTATCGTCGGAAGCTTCCCGCGAGCTTTCCTTGCCGAAGTGGAAATGTTGAAGGAAGGCATCCATCCGCTCGCCATCGAGATCTTCATCTTGGCGATTGTGATTGCGATTGTCGGATTCATCGTTTTCGTGGAGCAGGCGAACCGTCGCATTCCACTCCAAAGTCCTCGTAGGACTGTCGGAAACAAGGTCATGGGCGGCCAGTCCAGCTACTTGCCCTTCAAGGTCAATACCGCTGGCGTGATCCCCGTGATTTTCGCTTCGTGCATCATGTTCATTCCGGCCATGATCGCGTCGTGGTTCCCGAACGTCTCTGCGATGCAGTCTTTCGCCGCAGCGTTCATTCCAGGTCACATTTCTTACAGTGTGATTGACGCGCTGCTTATCATATTCTTCACCTTCTTCTACACGGCAATCCAGTACAACCCGAACGACATTGCCGAAAACCTGAAGAAGTCTGGTGGATTTATCCCGGGTGTGCGTCCGGGTAAGCAGACGGCGGAATACATAGACCACATTTTGACCCGAATTTCTCTTCCGGGCTCGCTGTTCCTCGCTTTTATCAGCGTCGGACCGCTTCACCTGAAAGACGCGCTCAATATGAGTTTCTATATTGGGGGCACCTCGGTACTTATCGTGGTCGGTGTGGCGCTGGATACGCTTCGTCAGCTCGAAGCCCAGTTGCATACCAAGAATTATGAAGGTTTCTTGAAGCATGGCCGCATCCGCGGCAGGATGGCATCTTAGTGGCTAAGGAAGAAGGCATACAAGTTGAAGGCGTCGTTCTGGAAGCGCTCCCGAACGCGTTCTTCCGTGTCCAACTCGGAAATGGTCACGAGATCCTCGCTCATGTTTCAGGAAAGATGCGTCGGCATTTCATCCGAATTTTGCCGGACGACAAAGTGTTGGTTGAGATTTCTCCCTACGACCTCAATCGTGGAAGAATCACTTACCAAACCCAGATGTGAAAACTGCAAGATCATCCGTCGTAAGGGTGTATTGCGCATCATCTGTTCGAAGAACCCCCGTCACAAGCAGAAGCAGGGATAAGGAGATCGTATGGCACGTATAGCTGGTGTCGATTTGCCGAAGAACAAGACTGTCGAGTACGGTCTCACGGCAATCTATGGTGTCGGTCTGTTCACCGCAAACAAGGTCTGTGCTCAGCTGGGCATCGACAAGAACAAGAAGTGCGATGACCTCACCGAAGAAGAACAAGGTAAGATTCGTCATCTCCTCGAAGACGAATACTCCGTGGAAGGTCAGCTCCGCGCGGAAGTTACCCTGAACATTAAGCGTCTCTTGGATATCGGTTGCTACCGTGGTATCCGCCACCGCAAGGGCTTGCCCGTTCGCGGTCAGCGTTCCCGCACCAACGCCCGTACTCGTAAGGGCCCCAAGAAGACTGTGGCTAACAAGAAGAAGTAAGGAGATTCCTCGTGGCTGAAGAAGAAATCAAGGAAACTGCTGCCGCCGCCGAAGCTCCGGCCGCTGCTGCTGAAGATGTCAAGGTCAAGAAGGGCAAGAAGCGTATCGACATTCAGGGCATCGCCTGCGTCAACGCAACCTTCAACAACACAATCGTCTCTATCACCGACGCTCGTGGCAACGTCGTCGCTTGGGGTTCCCCCGGTAACTCCGGCTTCAAGGGCTCCCGCAAGAGCACTCCGTTTGCCGCTCAGCTCGCTGCCGAAACTGCCGCCCACAAGGCTTTCGACCTCGGCATGCGCAAGGTGGACGTCCGCGTTAAGGGTGCCGGTGGTGGCCGCGAATCCGCCGTCCGCGCTCTCAAGAATGCGGGCCTCGAAGTCCTCTCTATTCGAGACGTGACGGGTATCCCGCACAACGGTTGCCGTCCTAAAAAGAAGAGAAGAGTCTAATCCAAAGAGGTATCGCCAATGATGTGGAAATCACTTCAGATGCCGCGTAGCTTCCAGAAAGTGGAATCTAGCGAAGACGGTCGCAAGGCCAAGTTTGTTGTCGAAGCTCTCGAAAGAGGCTGGGGCATCACGCTCGGTAACGCGCTCCGCCGTGTGCTTCTTTCCTCCCTGCAGGGTGCGGCAATCGTCTCCGTGAAAATCGAAGGCGTTGATAAGGAAATGTCTACGATTCCGGGTGTCAAGGAAGATGTCACGGATATCATCCTGAATCTCAAGAGCATCCGCGTGAAGCTCCTTTCCGACCATGACGAAACTTTGCACCTGGATATGTCCGGTGATGGCGAAGTCACGGCCAAGGACTTCATGGACAATCCGAACGTGGTCATCCTGACTCCGGATGTTCATATCGCTACGCTGAACGGCAACGCCGCCCTGTCCATGGATGTGAAGATCTCCTGCGGACGCGGCTTTGTACGTGCCGACGAATTGAAGGACAAGGACGCCCCGATCGGCGTTATCGCGACTGACGCGAACTTCAACCCGGTGCAACAGGTTGCGATGCACATCAGCGATACCCGCGTTGGACAGCGTACCGATTTCAACCGTCTGGAACTCGAAATCACGACCGACGGCTCCATTGATCCCGAAGACGCTCTCGCCTATGCCGCGAAGCTCCTCGTCGATCACCTGGAAATCTTCATCAACTTCGAAGGCGACCTCGAGAGCCCCGAAGAAATCGAAATGGATGAAGAACGTCAGCGTATTGCGGCGCTCCTGCGCACCCGCGTGGACGAACTCGAACTCTCTGTTCGCTCCAGCAACTGCCTGCGTATGGCCAACATCCATACCGTCGGCGAACTTGTGCGCAACAAGGAAAACGATATGCTCAAATACAAGAACTTCGGAAGGAAGTCCTTGGTGGAACTTAACGAGGTATTGACCTCCATGGGCCTCTCTTTTGGCATGGACGTCGATGACTACTTGAAGGATTAACAATGAGACACGGTGTAAAGAACAAGAAACTCGGTGTTAACGCCGAACACAAGCGTGCCATCCTCCGCGCCCTTACCACTTCCATTATTGGCAAGGGCATGGAAGCCGAACAGTCTGCCCGCTACGTGCGCACTACGCTCCACAAGGCTAAGATTGTCCGCTCCAACGTGGACCGCATGATTACCTACGCAAAGAAGGGTGACCTCTCCGCTCGTCGCGAAGCGGCCCGCTTCCTTACGGACCCGAAGGTCCTCCAGGACCTTTTCGCCACCATCGGCCCGCGCTATGCAAACCGCAACGGTGGTTACACTCGCATCATCAAGCTCGGCCCGAACCGCGCTGGTGACGCCGCCGAAATGGCCCTCATCGGCCTCGTCGAAGACGAGATCGTCGTGAAGGAAAAGAAGGCTGCCGAACCCGCCAAGTCCGATGCCGTGAGCATGGTCGAAGGCGAAGGCAAGTCCGCTTAATTCAGGCGAAAGCTTTAGGAAGACCCGGTCGACAGACCGGGTTTTTCTATATGTGAAAATTTCCAGAATTCTTTGCCCGTCAACGGAATTTGGAAGTTTACGATTTTGTATATTTTTCCATATGCATCGATTTTTGTTTTTGATTCTTGCTTTTTCCGTTTCTGCGGTATTGGCCGGCGAATCGTCTTTTGCCTCAAGCGCACCCCAGTTCCAGACGCAAGAAGCGAAGTTCCAGAGAGCCTCCACGGTTCAGGAACCTATAAACATGGAAGGCGCCATCGATTCCTCTTATATCGTTGGCCCTGGTGACTATTTTGAGATTCTTTTGCCCAAGGGAATGGACGTCGTCCAGGTTTCGCCCGAAGGCAGCGTGTCCGTTCTCGGCTGCGGCATCGTGAAGGTGGATTCCCTGCCGTTGAGCCAGGCGAAGGCCGCCATCATGGGACTGCTCCTCACGAAGTACGAGGAAAGGTTCGTGCAGGTGCAGATTGTCAAGATGAGGAGGGTGCATGTTTCCGTGCTCGGTGCAGTGAACGCTCCGGGATTCCGCGCCATCGACCCGCAGACGCGCCTGAGTACGATGATCGGCTACGTGAATGGCTTCAAGCCGCTTGCCGACAAGAAGAACATGAAGCTTATCCGCAACAAGGATACGCTGAGCATTGACTTTACCAAGTACGAAATGGAAGGCGTCGACAGCATCAACGTGCTGCTCGAGAACAACGACGTCGTATTCGTGCCCTACGCGACATCGAACCAGACGATTACCATCAGCACCCTGAAGGCGTCGGAGACGATTTCTCATGTGGAGGGAAGGACCTTCGGTGAATACCTCGACAACATGAAGACCATCGCGATTGGCGACAACAGGTGGACGAAGGTGACCACTCCCGACGGCAAGGTGGAAACGTACGAAATCGCGAAAATCCGAGACAAGGTGTTCGAACCCCGTACCAAGATAGAGCTGTGGAACAGGGATCCCTTCGTATACGTGGGCGGGGCCGTCGCCGCGGTGGGCCGTGCGCTGTACAATCCGGACTTCCATGCCATCGATTACATCGCCGCGTCGGGCGTCACCATCATTACCGGCTCCTGGAAGCGCGTGAGCGTAATTCGCGACGGGAAGAGTTTCTCCATCGATCCGTTCCACGACGAAATCCTCCCGGGCGACTATATCGAGATTCCGCGTACCATTTACGAAGCGGTCAAGGATGTCACCCTCTTCCTCGCATCGCTGTTGAGCGTGTTCTCGACGGCTATCGTCATCTATCAGTTTGGTAAGTAATCCTATGTCGTACTTTGACGTCTTTTGCTACTGCCTGAAAAAGAAGAAGTTCTTCGTGATACCCTTCGTTATCGCGTTGCTTTGCTTCTTTTTGGCGTGGATTATGGCCCCGATTTTCAAGACGGAAATCCGCCTGAAGATTGAAGCCTCGAGCGACAGTTCTCCCATGACCGCCCTGTCCACGGCGTACAAGTCGTTGAGTGGTTCCGGCGCGTCGGGGCTTTCGTCCTTCCTTTCTTCGGCCAAGGCGATGAAGCCTTCGGATTTGTACCTGGAAATACTTTCCGGGCGCGAAGTTTGGCTCAGTACGATACACAAGTTCCGTCTGGATACGATGTACAAGAAGGAATCCGACGAACTGCTCCTGAAGAAGTTCGACAAGGATATCAAGATTGACGAGGACCAGGCCGGCGTTATTTCGTGCGCAATGGAATCCAAGCACAAGGTGATGGCCCGCGACATCGTTCGGTATATGGTGGCGCAGTCCAACGAGAAGTACCTGAAGCTCCAGAAGGAGAACCTCCAGTATTCCCTGGACTATCTCAAGAAGTCGCAGAGGGAACTGACGGATTCCGTGAAGAATATCGGCGAGGAACTGGTGCAGTTCTACAGGGATAACAACCTGGTGGATCTGAAGAGCCAGATGGAGATGACGCTTGCCACCCTGGGCGGCTACGAAGGACAGATAAACAACTTCAAGCTTTCGGAACGCATGTCCGGAAAGGACAATGCCGATGCCCACGAAATGCGGAAGAAGCGCCAGCTGCTGGAACAGAAGTTCAGGGAACTGCGCGGTTCGTACAGCGAGAATTACAAGCCTTCCGACAAGTCCATGTATATCAATTCCGGCTGGGCGGTTTCCAAGATGCTGTATGAGCAGCAGCGCCAGGCGGACTTGAAGCTCTATGCGACCATGCTGGAGGCAGCCTCGATCGAAATCATGGAGACCGAGGCCTTGATACTGAAGACCCAGCCGGTTATCCAGATTATCCAGGACGCTTACTTGCCGGACTGGAAGGAACGTCCCAAGAGGGCTAAGTGGGCTATCGCGGGCTTTGCCGTGTCGCTCACCTTGACCCTGCTGTTCATCATTCTCCGTGGCCTCCTCTCGGGCGAGATTCCGAACTCAGAACCAGTCAGGGAAAAGCTGCTGCAGATAAAGACCTCCCTGTACAAATGAAGCTAGCGAAGGCACTGCTTGTTATCGCATCCATTCTGGTGACGGGATTCTTTATGGTATCCTCGGATACCAATTATACCGGAGCGATAGCATTCTGCCTTCTTCTTTGGTCCCTCTTTTTCGCATTCATCATGGACAAGCCGCTAGCCAGCGTCTTGCTCATGATTATTTCGCTGCACTGGTTCCAGCTGGACGGGATGACGATTACGCTGTACTTTATCCCGGTGGCGGTCATCCTCTTTTTGCTTTATGCGTTGAACCGGCGGGAACTGCGGATGGACAAGGCTGTGCTGGCGGCAGTCGCGATTATCCTTGGGCACATGGGACTGGTGCTGCTTATAAAGCCGTTCCCGATTGAGTACATCTTCTTCTATATCAACGCGGTCTGCTTCGTGTTTTTCTGGGGTTCGTCCTTGTTCAAGTGGGATTCGGCGAAGGTGCAGACTATCCTCAATGCGCATCTCGCCTTCATGATCGGCTGGGGGTTTATCGAGCGCGTGCTCTCCTCGGCGCCGCGTATCGAAGGCCCGGCTTTGAGCTCCACGAACTTTGCCGTGATGCTCGTGGTGGCCTGGACCATCTGGCTCGTGAACGGCCTGCTGGAGCGACATTACAAGTGGGCGACGCTCGGGATTGGTTCGCTGCTCGTGCTCGTGGTGGTGCTTTTCAGCGGTACCCGAATGGGGCTTTTGGGCATGGGCCTTTGCGGCGTGCTGATGATTATATGCAAGCTTTACCTGAAGTACGAACGCCAGGTGATGCGCTTTTTGGTGTACTTCACGATATCGTTCGCGGCATTTTGCGCTTTCGCCTATGTGGTGTGGCAGCTTTTGCCCGATGACTTGTTCTTGAAGCAGGGCATGATGACCTTCCTGAGCGGCAAGCTGGACATGAGTTCGCTCGGGCGCCTGGGTGCCTGGGCTACGGCCCTGGACATTATCCATACTGACCCCATGTGGGGAGTGGGCCCGGGAAATTTCATGGTGCGCAACAAGATGCTGCTCGACGCGTATTCCATGATTCCCATCGTGGAAATTACCCCGCGTCTCGGGCATGCGCATAACGTGGTCCTGCTCGTGCTTTCGGAACAGGGTTTCGTGGGCTTCGCTGCGCTGGGCTCGTTCTGCCTGATTGGATTGTACTATTTGCTGCGCTGTATTTGGCGCTACAAGAGCGGTTTGGGACTTGCGCTTTTGTGTGGCGGCATTGTCACGCTGTTCCTCGGAATGTTCGACGTGTTCCCGCTGTTCCCCTCGTCTCTGGTATGGGGCGCCTGGTACATGTCCGTGCTTTATTCGCTCCGCGGCTACGAGGGAGAGCCTGACGCAAAACTGCCCGAAACGAAAGAGGTGACGCCGAAATGAGAATCGCGTTCCTCAGCACTTTTTTTGTGGGCGAGTACGGGGTGACCCGCGTGCTTGCCGCGCAGATGCCCTTGCTTGTGGCGGCCGGCCACCATGTGGATTTGTACGCCTGCTTTTTGGATAAGTCGCTCGTCGCGAAGGGCGTGCATGCGGTGCGCGTGCCGACGCATTTCAGGGGCCTGCGGGAATGTTTGCGGCGTGGCGCCTACGATGTGGTAGTCGCTTGCACGGAACAGTTCTTTTCGCTGATTGCGGGCTGGAAGCTCAATGCGGTCACCGTGGCCTACGAGCATGGGTATATCCCGGTGGAGCTGACCGTTCCCGCGGAGCGAGAACAGCACCGCCAGATGATTGAGGAAAGGGTCTCGCGCATTTACCCCGCGTTCGATTACGTGTTGACCATCAGCAAGTATGCGGTGGATTACATCCGGTGGCCGAAGGCTTTTGTGCTGTATAACGGCGCGGACCATTTTGCGAAGGCTCTTTCGAATTGCAGTCGGGACTCTGCGGGTAAGGACTCCGCCGCGGGTTTGAACAGCATTTCCGGTAAAAACTGTGCCGCCTCGACGGTGCCGCCGGTCCACGTTCTGGCCGTATGCAGGTACCGCGAAGTCGAGTGGGAAGGCAAGGGCATGGACGACTTCTGCCGCCTGAAAAAAGATTTGGGCGACCGCGTGGACATCACCGTCGTCGGCGGCGGGGATGCGGTCACCTGCAAGAAGCTTGCCGATGCGGGCGTTCGCGGGCTGGGTGCCGTGAAGGATCCGGTCGAGATGGCGCGCCTGTATGAAGGTTGCGACGTGCTGGTGAGTTTCTCCCGCTGTGAGATGTTCAACCTGCCGCTTGCCGAAGCGGGTTTTGCGCACAGGCCCGCGCTCGCGTTGAATGTGTGCGCGCATCCGGAAGTGACCCCGTTCGTGTTCCCGGGCTACGAGGAAATCCGGGACTACATTGCGGGCGCCACCGCGCAGTCCCTGCGTGCGGACGGCGAAAAGATGTTCGCGTTTGTCGACAGAAGGTTCCGCTGGGAGATGAACGCCAGGCGCCTCCTGGAATTTTTGGAGCGCATCTCGAAACCCGCGGACAGCATGAGCCCCGCGAATGTCGCGGACCTCTCGGGAAATAGTGCGGGCGGCGCATCTGGCAGTACCCCGCGCGACCCAGGTTCATTGCGTAAAAAACCGCGCAAGCCGTCACCGCTGTTCCACATGCGTTGGGGCTTCTGGCAATGTCGTGAATTTGTTCGTAATACGCTCCGCAAGGTGGCGGGGAGGTAGCCCATGCGGATGAATTCGCTCTTGTTGAATGCGGGCATGAACGGCATGGCCCAGGGCGTAAGCAAGCTCATCCGCTTCGCCATCACGAGTATCGCGCTGGTCCGTTACGGGGCCGCCTCCTGGGGCGAAATCGCATTCGCCCTCACTGTCCTTACCTACCTGAACTTCGTCCTGGATTTCGGGCTTTCGTCGCTCGCGCTTATCGAGCGTCCCGACGACAAGGGACTGGACCGCAAGTTCTATATCGCACTCTCGTATGTCCGCGGGTTCCTGATTCTCGCGATGTTCGTTCTCGCGGCGGGTGCTACCTGCCTGTTCGATATCTCGAGCGGGTTCATTCTGAAGGCGTACCTCCTGCAACTCTTCTTGAAGCCCTTCAATTTCGACTGGTTCCTTTCGCGCAAGGGCTACACCGCTTATTCACCGCTGGTCCAGACCGTACGGCAGATTGCGATTCTAGGCGTGATGCTCGTGGTCAGCATGCCTTCCATCGAGAACTTCGTGATTCTCGACGTGGGTACCGAAATCCTCGCCACGTTCGTCCTCTGGATTATAGGCCCCAAGAAGGAATTCCGGTTCGGCCCGCCCTCCAGGCAGGAACTGCGCGGCGCCATGAGCTGCTACAGGGGCTCCCTCATCCTGTTCGTTTCTTCGTCCTTGCTGCTCTTCCACCAGAACTTCGACATCTTCGTGCTGAAGTATTTTGTGGGCAATGCGGCCGTGGGCATCTATGATTACTGCTTCCGCTACGCGATGTTCATCTTTGTGCTGGGTAGCAGCCTGAGTATCCCGCTGCGCCGCCAGCTTGCGCGCCTGAAGGAGGCGAACGCGACGGATGCCCGCAGCGAACTGGTGTTCTGTTCCCACAAGGTGTTGGGGCTGCTCAGTGCGGCCTTCCTGTTCGGCACCATGTGCTTTTCGGAAATGTTCTTCTCGGTGGTAGTTCCCGTGGATATGGAATTCGACCCGCCGAAGGTCCTTATCTTGTTTGCGTGCTGGCTGGTGCTCTCGTTCTATTCCGTCCCGTGGAGCGAATGGCTGATTTCCCAGTCCCGCAAGAGGTATCTGGCGCTTGCCATCGTGGCGGGTGTCGTGAATATCGCTTCCAACCTGCTGCTGGTTCCCGCGTTCCAGGTTTCGGGTGCGGCTGTGGCCAAGATTCTTTCTGAAGTGGGAATATTCGTGTTCCTGTTCCTGTGCGTGCCTCCCGAGATGCGCCGCCATATTTTCAAGACGGCGGGAATACACGTGCTGCTGCTGCCCGCGGTGGCCTGGTTCTTTGTGGAAGGCTCGCTCCCCCTGTGGCTCATGGGCGTAACCGCGGTTGCGGAACTGCTGTACATAGTATTCGCGAAGTATATCACGCGCGAAGACATCAAGGTTCTTTCACGGAATTAGACCCGCGGAACAGGATTTCCCTTTTTGTCTTGGGCGAAATTTTCTAAATTTGCTCCCAAGTTCGCGAAAGTGGCGGAATTGGCAGACGCGCCAGACTTAGGATCTGGTACTTCGGTGTGAGGGTTCGACTCCCTCCTTTCGCAGAGAATTTCATATTAACAGTATATCGGAGTCTATAATGTCCGTTGAAATCAAAGAAACAAGCGCCACCCTGCGCACCCTCTCCGTAACCATCCCCGAAGCCGATCTCGCCGCACCGTTCGAGAAGAAGCTCGCCCAGTACAAGAAGCAGGTTGCCCTCAAGGGCTTCCGCCAGGGCATGGTTCCGAAGGCCATGGTCTTGAAGCAGTTCGGCGACGCCATCCGTCACGAAGTCGTGAACGAGACTGTCGACAAGGTTATCGGCGAAGAGCTCAAGAAGGCGAACATCATCCCCGTTGGCCAGCTCAAGGTGACCGAGTTCAAGGAAGACAAGGAAAACGGCATCAGCATGACTGTCGAAGTCGAAGTCGACCCCGAAATTGATATCAAGGGCTATGCCGACACGGGCATCACCGTCCCCGACACCGCCGTGCACGAAGAAGAAGTCCAGGCCGAGTTCGACCGCCTTTCCCAGATGTGGAGCAAGGACGAACACGTCGACCGCGAAGCGGGGAAGGGCGACGTCGTCGTGGGCAACTACATCGAAGTCGTGATTGACGGCGAAAAGCAGGAACTCCCCGAAAACAAGGAATTCCGCAGCCTGCTCGGCGAATCCGCCAGCCCGGGATTTGACCAGGGCCTCATGGGCGTCAAGGCCGGCGAAAAGAAGGAAATCAACTTCAAGTACCCCGATGACCACAAGGACGAACGTTACCGCGGCAAGACCGCCCAGTTCAACGTGGAAATCACGGACGTGCGCGAAGTCGTTCCGCCCACCTTCGACGAAGAATTCTGCAAGCAGATCGGCGTGAAGGATGTTGAAGAACTCAAGAACAACCTCGCCGAAAGCCTCGCCAACCAGAAGATTGACGCCGCCAAGACCAAGGCCATCAACGAAGCCATCGACAAGCTCATCGAAAGCAACCCGTTCGACGTGCCGAACGCCCGCGTGTACGACCTCATCAAGTGGTCCATGAACCGCAACGCCCAGAGCGAGAAGGACGTGGTGGAACCGACCGAGGAACAGCTCAAGGAACTCGGCCCCGAGGCCATCCGCGAGATCAAGAAGCACCGCATTCTCGACTTCGTCGCCACCAAGGAAAAGCTCAAGGCTACCCAGGCTCAGGTGGACGAACGCCTGAAGCAGATGGCCAACGCCTACCACGTGGATTTCGAAACCCTCAAGGGTCATTTCCGTCAGAGCGGCCGTATCAACCAGCTCCGCGACGAACTCCGCGTTCAGATGGCTGCCGACTTCATCGTGGGTATCCGTCCGGCTGCTGAAGAATCCAAGTAAGAGGTTAACTGAATGATCATCCCTACCGTCATTGAGACCACCGGACGCGGTGAACGCGCCTACGATATCTATTCCCGTCTCCTCAAGGAACGCATCATCTTCTTGGGCACGCCCATCAACGACGAAGTGGCGAACAACGTCATGGCCCAGCTGATTTTCCTTGAGTACGAGAACCCGGAAAAGGATATCACGCTGTACATCAACAGCCCCGGTGGTTACGTGTCGGCAGGCCTTGCCATTTACGATACCATGCAGCATGTTCGCCCGAACATCGCGACCATCTGCATCGGCAGTTGCGCCTCGATGGCGGCCGTGCTCCTCGCTGCGGGTACCAAGGGCAAGCGCTATGCGCTCCCGCATTCCCGCATCATGCTGCACCAGCCCTCGGGCGCTGCCACCGGGCAGTCCACCGACATCCAGATTACCGCGAAGGAAATCATCCGCACCAAGGACACGCTTGCCGAGATTGTCGCGAAGCACACGGGCAAGCCTATCGACGAAGTGCGCGAGAAGACCGACCGCGATTTCTACATGGGTCCGGAAGACGCCAAGGCGTTCGGCGTGATTGACGAAATCTTTGTTCCGCGTAAAGAGGGAATTTAATGTATCGTAGCGGGAAAAACCATCCGACCGTGACATGCAGTTTCTGCGGCAAGCCCGCGGAACGTGTCGAGAAGATGATTACTGGCGCAGGCGTCCAGATTTGCAGCGACTGCGTGGCGATGTGCTACCGCATTATCGAAGAGGACAAGTCCCGCTCCATGCAGGAGAAGGCCGCAGCCGAGGCTGCATCGCAGAAGCCGCTCCCGCTCCCGACCGAAATCAAGGCCCATCTCGACGAGTTCGTGATTGGCCAGGACCAGGCTAAGACGGCCCTCTCTGTCGCGGTCTACAACCACTACAAGCGCCTGCGCTACAAGCAGGCCCATGCGGACTCCAAGGACGACGTGGAAGTCGAGAAGTCCAACCTGCTGCTGGTGGGCCCCACCGGTTCGGGCAAGACTCTCCTCGCGCAGACTATGGCGCGCTTCCTCGATGTCCCGTTCACTATCGCCGACGCGACGGTGCTTACCGAAGCGGGCTACGTGGGTGAAGACGTGGAAAACATCATCGTGCGCCTGTTGCAGGCCGCCGACTACGATGTGGCCAAGGCCGAACGCGGCATCATCTTCATCGATGAAATCGACAAGATTGCGCGCAAGACGGCGAACCCTTCCATCACGCGTGACGTGAGCGGCGAAGGCGTGCAGCAGGGCCTCCTGAAGATTTTGGAAGGTACTGTGGCGGCCGTGCCCCCGAAGGGCGGACGCAAGCATCCGGAGCAGGCTCTGGTGCAGGTGAACACGAAGAACATCCTGTTCATTTGCGGTGGCGCCTTCGAGACGCTCGACAAGATTATCGCCCAGCGCGTGAACAAGGGCGGCATGGGTTTCGGCGCCGACATACGCAGCGAGTCCGACAACTCCCTGAGCGAATTGTTCAAGCAGCTCGAACCCGATGACCTCATCAAGTTCGGGCTCATTCCCGAAATCGTCGGGCGCTTGCCGATTGCAGTCGCGCTCGAGGAACTCGACGAGGCGGCGCTCCTGAACATCCTCACGCAGCCGAAGAATGCGCTCGTGAAGCAGTTCAAGAGCCTCTTCAAGATGGACGGAATCGATCTCGAATTTACCGACGACGCCCTCAAGGAAATCGTACGCGAGACCATGAGCAGAAAGACTGGCGCCCGCGGGCTCCGCTCCGTGATGGAGAAGACCCTGCAGCAGGCCATGTTCACGATGCCCGGTTCCGACGTGAAGCAGCTCGTGATTACCGCCGAAATGGTGAAGAACGGGCTCAAGCCTATCACTGTCGCCGGCAAGAAACCTGCGAAAAAGAAGCGTAACGTCGCATAGTTAGACGCCCACGAAATTATTTTGCGGTGCGGCCTGTTTCGGGCCGCACTTAGTGTTTTCTATCTTTATTGCGTATGAGTTTTGACTATTCTAAAACGTTTCCGTTGCTCCCGCTGAGGGATGCTGTCGTATTCCCGAGCACGACCCGCCGCATTCTGGTGGGGCGCGACATGTCTTTGCGCGCGCTGGAATATGCGGAGAGCCACAACAACGAGATTGTCCTTGTCGCCCAGAGGGACGTGTCCGAAGAAGAATTGAAGAACCCGATGCTCGACCTGTATTCGGTGGGCGTGATGGCGCACGTGTCGAACGTGATGCCGTTCCCGAACGGCTGCGTGAAGGTCGTGCTGGAAGGTGAGGAGGTCGTGGACCTGCGTTCCATTTTGATGGCGGACGGGTTCTTGAACGTGACGGTTTCCCCCCGCAAGCAGCGCATTGACGGGAAGGACAAGACTGCCCTTTTCGACGATGTGCTCACGCGCTTCCGCGAGTATGCGACAAAGAGGAATATCGCCGAGGGCATGGTCGACGCCTTCTTCGGCATGGAAAACCAGCTGAACGCCTATTACGGGATGATTCCGTTTTTGCAGGTGTCGCTTGCCGAGAAGCAGAGCTTTTTGGAAGTGGCCTCGCTCGACGAGATGTCGGCGAAGCTCCTTGCGCTGATGGATGTTTCCGAAGACAACGAGAACGTGCTCGTGCGCGTGCAGCAGAATGTGCGCCAGAAGATGGCGCAGCAGCAGAAGGAATGGTTCATCACCGAACAGATCCGCCAGCTGCAAGATGAACTTGAGGGCGACGGGGTCGGCACTTCGGAGCCGGACCAGCTGCTCAAGAAAATCAAGGCGAAGAATTTCAGCCAGGCGATCGAAGAAAAACTCGAAGACGAAATCGGGCGCATGAGGCTCATGCAGCCGACGTCGCCGGAATATGCGGTGAGCCGCAATTACATCGACTGGTTCCTGGCGATGCCTTACGGCGTGTACACCGACACCGTTCTCAACATGAAGAAGGTGAAGGGTGAACTCGATTCCAAGCATTTTGGGCTCGACAAGGTGAAGGAACGCATCATGGAATACATCGCGGTCCTGAAGCTTACGGGAACCGAGAGGCGTTCGCCCATTCTGTGCCTCGTCGGCCCTCCGGGAGTTGGAAAGACGACCCTCGTGGAATCGATCGCGAATGCGATGCAGAGGAACTTTGTCCGCATTACGCTTGGCGGCGTGCGTGACGAGGCCGAAATCCGCGGGCACCGTCGCACCTACATCGGAGCGATGCCTGGGCGTTTTATTCAGGCGCTGCGCCGTGCCAAGTGCATGAACCCGATTATTTTGCTCGACGAAATCGACAAGATGGCGAGCGACTTCCGTGGCGACCCGGCGAGCGCGATGCTCGAGGTTCTTGACCCGGAACAGAACCATGACTTTACCGACCACTTCATGGAAGTGGGCCTCGATCTTTCCCGCGTGCTGTTTATCGCGACGGCGAACAGCGAGAGCGAAATTCCGGAAGCGCTGCGCGACCGTCTTGAAATCGTGCGCCTGCCCGGTTACTACCCGCACGAGAAACTGCAGATTGCGAGCAATTACCTGGTGCCGCGCATTTGCGAACGCACCGGCGTGAAGAATGTCGAGCAGGTTTCGTTCGATGATGGCATCATCAACGAGGTGATGCGTGGATGGACCCGCGAGGCGGGCGTGCGCGAACTGGAACGCACCCTCGAGAACGTGGTTCGCCACCGTGCGAAGGAAATCGTGATGGGCAGGAAAATCAAGCCCGCCGTTACCGAGAAGCAGTTGCAGGAATACCTCGGCGCCCCGAGATTCCTCGACAGTCAGCTGCCGGCTCCCGGTCGCCCCGGTGTGGTGACTGGACTTGCATGGACGAGCGTGGGCGGCGAGATTCTCCCCATCGAGTGCATGCTCTTGAGTGGAAAGGGCTCGATCATCATGACCGGAAAGCTCGGCGACGTGATGAAGGAATCTGCCCAGATTGCGGTAAGCTTGGTGCGCGAACGCTTGCACTTGTTTGGCATTGACCCCGCGATTGTGAAAAAGACGGACATCCATATCCACGTGCCCGAAGGCGCCGTGCCGAAGGACGGACCTTCCGCGGGTATCGCCCTCACGCTTTGCCTGCTTTCGGCGTTCACGAGAATCCCTGTGCCGCCGGACATCGCGTTTACCGGCGAGGTGAGCCTCACGGGCGCATGCCTTGCGATTGGCGGGCTAAACGAGAAGGCGCTTGCTGCTCTCCAGGCCGGCGTGAAGACGCTTCGCCTGCCTGCGCAGAACAAGAAGGACGTGGACGAACTTCCGGCACCTGCGAAGAAGGGCCTCAAGATCTACACGCACAAGCACATCGACGAAATCGTGAAAATTTTGTTCGTGCAGAAGAAAGTGACGAAGTAAAAACTGGAATGTCACCCTGGAGCGCGAAGCGCGATAGGGTCCATGTTACATTTATTGTCCCCGGTGCGCTCCGGGGATTTTTTTGTATTTTGATAGCCGATGGATAAGAATAAACGATTGTATGATTTAGATGAACGTAAAGTTACTGTCTGCATGATTGTGAATATAATTATTTTCTTTTTGCCTGCGCTTGTCTTTGCCATCATATGGGGGACGCTTGAATTGCAATATTTGGCGATAGAGGATAAAAGCTCTGTCGATGTCAATCCACATTTTTTTGCGGCGGGAGTCTTGTTCCTTTTTGTACCGATATCCTTGGGCGCACCGTTGACGCTGCTATATAGAAAACTTTGGAAGCAACCGATTAGTTTCAGAAAGTTGTTTATGATTGTATTGGTTCCTTTCTTGCCGGGATTTATCCTTTTTGGAGTATTGTTGGTATTATTGCCGTTTTTGGGGGTTATACCATTTGCGTGTTACCTTGTTTTTTTCTTGCTTTCCTTCTTTGCGATATTATGGTCCGAGAAAGAGAAGTTTTTGGAATAGAATAATTAACAGTAGGAATGTGTATGAATGAAATTGTTGCGGATGCCGCACCTCAGGAAAATGAAAAATTCGTAGTGAAGAGATGGCCAGTTATTGTTTGTATGCTGGTGAATATGGTCCTGTTCGCTCTGCCGTGGTTCTGGTATCAAAAAGAAGTTGCCATTAATGACGCCTATGGCAGAGAGAACATGGATAGCTTTAATTATATAGGTGAATTTGCTGCGAGTTTATATCTTCCATTCCTTGCTGGAATTCCGCTTTCATTGTTGTATTTGTTTTGTTTGAAGCGTCAGAAAAGTAAATATTTGATATGTTTTTTTGCTACAACGCCTTTTTGTCCACTAGTAGTTACAGCTGTATTGGGGAACATCGTGTGGATTATACTGATTGCTTTGGTTATGTTGAATATGGTGATTGTGGCGTATGCTTTTTTAAATATGGAACTTTTGACTTACTGTTGCGGTGACGGCCTCAAGAAAAGATCGCCTAAATTTTTACTAGTCGGTTATATAGTAGTATTTACGTTCGGAACCTTAATTGCATTGCCTTGGGTTTTATGATGGGTTGAAAAATTTCTAATTTCTGCTTGAATATTAATCACTTCCTACTGTCTACTTCTAACTAGTACTATGGAATTTACTCTTGATGAAATGCGCGAGCACCTTGCAGCTCTCGAAGCAAGGATAGGTGAAGCCTGCAAGATTGCGGGCCGTAGCCGTGAATCGGTGAAGCTCGTTTGGGTGAGCAAGTTCCACCCGGCAGAAGCTGTGGAAAATGCAATCAGCTTGGGCGCGACCGATTTCGGCGAGAACCGCGTGCAGGAGGCCGAACTCAAGTTCAGCGAGCCGCGCATGGCGAAGGACGGGAGCCGCGTGCGTTGTCACGTGATTGGCCCCGTGCAGAGCAACAAGCTCAAGAAGGCGGCGATTGTCGCTGATTGCATCCATTCTATCGCGAGCATCGAGGCCGTAGAAAAACTGGAAAAAGTTTGCGCGGCACTCCCCGGCGAAAATGGTGCGGGCAAGATTCTCGATATCCTTTTCCAGGTGAACGCCGGCGAAGAAGAGACGAAGAGCGGGCTCGACGTGCACGAAGCCGAAGCGTTCCTGAACCAGCTCGCAGAAAAAGCGGGTGCCGCGACTGATGACGGCAAGAGTGAAAACTTCTCGCACTTGCGTTTCCGCGGGCTCATGACCATCGGCAAGAACACGGGTGTCGCAGAAGACAGCCGCGAATGCTTTGCATTCCTACGTGGATTGCGTGACAAGTTCTTGGCTCGTGGCGGTGCGTTTGCCCACTTCGATCAGCTTTCCATGGGCATGACTGGCGACCTGGAAGTCGCCATCGAGGAGGGCTCCACGATGATTCGCGTGGGCACGGCTCTCTTCGGCGAACGCGACTATTCGAAGCCAGTGAACGATCCGGTATAATGAAAACCGTCATTCTGAGTCGTTAGACGAAGAATCCAGTGATTTACGGTTCGGCTTTAAACGCCTTATAGAAATTCAAAAATTGCTCGGGGCTGAGTTCTTCGGCGCGGACAGTCATTGGCCAATCCAAAAGTTCAATCGTTGCCTGGATTTTCTTTTTGTCGTACGCCTTCCCGAAGGAATTGGCGAGCGTCTTGCGCTTTTGCGTGAAGGCGGCGCGTACGAAATCGAAATAGCCTTCGGGAGCGACGAGCGGGCATTCCTTGGGCGTGAGGAGCATCGTGGCGCTGTCTACGTTCGGACGAGGCGTGAAGTGCTCGGGTCCGATCTTGCGGAGAATTTGCGTGTCGGCGAACGCGGACACGAGAACGGAAAGGCTTCCGTAATTGCTGCTGCAGGGTGCGGCGCAAATGCGTTCGGCGACTTCCAGCTGGACCATGCCCATGAACCCTTTCGTGAGGTGGAGGCGTGGCATGAGACCCGCGATAATCGCGGTCGACACGTTGTAGGGGAGGTTGCCTGTAACCCACGGCTTTTCGTGCGCATCGAGGAATGCTTGCAGGTCGAACTTGAGAAAGTCGATGTTTACGATATGGAAGTTCTCGCGGCCACGGAATTTCTGCTGCAAGAATTCGACGCACTGCTCGTCGATTTCGACGGCAGTGAGTTCCACGGCGCGGTCGAGCAGGTGCTCCGTGAGGGCGCCGTGGCCGGGGCCGATTTCCAGGACGTGCTCGCCCGCTTCTGCAGGCAAGTCTCCCGCAATCATCTGTGCGGTAGGTACATCCAGAAAGTTCTGGCCGAATTTGCGACGGCGTGCTCTGTCCATAGGGTAAAAGATAGAAATAATTCATATTTTTACCAATGTTCCTATGAATGAAGAATTGCAAAAGTTTAGAATTGAAAAAAATTCATGGAATGCACCAAAAAAAATGCGGACAGTGCGGAGAGATATGAAACTTATGAAAAAAGTTTTTTTGTGTATTGTTTTGGCGGCGTTTGCTTTTGCGGCAAAGCCTGTTCCGTTTGAATACAATAAGGTCAGGATTCTATATGTAATTGATTCTTTCGATGATGAGAAAGTTGAGGCTGTCTTGCCACGTTCTGTAATTGATTCGATACTTCAAGATGTTGATAGTGTCTATTTTGCTCCATTTGGAGCCTGTGACTGTGATTGTGCAGGGGACGATCTGTATTTTTATTTTTCTGAGAAGCAGAAAGCCCCTGCAAAATTTCATGTTGCTGTGGGAATGCCCAAAATTTGTACTGGTTTCACGGATAATTTAGATTTGGTGCTAAGGCTCAAAAGTACAGATAAAATAAAAGCTCTTGCAGATTCTTTAGCGAAAGATTACAAACCAAATCCTTTGAATCAAAAGAGAAATGTTGACCTTGTGCCATTTCTTAAGTGACGT
>CACXXH010000062.1 GCA_902771595.1 Fibrobacter succinogenes | reverse complement strand
TTACCAGATTATGAATCACACGAATCTCCTCAATATCTTTCTCCTGATACTGACGAATCTTAGCCGGACCGCTCACCTTAGGCCTCAACGATGGAAACTCCTGCTCCCAATAACGGAGCGTACTCTCATTCAGTCCAAACATCTGTGCTACTTCGCCGATGGTGTAATACAACTTGAGGTTTTTGTTCAGATTCAGTGCCATATCTTCAAGAATTTGCTGCAAAGATACAAAAAAAGCTAAAGATAACATAGATTATTCTAGTTTTTTTTTAATTTTGCAGCCGAAAATGGGTAGGCAAGGTAAAAGGATTGTATCAGCATGGCTACTGACATCGATATACGTATCGATGATGTTGTTGTCTGCCCTGCATCTTCATCAGCCAACGGAGAACACGGAAATTGACTGTGTAGAGTGTGCTCATCACGTCCACCACTCTGGTCATTTCATAGCTGCAGGTGATCATCTTGACAATTGTGTACTCTGCCAGTTCACAAATCTTGTCTATACACCAGCAACAAACCTGTTGGTTCCTATTTCTTTTGATTATACTATTCTGGCTTTATCAAGCGATTTCGATTTCAACAGTAGCGAGGTTAGCCAATACAAATCTTCCCGTGCTCCTCCTATCTTTTTGTAGATTCAGGAGACTTTTACACATTATTTATTATTATAATATTACACAGAATGAAGAAATTATATTTCATCCTGTCATTGTTTTGCATAGGCATGACTGTGACAGCTCAAAATGAACATCCACATAATCATCATAACCACATACACCCGAACGATTCCACCGATGTCTTCTACAAGCATCTGAAACTGAATGAGTTGGTAGTGACTGGTGTTACAGGTGATACTAAGTTGAAGAACTCAACGGCCCCCATCTCAATTGTTTCAGGCAAGGAACTGCGCCAGACCACCTCAACAAACATCATCGATGCGATTGCCAAGCAGCCAGGTGTCTCACAAATTACCACAGGTAGCGGCATTTCCAAACCTATCATCCGCGGACTAGGCTATAACCGTATTATCGTAATGAACGAGGGTATCCGACAGGAAGGCCAACAGTGGGGTGATGAACACGGCATCGAGATTGACGGACAAAACGTCAACTCCGTAGAAATTCTAAAAGGTCCTGCCAGCTTGATGTACGGCAGCGACGCAATAGCTGGTGTACTGATCCTGCACGGAGCTCCCACCCTACCAGAAGGTGAAATGAAAGCGCAAGTATCAACTGAGTATCAGACCAACAACGGACTATTCGACTACTCGTTGAATATTGCAGGCCATCAGAAACAATTCGTATGGGATGCCCGCTTCACAGACAAGATGGCCCACGCCTATAAGAACAAATACGATGGTTACGTACCTGGTTCACAATTTAAAGAACGGGCAGGACGACTGATGCTTGGCGTGAATGAGCGATGGGGCCATTCTCATCTGACAGGAACAATTTTCCACCAAACACCCAGCATCATCGAGGGTGACCGTGACGAAATGACTGGTGAACTAGAATGTATAACCAGCGATATCAAAACCTACGCTAAGGCTCTACCCTTCCAGCAGATCTATCATTACAAGACCGTTTGGGACAATTCGCTGAATCTACCCAAAGGTTGGTTGAAGGCTATCTTCGGCTACCAACAGAACCAACGAAAGGAATATGAAGACTCAGAAGATGAATATGAGTTATATTTCAAACTTCACACGATGACCTACGATGTGCGCTATCTCTCACAGGAATGGGATGGTTGGAAAATGGCCGGTGGGTATTATTACACGGGTGACTATTCGGGATCGACTGCTTTCAATATATATGATAAGGATTATACCGGTGGTACTCCTTCGACGGGTTGCTCCAAAATAGCTCTTGACATGTCGTTTGGTAAACCGTTTACCGCGCGTCCTGTTGCTTTTGAAATAAAGTACTCTTATCATCATGAAACGAATACGTCTTCGGGTTACCCGCAGAAGAGCCTTGTGTACGTGATGCTCGTGGGTAAAAACGGCAAGGTGGTCGCGACGGGCGCCTTCTCGGACGAGGAAAGTACGGACTTGGTTACCCGCAAGGTGAAACTTTCCTATGGCAAGGACCCGTTCGGGTTGCTTACGGATGGATATCCGGTCGCGGAAGGCCTCTCGCTTGGCACGGGTGACGAGGACGTTGTCGCGATTCACGTAATGTTCGCTTCTTCGGCCTATGCGCATAACGTATGTGGCGGAACGGCTGGCAATGAAGACAAGTACCGCGGGGCTGAAAATGCCGCACTCGTTTTGGATAACTTCAAACTGATTTACTAGGAGAACGGTGATGAAATTGAAACTCGGTTGCAGATACATGCCGGTTTGCTTTGCGATCTTGTTCTCGATCCTTGTGCTTGCAGGCTGTACGGCGGACTACGATACGTTCGGTACGTCGGATTACAGGAAACTGAACGAAATTGCCTTCGAAGAACAGGACGGCAACCCGGCCATATACGAGTCGGAACGCAAGGTCATTGTTTCGCTTGCGGAAATTCCCGACAGCCTCGATACGTGGGATTCCGTGACTATCGCCAACCTGGATATAAGCTCCATGGCGACGTTCCACCTGGTTACGAGCAAGTTCAAGGAGTTCCCTGAAGATTCCGCTTCTATTGATTCTCTTGCGCAGGAGGTCTCGTATTCCAAGGACCGCCTGCGTGAAGGCGACCGGATTCGCATCCCGTCGAGCGCTGTTATCTATGTGGTGGTCGTTTCGGAAAGCGGCATTCCCGACTTGTGGCAGATTGTTTTCGAGATTCCGGAGAAGCCGGAATCGTCGAGCAGCGAGGATGAAGAACCGGAAGAAGGTTCCGATGACTCTTCTGCGAGCAAGAATTCCGGATCCAGTTCTTCTGTGAAGGATTCGGGAAAGTCCTCGTCATCTGGCAAGTCGTCATCTTCGGGCAAGAGCGGTGATTCGAGCAGTAGCAAGGGCTCAGAACCTTCCGACGGGGATGAAAGTTCCTCTTCGAAGGCGAATTCTTCATCGAGCGCCGGGGGTGATTCTTCTGCGAGTGGCGAAGAACCGGAATCCTCGGCGTCCGTTCCCGCTTCGGGGGACGGTATTCCTGGATATGGACTATGCGACTGATTTGGACCTCCGCGATTTGACGGTTAAGTCGCTTAAAGTTTCTGAAGGCGCTACCGTGAATATCAAGAAGGGTAAGTCCTACGATTTCTCACGTGGCTACAAGGTGACGCTTTCTAGCGAAGGCGGCGAGCGGACCTACACCGTGAAGGCGGGCTACCAGTATCCGGGCAGCGATTTCAACCACTGGGTGAAGGATGCTTTTAAGGGCAAGAACGATATCAACGGCTGGGACAATGGCAACAACGATGCTGTGGCTGGTGTCACCACGACCTTGACGGTGAATGAAGACGAGCAAATTATCAAGATGGTTTCGCAGGATGCGAAAATTCTCGGTGTGGGACGCTTCGCGAGCGGTAACATGTTTGTCGGCTATTTCAATCCCAAGGGGTTTGGTGCGCTGGACATGAAGGATTATTCAGACGGCAACGAACTCATTGACTTTGGAAGGCCGTTCTACGGTCGCCCGAAGTTTGTGGAGTTTGACGTGAGGTACGAAGGCAAGAAGGATTCCTGCGACCTCTACGTGATTCTTGAAAACCGCAGCCGCACGAGCAACGAGGGCAAAAACCGGTACAGGGGTTCCAGCGACGTGAATACGATGGTGGCCTCCGCCTGGTACCGCGCGACAACGGTCGATAGCGATGAAGACCCGGACGTGGTCTCCATTACTGATGCGGCACGCTCGGGTTACAAGACCATACGCCTTGCCCTGAAGTACGGGCAACCCCTGGAAGGGTCACCGATTTTCAATTCCAGTGTCTTTAACAATAAACTTTTGAATTCGGATGGAATCAACAATTCCATGGTCCGGACCGATTCTCCGGATGTTTTCGATGTGACGCATATCCGCGTCGTTGTGGCCTCCAGTGCGCTCGGAAACGTCTATAAGGGGACGGTCGGGGCGACTCTTTGGGTTGACGAGATGCGTCTCTTTTACTGATGCCCGGGAATTTGCTATTTTAAGGGAAAAAAACGGAGATTCTTATGTCTGCTATACACCTGACCGCAGAAAACTTTGACAAGGCCATCACCTCTGGCCAGCTGGTCTTCGTAGACTTCTGGGCCACCTGGTGCCGTCCGTGCATGATGATGGGCCCGATCGTGGATGAGCTCGCCGCCGAATACGAAGGCAAGGCTATCATCGCCAAGATGAACGTGGATGACGATGGTGCGAAGGACATTTGCGCCCGTTTCGGCATTACGAATATCCCGAACATGAAGCTCTTCAGGAATGGCGTGGAAGTCGACAACGTGGTGGGTGCTGTACCCAAGGCGACCGTCAAGGGCGTCATCGACCGGAACCTGTAACCTGCGTGTTATCCTGAGCCGTGCGACGAAGTTGTGCGGCCGAGGGATCCAGACCTGATTTTTGTATGCTAACCAAACGATTGATTGTATGCTTGGACGTCCGTAACCGCAAGGTGACGAAGGGCGTCAAGTTTAAGGGCAATATTGATATTGGCGACCCCGTGGAGATGGGGGCGCAGTACAGCGCCGACGGTGTCGACGAACTGGTGTTCTACGATATCACGGCAAGTGCCGAAAACCGTCCGTGCGACATGGAGATGATTCGCCAGATCGCCAAGCGCGTATTTATCCCGTTTGCCGTGGGTGGCGGAATCCGCAACCTCGACGACATGCACGAGGCTCTTTTGGCCGGGGCAGAGAAGGTGAGCGTGAACAGCCTCGCCGTGCTGCATCCCGAAATCATCGCCGACGGCGCGAAGGCTTTTGGACGCCAGTGCGTGGTGCTCGGTATGGACGCCAAGTTTGTGGGCGTTTCGGACAAGTTTAAGAGCGGCTATGAGGTGTACATCCGCGGCGGCAGGCAGGCCATGGGCATCGATGCCGTCGAATGGGCCAAGAAGGCCGAAGATTTGGGCGTGGGCGAAATTTGCCTGAACGCCATCGATACGGACGGTGTCCGTAATGGTTACGAACTGAATATCACCGACCAGGTGGCGCGTGCCGTGCAGGTGCCCGTTATTGCGAGCGGTGGCGCCGGGACTCCGGCCCATATCGTGGATTTGTTCCGCAAGACATCTGCCGATGCGGCGCTGGTGGCGTCGATGGTGCACTTTGGCGATTATACCGTACCCGGCATCAAGTCCGAAATGCTCGCTGCGGGAATCCCGGTGCGCAAGAAGATGAACGGCGAGGTGTAGCGTGAATCCTTCTACCGCGGTAAAGATTTTTGAGGCTGGCCGCAGTGCCGGTGCCGACTTTGTGGAAATTTTCGAAGAGGAAACCCGCAGCTCCAGTCTCGGGCTCAAGGACCGCCAGATAGATACGGCGACCGCGGGCACGGAATACGGCATAGGCGTGCGCCTGCTCTACGGGACGGAAGTCCTGTACGGTTTCACGAGCGACGACAGCGAAGAAGCGCTTGTGAAGTTGGTCAAGACTCTTGCCTTCGGGCGCATCGCCGGCATGAACGCGCCCGGGACCGCGGGAGCAAAACCTTTCGAGTTCGCGCCCGAGAAGCGGGTCTGCGACTACAATCCGGCCGCATACCAGGACCCGCGCGTGCTGGGGCAGGCCATCAAGCAGGATTTCCTTTTCCGCGCCGACAAGGCGGCCCGTGCGCTCTCCCCGAAGATTGCGCAGGTGGGCGCGAGCGTCACGGACAGCTGCAGCACCATCACGCTCATGAACAGCGAGGGCCTGCATTTGGAAATGAGCCGCGGGCGTTTGCGCGTGAACGTGAATGTGACCGCGACCGATGGTAGCGAGCGCCTCACGACCCACGAGTCTCCGGGTGCGCTTGGCGGTTACGAACTTATCCAGAATTATTCCCCCGAGGCGCTTGCGACGGAATGCGGTGAGCGCGTGCTCCGCATGCTCGATGCGGGCTACATCGCCGGCGGCCAGATGCCCGTGGTGATGGGGAACGGATTCGGCGGCGTGATTTTCCACGAGGCCTGCGGGCATCCGCTCGAGACGGAATCGGTGCGCCGTAAGGCAAGCCCGTTCTGCGGAAAGATTGGCGAGGCGATTGGACAGCCTTGTCTTACCGCGATTGACGACGGTACCATCGAGGGCATGTGGGGAAGCCTCAAGTACGATGACGAAGGCACTCCGGCCCAGCGTACCGTGCTTATCGAAAATGGCATCTTGAAGACCTACATGAGTGACCGTGTGGGTGCAGCCGAGGTCGGTATTGCCCTTACGGGTAGCGCCCGTCGCGAAAATTACAAGTATGCGCCCGTGAGCCGCATGCGCAATACGTTCATTGCGCCCGGCAAGGATACGCTCGAATCGATGATTGCGAGTGTCGACAACGGGCTCTACGCCGCGCGCATGGCTGGCGGTTCCGTGAACCCCGCGACCGGCGAATTCAACTTTGCCGTCGGTGAAGGTTATGTTATTCGTGACGGGAAGATTTGTGAACTTGTCCGTGGTGCCACGCTGATTGGCAAGGGCCACGAAATCATGCCTCGCATAAGCATGGTCGGAAGCGACTGGGATGTTGCCGCCGGCGTATGCGGAGCCTCTTCGGGACATGTTCCTGTGACGGTTGGCCAGCCTTCCATCAAGGTCGACCAGATTTTGGTTGGCGGACGGTAACCGCCTCGATTCATCAAGACCCTATAAAACCACAACGACACCTCGCGAGGAGATGCCGTTGTTGGTGTATGGGATGTTTGGATTACATGTAGTAATGTAGATTATAAACACAGGTCGGGAAAAAATTTGAGATAAATTCCATTGTAATGTTTTACAACACCTTTTGGGCGTAATGTCATTTCTTGCAAGAAATTCAGGACTGAGCCTGTTAAACGCTGTTGTGTATTTTAAAGTTTACAAAATAACTTAAAATATTTTTATATCATTAACTTCACTTTTATAAAGGAGAATTTTATGAATCTCAAAGGTGTACTTCTCTTGGCTGCTGCCGCTATCGCCCTGTAGGCCTGCTCTAACTACCAGCCGCGTGTTTACACTCCGGCTCCCTTGGCCGAAGGTCAGCGGTGACGCTATCCAGATTCTGAACGCCAACGGCAAGTCTTGCGAAGAACTGGGTGGACACTACTAATTGTTCCCAAAATAAACGTTCAAACGTCTATTTTTGAAAAAATGTTGCAATAAAATGCGACATTTTTTTTGTTTTTGGGCGATTTCGGGCTTTTTTGACCGTTTGAACTCCTTGGCACGGCCTTTGCATATATATGGCGGTAAAAAATAAAGGAAAAACACTATGTCCGATTTCAACAACGATGCAGAAAAAGTCTTGGCGAAGGCCCAGAGCCTGCGCGACCGTTGCTCGCATTCCTACCTGGGTGCGGCTCATTTGGCTGTCGGGCTTGTAGAAGGCCCCGATGCCACCTTGAAGAAACTTTATAAATCCAAAGGCGCGAAGACCAATGAACTCCGCGGCAAGTTGGAACCGTTCGTGCAGAAGATTCCGCGTATGGAAGGTGTGAACCCCGACGTGGAACCGGATAACGACTTGAACCGTATCTTGCGTGCCTCGGTGCAGGCGGCGCGTCAGGTGAACCGCATGGTGACCCCAGGCGACATGCTCGTGGCGTTGATGAAGTTCTCGGGCGACCGTGGCCTTGCGAAGGTTTTTGAAGATGCGCTGGGCAGCGTGGAGGTCGTGGAAACGTGGCTGTCGGATCCGTTTGCGGGTGCCGCCAATGCCGAGGAACAGTCTCCGCTGAAACTCTACGGCCGTGAGCTTGTGGAAATGGCTGCCGACGGAAAGCTTTCTCCGGTGATTGGCCGTGAAGAAGAAATCCGCCGCGTCATCTTGATTTTGAGCCGTAAGACGAAAAACAATCCGTGCCTGGTCGGTGAACCGGGCGTGGGTAAGACCGCCATTGTCGAAGGCCTCGCCGAGCGAATCTATCGCGGCGATGTGCCTGACGCCCTGAAGGGCAAGAAGCTGTTTGCACTCGATTTGTCTGCCTTGATGGCGGGCGCAAAGTACCGCGGCGATTTCGAGGAACGTTTGAAAGCCGTGCTCGACGCGCTTGAAGAAGACGGCAACACGCTGCTGTTCATCGATGAAATCCACACCATCGTGGGTGCAGGCAAGACCGAGGGCTCCATGGACTTGGGCAATATGCTCAAGCCGAAACTGGCCCGTGGCGAACTGCACTGCATCGGTGCGACGACCACGCAGGAATACCGCAAGTACATCGAGAAGGATTCCGCATTGGAACGCCGTTTCCAGCCCGTGCAGGTTGACGAACCGAGCGAAGAGGAATCGATTTCTATTCTCCGTGGCATCAAGGATGGCTTTGATGCGCACCATGGCGTGCGTCTGCACGACAACGCGCTTGTGGCGGCGGTGAAACTTTCGAACCGCTACATCAGCGACCGTTTCTTGCCGGATAAGGCCATCGACTTGATTGACGAAGCCGCAAGCCTCGTGAAGACTCAGATGGATACGGTCCCCGAAGCCTTGGATACCTTGCAGCGTAAGGAACTCCAGATGAAGATCGAGGAGCAGGCCTTGGCGAAGGAAACCGACGACAACAGCGTGAAGCGCCTGAAAGAGTTGCGCGAAGAGCTTGCGACGACGGATGCGGCTGTAAAGCTGATGCAGGACCGTTGGCAAGAACGTCGTGCGAAAAACGCTGAACTGCAGGGCCTCAAGAAATCCTTGCAGCAGGCGAAGGACGAGATGGAGCAGGCCGAAGCCCGCTACGACTTGAACCGTGCCGCCGAACTCAAGTACAACAAGATCGTGAACCTTGAAAAGGAAATCGCCGCGAAGACGGAAGAAATCAAGAAGTCCGCCAGCGACGGCGACCTGAGCGAAGAGGTGACGGAAGAGACCATCGCCCTTGTGGTGAGCCGCTGGACCGGAATTCCGGTGACCAAGCTTTGCGAAGGCGAAAAGGCCAAGTTGTTGCACTTGGACGAACGCCTGCACGCCCGCGTGATTGGCCAGGACGAAGCCGTGGAAGCGGTTTCCGAAGCAATACTGCGTAACCGTAGTGGACTCTCCCGCGAGAATGCGCCGATTGGTAGCTTCTTGTTCCTCGGCCCCACGGGTGTTGGCAAGACGGAACTCGCCCGTGCGCTTTCGACCGAACTGTTCGACAGTGAAGCCGCACTCGTGCGTATCGACATGAGCGAATACATGGAAAAGCATAGCGTTTCGCGACTCATCGGTGCGCCTCCGGGATACGTGGGCTACGAAGAAGGCGGCCAGCTGACCGAAGCCGTGCGTACCCATCCGTATTGCGTGATTCTGCTGGACGAAATCGAGAAGGCTCACCCCGACGTGTTCAACACGCTGTTGCAGGTGCTTGACGACGGTCGTTTGACCGATGGCAAGGGCCGTACGGTGAACTTCAAGAATACCTTGATCTTGATGACGTCGAACCTGGGTGCCGCCCACTTCCAGAACCGCGCCGGTGATGCGAAGCCCGTGACGCTGAAGGAAATCGAGCCGGAACTCCGCGGCTTCTTCAGGCCGGAATTCCTGAACCGCTTGGACGAAGTGCTGGTATTCCAGAGCCTCACCAAGCCGCAGATCAGGGACATCGTGAAACTGAAATTCAAGGGACTTGCCGAACGTGCCGCCCGTCAGGATTTGCAGCTCACGCTGACCGACAAGGCGCTTGACGCCATTGCCGATGGCGCTTACCAACCGGAATTCGGAGCACGTCCGATCCAGCGTTACCTGGAAAGGAACGTGGAACGCCCGCTGAGCCACGCAATTCTCGCTGGCGAAGTGAGTGCCGCAAAGCCGGTAACCATCGACTACGACGGCGAGAAATTTGTGGTGAGGTAACAGCAGGAAAATGTGGAATGTGGGATGTGAAATGTGTGATTAGAAATCAATCATTTCACATTACACACTACACATTTCACATTACACACTGCGGCGTAGCCGCTACAGTGCTTTTATTACGTAGAGCGCGATGGTCTGGACGTCGTTGTTCTTCTCCTGCATCACGCCGATGTCAAAGTCCAGGCGGATGCGGTAAGAACCGAGAACGAGTTCGAATTTCGGGATGATGTCTATCATGAAGTCATCCTTGATGTTTCCGACACTTCCGGACAAGTTGATTTCGATAAACGTGCGGAAGAAGCTCGTGAAGTACAGCGTCGGGGTTATGGAACCCGAAAGCTTTACGTAACCGTCTTCTCCGGTGACGCCTTGCAAAAAGCCTGCGCGGAGTTCATAGAAGTTGGCGAAGTTTTTCGAGATGAACTGCTCGTTACCGAAGGTCACTACGACTGCGGTGCTGTTGTTGCGGTTCACGCCGAAATTGGCGTCCAGCTCGATGAAATTGTTGTCGTTGATGAGGTAGCGTCCGCCGATATCGAGCGAGACGATTACGTGCTCGAACTTGTTTGTCGTCTGCACGTTCACCTTTCCGCCGATGTTCCATTCCCTGGAAAGCGCCGTCGTGAAATTTACCGGGAAGAGGAAGTCCGTCCCGTAGTTGTTCATCACTCCGAGACCGACGGCCCATTTCGGGGAGGGGCGCGTGTCGGGCCCGAACGTGTAGCGAATGTCCCACATGTGGTCAACGGCGAACGCGTTTACGCACAGGACTGCTAGCAACAGGGCGACGAATCGATTCATACACCACAAATTTAACTTAATCCTTTCCCAATTATTCTAGATTTGTGCTCGAAAAGAGGTGATTATGATTGAACCGCGTCCAGAACTTTCGAAATTGTCTGATTACGTTCCCGGAAAATCCATCGATGAAATCCGTGAACGCTACGGGCTTGACAAGGTCGTAAAACTTGCATCCAATGAAAACCCGCTCGGGGCTTCCCCGAAGGCGATCGAGGCGTTCCACAAGATTGCAGACAGCCTGCACCTTTACCCGCGTGGCGATGCTCCGAAACTGCTTGATGCCATAGCCCAGAAATTCGGCGTGAAGACGAGCCAGATTATCATCGGTAACGGCTCCGACGAGATTATCGACATGGTCGGTAAGGCTTTTATCCGCCAGGGCGATAACTGCATCGGCATTACGCCGACATTCTCTGTCTACAAGTTCACGACGCTCTCGAACGGAGCTGAATTTGTTGGCGTGGGCGAAGGCGAAAATAAGACATCGCTCGATGAACTTGCGAAGGCTATCAATGCGAAAACCCGCGTGGTGTTTATCTGCAATCCGAACAACCCGACGGGCACGTACTATTCCGAAAACGAGATTGTGGACTTCTTGAAGAAGGTGCCGCAGAATGTCCTCGTCTTCTTGGACGAAGCCTATGCCGAATTTGCGGTGGCGGAAGACTTCCCGCACCTGGCTTCGAAATTGGATCAGTTCCCGAACTTGTTCATCAACCGCACGTTCAGCAAGATTTACGGGTTGGCCGGGCTTCGCATTGGGTATGCGGTTTCTAGCGAAGCGACCGTGAAGGCCATGTGGAAAATCAAACCGCCGTTCGATGTGAACCAGGCGGCGCAGGCGGCGGCTATTGCCGGTTTTGCCGACGAAGAACACGTCGCGAATACGCGCGCGATGAACAGCGAGGGCATAAAGGTTTTGACTCGCGAATTCGAGAGCCTCGGTTTCAAGGTGCTCCCGACGCAGGCGAACTTTATTTGCGTGCGCATCGGTGAACGCGCGAAGGAACTCGTCTCCTACTTGGAAAGTAACGGCATGATTATCCGTGGCCTTACGAGTTTCGGTATGCCCGAACACGTGCGCGTCACGATAGGGAAACCCGAAGAGAACGCTTTCTTGCTTGCACTTGTGAAAAAGTGGAAAACGGAGGGCTAGTATGGCGCTCGACAACAAGGAATTGCTGGGGATTGCGCTCAAGGCGTCGGAACTGGCGCAGGACAATATCCTGAAGTATTTCCAGACCGAATTCGGTGTGGAATGGAAGGCCGACAATACTCCGGTGACGATTGCCGACAAGAGCACCGAAGAAATCGTCCGCAATTTCTGGGCGAAGGAAACTCCGGGCTTCGGCGTAATCGGCGAAGAGTTCGGCATCGAAAGCCCCGAGGCGGAATACCAGTGGGTCATCGATCCGATTGACGGTACCAAGTCCTTTGTGCGCGGTGTCCCGCTGTTCGGAACTTTGATTGCCCTTTACCGGAAGGATGTTCCCGTATGTTCCGTTGTGCGCATTCCCGCAATGAAGACCGCCGTATGGGCGGTAAACGGCGGGGGAGCCTTTTTGGACGGGCGTCCGGTCCGCTGCTCCTCGGTGGAATCGCTTGACGAAGCCACGGTGCTTTCGGGCACGGTGAACACGATGGAAGACAAGGGCTTTGGCGATGGCTTTACGCAACTCCGTCGCGGTGCGAAACTTTACCGCGGTTGGGGAGATTGCTACGGCTACTACCTGGTGGCATCGGGCCGCGCCGAAGTGATGGTGGATCCAGTCGTGTCGCTTTGGGACATCGCTCCGTTCCCGCTCCTGTTCAAGGAAGCCGGCGGAAAGTTCAGTACCATCGACGGGAAGACGGAACTCTTCGGAGAAGACGGCAAGCCGACGGCCCCGATCTACGAAGGTTATTCCGCCATCGCGACGAACGGGCTTCTGCATGCGCAGGCCCTCGACTGCATGAACGCATAGCCCGCGCTTTCGTCACCAGAGTGTCTCCCTGAAAACGCTCGACTTCCGTTGCGGTTCAGGGGGATAGCATCGTCTCTACAACTAGCGTATCTTCTGAAAACGTCACTGTCACGGTGCCGTTTTTTGCCGTATTCAGGTAAGGAATTTCAAGCGAATCCAGCCGGTCGATCACCTGCTTGTGCGGGTGGCGGAACTTGTTCCGGCGTCCGCTCGAAATGATGGCTACCTGCGGGGCGACGGAGGCGAGGAATTGCGGGCTGCTCGATGTCTTGCTCCCGTGGTGCCCGAGCTTGAGGATGTCGCTCTTGATGTAGGCGAGCGATTTCAGGATTTCCTTTTCCCCAGCGATGGTCAGGTCTCCCGTGACAAGCGCCGAACGTCCGAGCCCGCTCGCGCGTAACGTGATGCTCCCGTCGTTCAGGTCGCGGCATTCCTTGCCCGCGTCCGAAATTTTTTTCGGGTGTACGGCCTGCAGCTCGAAGAAGTTCTCCTTCCAGAGGAACCCGCGCCTGATGGTCCTCAGGGGAATCTTCCTTTCGCCCGCCTCGTCCAGCACGTTCATCCATTCGAAGCCGGTCGTGGAACCCGAGCATTCGTTCGTCCAGACTTCCTTGACGGGGAACATGCGCAGTATGCTCGCGGCTCCCCCGAAGTGGTCCTTGTGCGGATGGGTTATCACGAGCGCGTCGAGGCGTTGCACGCCGATGTGGTGCAGGAACGGCACGATGATGTCCTTGCCGGAGTCGGTCCTGTCGTTGTCGCCGGTGTCGACCAGGATGTAGCGGTTCCCGGGAGTCCGGAGGAGGATGCTGTCGCCCTGCCCGACGTCGATGACGGTCATGCTCCATGTGGGCCTGAACAGCCTCTCGTAACCTTGGAAGCAGAAGATGCCCGAAAAGAGGAGCAGGCAAAAAATGCAGAAGATTCGAGCGACGGTGTTCTTGCGGTAAAGCGGGAAAACGAGAAACAGGCACGAAAGCAGCAGGAGAATGGACGGCCCGAGGGGGCCGACGGTAACGGAAGCCTGTGCGGAATCCGAGAGCTGTCGTGTAAGGAGGGAGGCGAGGCGCAAGAAGAAACTTGCCGCATTGCAGAAGGTCTCCCGCATGAAGTCGATGGGCGAGAGGAGCGCGAACAGCCCCGCCTGCATGCCCCACGAAATTGCGGGTACGACGACAATGTTTCCGAGCCATGCGAAAGGCGAGAGCGTCTTGAAGTGGTGAATCAGGAAGGGCGAGGTGGCTAGTGTCGCGCAGAGGGTCACGTACGTGGGCGAAACCGCGAAACCTTCGATGAATTTCCATACCTTACAACGTTGTAAGGACTCGGGCAGGTTCTTCAGGGGATTGTAGGCGTTGCCTATCAGGATGCCCGCCGTGGCAGCGGCTGAAAGCTGGAAGCCCGTATTCCAGAGTTCCGCGGGCGAGCGCAGGAGTATAAACAGGAGGGCGACGCCCAAGCTGTTTAGTGTGTTGGCGGGGCGTTCAAAAAGGAGCCCGATTTGCGGTACGGCGAACATCAGTACCGCCCGCTGCACGGCGGGCGAACCTCCGGTCACCGGCACGTACACGGCAAGCAGGATAATCGCTATGATGCTGGCCGCCTTGTGGGGGAGCCTTGTCGCCTTCAAGAATACCATGAGCATTCCGGCTAGGAGCACCACGTGGAACCCGCTAATGGCAAGCACGTGCACAAGCCCCGAACGCTGGAAATCGTTCCGGAGCGCCTCGGGAATGCCGCTCCTGTCGCCCGCCAAAAGCCCGAGCAAAAGTCCCGTTTCTGCGGGTTCGAGGTATTCCTCGAATCGCCCTTTTATCCACTTGCGGAATTCGTAGAAGCTCCTTTCGGGTATCCATTTCCCTTTCCATGCATTCCAGTGGACGAACTTCCCGTAGGCCGCGAACCCCTGGCTCTTTAGCCACTCGCGGGTATTGAACGCTCCGGGTACGGTTGGGTCGCTCACCGGGTACCATTTCGCCTCGAAGCAGATGCTGTCTCCGGGTTCGGGCAGCTCGGGCAAGTCCCGCTTTTCGGTTATCCTGACGCGGAGCGGCGCGCCTTCCTTTCCCGAGAGACTTTCTTTTCCCGCGAGACTTTTCTTGCCTGCAGAGCCTTCCTTTCCCGCATCGGCATTGGCCTCGTACCCTATTTCTATTATAAAAGCTGTCCCATTCCCTCTAGGTAAAACGGCCTCGATGTTCCCGCAAGCGCTTGCAGGGGCGTCGCCTGTGGTAGGGACATCGCGCTTGCCGCCCATGAGGCTGTGGCACCCAATCGCGGTCACGAGCGCTCCCAGAATGCACCACTGGACGCTTTTCGGGAAAAAATGTGTGGCAAAAGCGACTGGAAAAAGCAAAAAGGGCGCATAAAGGGGCGCATCCAGGCTCGCGTATACGGCCATGACCGCCAAAGAAGCGGCCAAAGCGGGCTTGCCCGCAATCGGGTTTGTCAAATCGCGGATGTTTTGCAAAAACACCTGCTTTCGGTTTGTCATTTTTTGTATCATTTTATACCTTATTGGAAAAGAAGCCTCTACTTATAAGACGATTGAAAACGCAAAATGAGCCAAAACATGACTAAAAAAGTTTTTTACATATTGTGGATTCCCTTTTTGCTTGCGATTGCGGGATGTTTCGGAACCGAAGAAGGCGAGCCCGAACTCATGCCTGAACGGGTTGTGGCGTATGCGCTGTACCCGAACGATGTCGCGGCAAATGATTCTGCGGCGTCTTATGTTGCAAACGGCATGCAACTCCTGGTGCACCCCAAGGTATCTTATTCGCTTTCTTTTGAAAAGGACACCGCATTTGTGGAATACCCGACTTTGCAACTTTTTAGACTTGGCTCGAAAATCGATGACAATAAGGTCAAGGCGAAGTTTGTGCGCGCTATAAAACCGCGCGAAGAAAAAGGTCGATTGGTTTATGATTTTCGCTGCGAAGAAAATGCCCAAAACGTGTGGGTGTCAACGTTGGTGCTTGATGGCGAATATTACAAGGGGACAACGCGACGGCCGATACTTGAAGCGAACGGCCCTTATTCCGATACGCTTTCCCTCAACTTGATTGTGACTGGCCGTGTCGATTTCTATGAAGATGGCATGGATGTAAATCGGTTCGCCAAGCTGTTGCTCGAGAATTTCAGGAAGTACTATACTTCGATTGTTATTGATACTTTGTATGTGCGCTATGCCCATGAGCATCCGACTCTTGGCTCAAAATACTCTGCCGATGTTCATTGGATTGCGGGGCGTTCGTCCGAAGATTTCTTTGTAAGAGAATTAGGCGGGTGGCCCGAACCCAAATTGAAAACCGCCTTGGACATCGTGCTGGTGCATCGCATCGAGATTGACTGGGTGCTCGGGTATTCCCTGATGTATAGCGGGAATCTGTACGGCGGATATGGCAGCACTGTGGTTATCGGTGCGTACAACAAGACTACTTCTGGCGAAGCCGGGCTCACCTCCAAATCGATGGTATCGACAGCGATTCATGAGACGGGACATTTTTTGGGGCTCAGGCATACGACGTCGACAGGTGCTGATTTCAACGTCGATGGGGACTTCTCAAATTTCGAGGACGGCTTTACCGATACTCCGTATTGTGAAGGCCTGTTGAACTCCCCCGGCCTGCTGAAAAAGCATGGTAGAACTGTTACGGACTTTGAGTTGCCTCTGGCGCATATTAGCTATGCATCAACGGAAACTATGTTTGATGTGACTAAATGCCCCGATTCCCGGAATATGATGTTCCCTGCGGTCAACGATGACGGCATGGACGGCTTTTCCGCACAGCAGCTTGCGCATGTCCGCAAGAACTTGATGGTGTTCCCGCACTGATTGAGGATTTATGGCCGAAAAGAAACAGTTCTGCGAACCGGTACAGTTGATAGCGTTCGTGCTCCAGCGCGGGCCCGAATGGGATGCGGCGCTTCTCGAAAAACTTGAGGAAACCTGGGGGGCGATACGCCACAAGGGCAAACTTTTTGCGTTCGACAAGACGGATTATTATGAACCCGAAATGGGTGCCGGTTTATATCGCGGTGTGCTATCTTTCGAAAAATGCATTCCCGCAGAAACCATTGCGCTCGAGAAGGCCCGGAGCAACGAATTCGAACTGGCCTTTGCGGATGCCGGCCCCGAACACCGATGCGTGAACGTGGATATCGGCTACATGGATTTGGACAAGGTCGTGCTCCCGAGCTACAAGCGCGGCCCCTTCAAACTGTATGCGGGCGAGGGCGTCTGGCTCGACATGCTTCTTACCTATGCCAAGGGCGAGTTCCACCCGACGGCGTGGGCGTTCGACGATTTTAAACGCAATCCGTACCAGCACGATTTGCAGTTGATCCGCGAACGCTGGCGCAAGAGCGTCCGCAGCAAGTGATAACCGGATTTAATCTTTCAGGTAAACGCTACGCCCGTCGTTCAGCATCAAGATGATGGGGAGCACCGGTGCTGCATAAACGTCGCCATTGAGAATGCCGCTTTCCAGCAACTGGCCGTTCAGGCTGAACGCCTTGTACGGGGCGTTGGGCTTGATGCCCGCAATCTGGTAACGGTTCTGGCCGAGTTTCACGAAGCTTGCATTCGCCTGTGGCAGTCTCAGGAATGGAGTCGCGATGTCTATGATGGTGTCGACAGGGAACTTGAGCTCCGGACAGGTATTCAGCGTATCGAGAAGGATGGTGAATTCGCCGGCAACGGCTGCAAGTGCAAGTGGCATGTCGACCATGTCAACGTCCTTCCCGCCGTTTCTTCCTCTCTGCTCGGGCGGGTTGAATACACAGCCGGAGTAGCCAAATTCTTTGCTATAGAATTTACCGCAGAGTTCAAATACATGGTTCACCAGGGAATCCGCCTGTTCGGCAGTACCCTTGAAAACTCCCGCCTTCTGCAGGCGCGGGAACTCATCTTTGTACACGTCTTTGTGCTTCACGGTGAAAAGCGAATCGACGCGCGTGCTCTCGTCTTCGGAATAGGAAACTCGTGCTACCTTGACCACCTTCTCGGTGACAATTACGATCATGGTGGAATCCAGTTCGGACCTGTAAACCCATGCCGTATCGGTTCCGGCTGCGTTCTTGACTGCGGGCTCGCGCTGACTCATCTTGGAAAGGTCCAGGTAGTCTCCTTCGAAAAGGTAGAGCGCTGTCGCCGGGTACCCCATGTAGACATCGGTACTGCCGCCCCCGCCCTGATGGTGGGTGACGTTGCATTCCGCTGCGTGTAGGCTTGTGGCTAAGGCGCCTGCGCAAAATGCGCCCGCAAATAGAAATTTGGTGAATTTCATGATTTCTTCTCCTAACGTGATGATTAAATAATAATAAATAAAAAGAAGGATTGTTAAAAAAATCTGACGGAAAGCGATTTTGGGGTGATTAGGGGCGTCTTTTTTTGGGGGAAATTTGCTATTTTGTTGTAAAACCATTCTGATATAAGATAGGAGGATATACATGAAGAAGGTTTTCTTAATACTTTGTCTTTTTGTTGGGGCTAGTTTTGCACAGATAGGTGTTTCTCTCGGGTTCGGGCCGTCTCAGGGAATGGTCGGTGTCGGGTACACCATGCTGGACGGACATCTCTCCGCTAACGTTCATTTGGCTGCCTACAACTCCGACTACGATTTTATGGGAGGAATCGGGATTGCCTACCGCTTTACGGGCTTGACGGGCCCGTATGTATACCATTCTTCGGAATGGATAACCGGTGAAATGAACGGCTTTACGATAACGAATGTGGGCTCGGAAAATTCAGAACTCATCGAGCATACGAGGGACATCAATTACTGGCGACTGGTTTTTGGCTTGGGGTACCAGCACATGTTCCTGAACCATTTCGGAGCCTACTTTGAAATGGGCTTTGAGTTCTATGCCGGCAATGGCGGCTATTATACCCATTTCGATGCTGAGTATGGAACGCTTGATAATGATAAGCCGGTTTTCCCCGTCGGTATCGGCTTAGTAGTTGAGTTCTAATAGGAAGAAGTGCTAATACAAAAAGAGGTGCTCCGCGTGGGGCACCTCTTTCTAATAACGTCATTGCGAGCCCCGAAGGGGCGCGGCAATCCAGACTTGATTTACTTCAACTCTTTAAGAGCAGCCTCATTCTTAGCAATGATATCCTGCTGCGTTGCGAGCTTGGTGCGTTCAGCGTTGACTACCGCCTCGGGAGCTCCTGAGACAAACTTTTGGTTAGAAAGCTTTTTCTCAATCGAGGCGGCGAATGCCTTGGCCTTTTCGATTTCCTTTTCGAGGCGGGCGATTTCTGCAGCCGGGTCGAGGATGCCTTCGAGCGGGATGTAGAGTTCGCCACCGGGAACCACGGCGCTGGCGCTGAACTTCGGCTTGGCGGCCTTCACGGCGACGCTCAGGTCAGAGAGACCCGAAAGCTCGGTGATGATTGCCATGCAGTCCTTCACGCTTGCTTCCGTTGCGGCGTCGTCCACGCTCACCACGGCGCTAAGCTTGGTAGCGGGGCTCACGTTGTAGCGGCCACGCACGCCACGCACGCTTTCCACCACGGCGAAAGCCTGGTCGAATGCGGCTTCGATCTTCGCGTCGATGAGCGATTCGTCGGCCTTGGGCCATGCGCGGCTGATCACCATTTCGCTGCCCTGGAACAGGATGCTGTTGAGCTCTTCGGTAATGAACGGCATCACCGGGTGCAACAGGTCGAGTACGTTCTTCAGCACGTAGCTGAGGATGGCCATTGCGTTCTTCTTTTCGGCGGTGAGCGTTTCGCTGTTGATCACGGCCTTCTTGATTTCCAAGTAGCTGGAGCAGACGTCGTCCCACACGAAGCGGTACAGGAACCCGGCGAGTTCGGCGAAGTGGTATTCTTCGAGCATGCGGGTGGCGTCCTTGATGGTCGTCTGCAGGCGGCTCAAAATCCACTTGTCTTCCAGGGCGAACAAGTTCTTGTCCATCGGAAGTTCGGCGGAGAGAGCGCCAGCCTGTTCGAGCTGCGGGTAAAGGAAGCGGCAGGCGTTCCACAGCTTGTTGCTGAAGTTACGGCCGATTTCGAACTTTTCGCTGGTGTTGATTTCGCGGCCATCCGGCTGCTTTTCCTTCTTCACCGGCAGGCGCACGTCCTGGTTGTCGGTGCAGAGGCTTGCCATCACAAAGCGCAGAGCGTCGGTGCCGTACTTCTCTTCGATATCCATCGGGTCCACGCCGTTGCCCTTGGACTTGCTCATGGTCTGGCCATTGCCGTCAAGAATCTTCGGGTGGATGTACACCGTGTGGAACGGAACCGTGCCCATGTTCTCCTGGCTAAAGAGCACCATGCGGGCGACCCACAGCGTAATGATGTCGCGGCTAGTCACGAGCACGCTGGTGGGGTAGTAGCGCTTGAGCGTGTCGGTGTTTTCCGGCCAGCCCATCGTGGAGTGCGGCCACAAGCCACTGGAGAACCACGTGTCGAGCACGTCTTCTTCCTGCTTGAGCACGCGACCCGGAACTGCGTCTTCCTTCAGGTCTTCTTCCTGGCTGCACACGAGGTAGCCGCCGTTTTCGGCCTTGTAGAAGTAGATGTCGTCGCGGCCCGCAAATGCGGCCTTCAATTCGTCTTCGCTAGCGTCCGTGTGCCAAATAGGAATGCGGTGGCCCCACCAGAGCTGACGGCTGATGCACCAGTCGCGCTTTTCGGCGAGCCAGTCGAGGTACTTGTTGGCGTAGCGTTCGGGGATAATCTTGATTTCGCCCGACTTCACGGCGTTCATCGCGTTTTCGGCGAGCACGTCCATCTTCACGAACCACTGGTCGCTGAGGTACGGCTCGATAACAGTCTTGGAACGGTCGGAGTGACCCACCTGCATTTCGTGGTCTTCCACCTTGATCAACAGGCCCAGTTCTTCGAGACCGGCCACCACGGCGTCGCGTGCGGCCTGGCCCTTGAGGCCCTTGAACTTGCCGGCATTCTCGTTCAGGCTGCCGTCGTCGTTCATGATGTTGATCATCGGGAGCTTGTGACGCAGACCCGTCGCATAGTCGTTGGGGTCATGGGCCGGAGTCACCTTCACGGAACCCGTACCGAAGTCCTTGTCCACGAGGATGGCGTCGGCAATCACCGGGATTTCGCGGTCAACGAACGGCACCTTCAGGGTCTTGCCGATGAAGTGCGCGTAGCGTTCGTCGTTGGGGTGCACGGCGAGGGCCGTATCGCCCATGATCGTTTCCGGGCGGGTCGTAGAGACGGGGATGAATCCCGAACCGTCGGCCAGAGGATACTTGAACGTCCAGAAGTGGCCCTTCACGGTCTCGTAGTAGATTTCGTCGTCGGCGACGGCGGTCTGGAGCTTGGTATCCCAGTTCACCAGGCGCTTGCCGCGGTAGATGAGGCCCTTCTTGAACAGGTTGAAGAAGGCGTGACGCACGGCCTTAGCGCAGACCGGGTCGAGCGTGAAACGCTGGCGGCTCCAGTCGCAGCTGACGCCGAGGCTCTTGAGCTGGCGGGTGATGCGGGCTTCGTATTCGTCCTTCCATTTCCAGATGCGTTCCACCAGGGCGTCGCGGCCAATGTCGTGGCGGGTCTTGTGTTCGTCCTGGAAAAGGCGCTTTTCGACGACTGCCTGCGTGGCAATGCCCGCATGGTCCGTACCCGGAATCCACAGCGTGTCGCGGCCCGTCTTGCGGCGGTAGCGTACCAAAATGTCCTGGAGCGTATCGTTGAGTGCGTGTCCCAGATGGAGCGCGCCGGTAACGTTCGGGGGCGGAATCACGACCGAGAACGGTTCGCCCTTTCCGCTGGGTGCAAAACTGTTATTCTCAGCC